>JBEVNE010000006.1:0-17067 GCA_040508275.1 Duganella sp.
AGCATCTGGCAGCAGCGCGACGCCGCCAAGCGCGCCAAAAATGAGCCGCTGTCGCAGGCGCTCAAGCTGCTGATGAATTCTTTTTGCGGCGTGCTGGGCGCCACCGAGTGCCGCTTTTTCAATCCGCGCCTGGTGTCGTCCGTGACCTTGCGCGGCCACCAGATGATGAAGCAAACGCGCGAGCTGGTCGAAGCCGAGGGTTACGATGTGATTTACGGCGACACCGATTCGATCTTTATCTGGCTGAAGAAAGAACATCCCAACGACGCTGCGCTGGCCATAGGCCAGCAACTGGCCGACCGCATCAACAGCTGGTGGCGCACCATGCTCAGGGAACGGCACGGACTGGAATGCCACCTCGAGATCGAGTTCGACACCCACTACCAGAAATTTTTCATGCCCACCATCCGTGGCACCGACATGGGCAGCAAGAAGCGCTATGCCGGCCTGACCATCAATGCCAAGGGGGCCGAGGAAGTGATTTATCGCGGCCTCGAAGTGGCGCGCAGCGACTGGACGCCGCTGGCGCAGCAGTTCCAGCAAGGGCTGTTTTTGCGCGTGTTTAAAAATGAGCCTTACCAGGACTATGTGCGCGAGTATGCGCGCGACACGCTGGCGGGCGTGCACGATGCGCTGCTGGTGTACCGCAAGCGCCTGCGCCAATCGCTCGATGAATACAAGGTCAATGTGCCGCCCCAGGTGCGTGCCGCGCGCCTGGCCGATGAGCATCGCCAGGCCCAGGGACGCCCGCTGCGCTACCAGCACGGCGGCTGGATCAGCTACCTGATGACCACCAGCGGCCCCGAACCGCTTGAGGCGCTGCGCTCGCGCATCGACTACGAACACTATCTGAGCAAGCAGCTGCAACCGATCGCCGATGCCATACTGCAGCCGATGCACGACAGCTTTTCCAGCCTCACGACTGCGCAAACGAGCTTGTTCTAGGCTTGCCAGCGGCATGACTTTTCCCCGCACATTACATTCCGGTCAATCATGTCAACTCATGCACGCTACAATGCGGGTTGTTGAAAAGTGAAGGGAGTGTGCCAATGAAGATTTCGAAGACATTACCAATCTGGTCGGTTGCCACGCCGGTGCTGGCCTGGCTGCTGATTGGCGGCCAGGCGCTGGGAGCGCCGGACGTGGTGGGTCAGGTCTACACGCTGCTGCTGGTGGCCGGTCTGTTCGCCGGCGTGCTGGCCGCCGTGTTTCATGCCGAAGTGGTGGCGCACAAAGTGGGCGAGCCTTACGGCACGCTGGTGCTGGCGCTGGCCGTTACCGCCATCGAGGTGGCGCTGATCGTCTCGCTGATGGTGGCAGGCGGCGAATCGACCGCCGGCCTGGCGCGCGATACCGTGTTTGCTGCCGTGATGATCATTCTGAACGGTATGCTTGGCATCTGCCTGCTGGCCGGCGCCGGACGCCATGGCGAGCAAACCTTTACGCTGTCGGGCGTGTCGGCGGCGCTGACCACGCTGGCTGCCATTTCCATCCTGACGATGGTGCTGCCTAACTACACCACCACCGTGCCCGGACCTGCCTACAGCAGCAGCCAGCTGAGTTTTATCGCGCTGATTTCCCTGGTCCTGTACGGCACCTTCGTGCTGGTGCAAACCGTGCGCCACCGCGATTACTTCCTGCCCGAAGTGGCGACCAGCGACGAAGACACCCACGCACCGCCGCCACCGCTCAAGATGGCGTGGTTCAGCGCCGCGCTGCTGGTGCTGTGCCTGGGCAGCGTGGTGCTGCTGGCCAAAATGCTGTCGCCAACACTTGAAGCAACGGTGCTCAAACTGGGGGCGCCGAAGGCCGTGGTCGGCATCATCATCGCCGCCGTGGTGCTGCTGCCGGAAGGGATCGCCGCCTTCCAGGCCGCGCGCGCCAACCGCCTGCAAACCAGTCTGAATCTGGCGCTTGGCTCGGCGCTGGCCAGTATCGGCCTGACCATTCCCGCCGTGGCAGTGGTGTCCTTGATGACCGGCTGGACGCTGTCGCTCGGCATCGACGTCAAGTCGACGGTGCTGTTGCTGCTGTCGCTGCTGGTAGCCACGCTGTCGCTGGGCACCGGCCGCACCACGGTCATGCAGGGTACGGTGCACCTGGTGATCTTTGCGGTTTACCTCTTTACCGCCATCGTTCCGTAACAAGCAAGGGAGGGCAGTGCAGCGCCACTGCCCTGGTATGCAAAGTTACCTCTGCATCAGGCCTTTAACTGATCCCGAACCGGCAAGTCGCGCACGCGCTTGCCGGTGGCGGCAAAAATCGCGTTGACCAGCGCCGGCGCCACCGGCGGCACCACCGGTTCGCCCACGCCCCCGGGCGCCACGGCAAAATCGTTGCCCACCAAATGCACTCGGATCTGCTTCGGGCTCTCGTTCAGGCGCAGAACGGGAAAATCGTGGAAGTTCGATTGCTCGGTCTGGCCATCCTTGAATGAAATCTCGCCCATCAGCGCCAGGCTCAGGCCCATGATGCAGCCACCCTCCGCCTGCGAACGGATGCGTTCGGGATTGACCTGCGGGCCGCAATCGATGGCCATGTCCACTTTTTCCACGCGGACCTCGCCGGCCGGCGTCACGTACACCTCGAGCACCACCGCGACGTAGGACAAAAAGCTGTAGGCCAGCGCCAGGCCAAGGCCGCGCCGTGCGGGCAGCTTGCGGCCCCAGCCCGCCTCCCTGGTGGCGCGTTCCACCACGCCGCGCATGCGGCCGATATCGACCGGGTACAGCTGCGGCGACTCGGAATAGTTCCAGTTGTCGCCAAGTGCAGCCGGGTCGATCTTGCGCGCCGGGCCAAGCAGGTCGAGCAGGTAATCGCGATGGTCGCGACCGGCCTTGTGGGCCAGTTCGGCCACGAAGCTTTGCACGGCGAAGGCATGTGGAATATTCGACACCGAACGGAACCAGCCGATACGCGCATGGGCGGTCACCTCGGCCGTCTCCACCCGTACATGGGGGATGCGGAACGGCACGTTGCTGGCGCTCATGCCCACTTCAAACGGCGCCACCGCCTTGGCGCCGGCGACAAAGGTCGAGGTGATGGTGGGGGCGGCAGAGCGGTGCAGCCATGCCTGCGGCATGCCTTGGGCATCGAGCACGCTCTCCAGCCGTTCCACCGAAACCGTGTGCAGGTAGTCGTGGCGGATATCATCCTCGCGCGACCAGGTGACCTTGACCGGCTGGCCGGGGAACTGCTGCGCCAACAGCGCCGCTTCCACGGCAAAATCGGGCTTGGACTTGCGGCCAAAGCCGCCCCCCAGCAAGGTCATGCGCACGCTGACCTGTTCCGGCTTGAGGCCCAGGTGCTGAGCCACGTTCTCCAGCGTGCCCTGCGGCGCCTGCACCGGCGCCCAGACCTCGCACCTGCCATCCTTGAAAAGCGCGGTGGCGGCCGGCGCTTCCATGCTCACGTGCGCCAGGTGCGGCAGATAGTATTCGGCGCTGACGCGGCGCGTGGCGTCGCCGGCCTGCAAGGCGGCGTAGACGTTGCCGTCGTTGCGCGCGGCCTTGCCGCCTGTCGGCTGGCGTACCGCTGCACTGAGC
Source organism: Duganella sp. (assembly GCA_040508275.1). Classification (GTDB taxonomy): domain Bacteria; phylum Pseudomonadota; class Gammaproteobacteria; order Burkholderiales; family Burkholderiaceae_D; genus Rugamonas. The sequence continues at coordinate 3,546 of JBEVNE010000006.1, forward strand.
GACTGGCGATAGGCTGCCGATGCATAGCCAGCGTGGGGACTGTCGGTCCATTCGATCTTGAGCGCGGCGCGGCCCTGCAGCGCAGCCCAGGTATTGCGGGCGATCACGGCCACGCCGCCGAGCGGATGGAACAGCGGCGCACCGGGATAGCTTTCCAGCTTCACTACCTTGAGCACGCCGGCCACCTTGAGGGCGTCGGCAGCGTCGAACGCAGCCACCGTGCTGCCCAGTACCGGCGGGCGCGCGATCACCGCGTACAGCATGCCGGGCAGCCGCACATCGATGCCATAGGTGGCCTGGCCGCTGACGATGTCGTGGTTGTCGTAGGCCAGTACCTTGCCCTTGCCGATATACAGGAAGTCCTTAGGGTCTTTCAGGCGCGGTTCGGCGGGGACCTGCTGGCGCATGGCGCTGGCGGCCAGCGGGCCGTAACCGAGGCGGCGCCCGCTCGGCGTGTGCAGCACCTCGTGGCGCACCGCGCGCACTTCTGCCAGCGGCACCGACCACTGCGCCGCAGCGGCGGCTTCCAGCATCTGTCGCATGGCTGCGCCCACGCGCCGCATCGGCGCCAGAAAGTGGCGGATGCTGCGCGAGCCGTCGACGTTCTGGCTGCCATACTTTGCTTCGTTGGCTTCGGCCTGTTCGATGCGCACACGGGTCCAGTCGGCCTGCATTTCGTCGGCCACCACCATCGGCAGGCTGGTGCGGATGCCGGTGCCCATTTCGATGCGGTGGGCGATGATGGTCACCACGCCGTCGGCGGCGATGCTGACAAATACCAGCGGCTGATCGACCACGCCGCCGGGCATGGTGTCGGCGCCATATTTGGGTTCGCGCTTGGCAGCCTGGTCCTGGGCCCACAGCCTGCCGCTGGCGCTGACGGCCAGCGCCATAGCGCCCGCTTGCAGGAAGTTGCGCCGAGGCAGAGAAAGATCGTTCATCCGCGACCTCCATCGAGCTTGGTCGCTGCAGTCTTGATGGCCGCGCGGATGCGGGGATAAGTGCCGCAGCGGCAGATATTGCCGCTCATCGCTTCATCGATCTGCTGGTCGTTCGGTTTGCTGTTGGTCTTGAGCAGAGCGGTAGCCGACATGATCTGGCCAGTCTAGCAGTAGCCGCACTGGGCCACGCCCAGCTCCACCCAGGCCTGCTGCACCAGCTTGCCCACGCGGTCCGCCTGCATCGCTTCGATGGTGGCGATTTTTTTGCCGCTGACAGCGGAAATCGGCGTGGTGCAGGCGCGGATCGGCTGGCCGTCCAGGTGCACGGTGCAGGCGCCGCACAGCGCCATGCCGCAGCCAAACTTGGTGCCTGTCATGCCGAGCTCGTCGCGCAGGGCCCAGAGCAGAGGTGTGTCGTCGGGCACCTCGAGCTGGTGCGACTTGCCGTTAATGTGGAGTGTTGTCATCAGTTTGGTCATCCTGAGTCCTGATCGTTGAGTATTAACAAATGCCAACGATCAATATACGTCAGGGGGCCGGGCTGGTAAGACAGTGGTGCTCATTAGCCTTATGAGCAGTATTCATCAATACTGCTCACGGCCTGTCTGTGACTGAACCCTTAGCGCAACAGCGCCACCTGTTTGTCGGCACGGCCAGCGCGCTGTTCGGCCTGGTCCAGACGGAAGCGCAGCACCAGTTGCGCCAGCAGGCTGGCCTGGTCCTGCATGCTGGCCGACGCCGATGCCGCCTGCTCGACCAGTGCGGCGTTTTGCTGGGTGACCGAATCCATCTCGTTGATGGCCTGGTTGACATGGCCGATGCCCACGCTCTGTTCGTGCGAGGCGGCGGTGATGGCGCTCATGATGTTGGTCACACGGGTAACGCTGTCCACGATCTGGTCCATGGTGGTGCCGGCTTCGGCCACCAGTGCGCTGCCGATCTTGATGCTGTCCACCGAATCGCCGATCAGGGTCTTGATTTCCTTGGCTGCCGCCGCGCTGCGCTGGGCCAGGTTGCGCACCTCGCTGGCCACCACGGCAAAGCCGCGTCCCTGTTCGCCGGCGCGCGCCGCTTCCACGGCGGCGTTCAGCGCCAGGATGTTGGTCTGGAAGGCGATGCCGTCGATCACGCTGATGATGTCGACAATGCGCGTGGCCGAGGTGTTGATGGCGTCCATGGTCTGCACCACTTTCGATACCACTTCGCCACCCTTGCCGGCGACGGCCGCCGCCGACAGCACCATGTCGTTGGCTTGCTGGGCATTGACGGCGTTCTGGTTCACGGTGGAGGTCAGTTGTTCCATCGAGGCGGCGGTTTCTTCCAGCGAGCTGGCCTGGGTTTCGGTGCGTGCCGACAGGTCCATATTGCCGCTGGCGATTTCGGACGAGGCCAGCGCGATGGTGTCGGCGCTGCGGCGGATTTCGCCGATGGTGTCGGCCAGTTTGGCCTGCATGGTTTTCATGCCGAAGAAAATGCTGCTGTCGTCGTTGGCGTCTGTGTGGATGGCCACGCTGAAGTCGCCGCTGGCAATGCGATTGGCGGCATCGCGCACCAGCGCCGGTTCGCCGCCGATGGTGTCGCGCAGGCTGTGGTTGATGCGGGTGACAAAAAAGCCCAGCAGCAGGCTGACCACCAGCAGTACGGCGCCCGATTGCAGCAGCTCGGCGCGGAAGGCGCGCTCGATATCGTCCATGTAGACGCCGGTGATCAAGTCCCAGCCCCACGGTGCATAGCGGTCCACCCGGCTGGTCTTGGGCAATGGCTCCTTGCCGCCCGGCCGAGGCCAGACGTAGTGCACAAAGCCATGGCCCTTGGCGCTGGAGCCGGCGGCGGCGATTTCGCGGTACAGGTAGTAGTTGTTAACGTCCTTGAAGCCGCTCATGTCCTTGCCGTTGTTTTGCGGCGCAAACGGGTTCATCAGCGAAATCATGTCCTTGCTGGCGATGGCCGTATACCCGTCTTCGCCAAAACGCAGCGCACGGATCACCTCGATGGCGCGGCGCTGGGCTTCCTCTTTGGTGATCTTGCCGGAACTCGACTGTTCGTCAAAATGTTTAACAATGCTGAGCCCCACCTGGTTCACATTGGTTAAATCTTTTTGACGTTCTTCCAGGCGCAGATCACGGGTTTGCAGCGCGCCATGGACAAAAATGACGACGATACACAGCAAACTGAGTATCAGGGGCAACCATAGTTTTTGCTTGAATGTTAAATTCTTCATGGGCGTGGTAGTGGTTGTGGTGGCGAGAGTAGTAACAAGGTAGCGATAGTAATTCATTAATTTTTAAAAGAAAATTAATTTCCGTGCAGAATTTAAGATTTAGTAGGTAAGCTCTAAAATGCGTTTTGTTGCATTTTATTAACACGTGTGGCGCGCACGCGTTGCAGGGTGCGCCGGCCATCGTCGCGTCCGGGCTGTTCCAGCACTTGCGCAGCTTGATATGGGAGGTAGTGTCACCACATGGGTGACCTGAACCTATTGAGAGGACACACAATGGATACCACGACCGAGACCGCGATTCTGGCCGGCGGCTGCTTCTGGGGCATGCAGGACCTGATCCGCAAAATGCCCGGCGTGCTCGATACGCGCGTCGGTTACAGCGGCGGCGACGTTGCCAACGCCACCTACCGCAATCATGGCAGCCATGCCGAGGCCATCGAGATCGTCTTCGATCCAGCGCGCATCAGTTACCGCCAGTTGCTGGAATTTTTCTTCCAGATTCATGATCCCAGCACGCCCAACCGCCAGGGGAATGATCTTGGGACCAGTTATCGATCAGCCATTTTTTATACTAATGAGCAACAAAAGAACATCGCTCAAGAGACCATTGCCGACGTCGATGCCTCCGGCCTGTGGCCGGGCAAGGTGGTGACGGAACTGGCGCCGGCAGGACCGTTCTGGCAGGCCGAGCCGGAGCATCAGGATTATCTTGAGCGCATTCCAAATGGCTACACCTGCCATTATGTGCGACAAGGCTGGCGCTTGCCGTCGCGCTAAAGGGAATCTGAAATCCTTGTAAAACAATAGCTTACGACTAGGTAAGCTGGTCGGAAGGTCTTCGGAAGGACGGCGCGGCGGCTGGCCGCTACAGTGCATCCCTGTTTTGAGCATTCTTAAGGGAAACACCATGAGCCAGTTATTTACCGCCGTCTACGAGATCAGCAGCGCCGCCCACGGCCATCCTACCCTGTTATTAAACCTGGTCGTCGATGGCCGCAATGACAGCATTATCGGCAATGCCCGCTTCGATGGCGGCGCCGGCATTTCGGTGCGCGGCCACCATGTCGAAATCGAGGGCGAGGAAACCATGCAGGCGATATTGCTTTCTGGAACTCCTTCGATTTTCGGTAGCGACGTCGGCGCGCCCAGCGCTTTCCAGTTGCTGATGGTGTTGCCTACTGCGTGGAAAGATGGCCAGGTCTGTTACCGCATGCGCTTTGGCGAACGCCATCCGCGCGTGCTGGAAATCCATGACGGCGTGGCGCGTGCGCTGGCAGCGGCTCCCGTAAAACTGTTGCATTGATGAATATTGATATCGGACCCGGCCGTGGCGCGCGCTGCGACGGGTGGAAAATTGGTATCATCGGCCATCTGTCCATATAATGTTTTCCGTCCATGCCCGAGGCAATTCCCACCGCTGCTGCCATTGCCGCCTGCGATAACGAGCCGATCCGCATTCCCGGCGCCATTCAGCCGCACGGCTTCCTGCTGGCGCTGATGGATGAACGCGTGGTGCAGGTTAGCGACAACCTGGCGGCGTTCACCGGCATTGCACCCGAGCAAGCGATAGGCCTGTCTCTGCAGGATATTATCGGCGCCGACGCCGCGCAATGGCTGGCGCCGCGGCTGCGAGGCACGGCACCGCGCGAACGGCCGGCATTCCTGGCTACTATTGCCTTGAGGGAATGCCGGGTCGATGTCATCGCCCACGAGCGCGACGGCTTGCTGGTGCTGGAATTCGAACCGTCGTCAAGCAGTATCGAGGCCAGCATCGAGCACCTGTATCCGCTGGTGGGACATTTCCTCAACAAGATCAACGATGCCGAGTCCATCGTCGGCATGAGCCAGGTGGCAGCCCGCGAACTGGCGGCGCTGACAGGTTTCGGACGCGTGCTGGTGTACAGCTTCAATGCCGAAGGCCATGGCACCGTGCTGGCAGAGTGCCTGCAGCCAGGCTACGACAGTTACCTGGGGCAGAGTTTTCCGGCCAGCGATATTCCGCGCCAGGCGCGCGAGCTGTATCTGCTCAACCGCGTGCGGCTGATTCACGATGCCGCTTATACACCGTCGCGCCTGCTGCCGGCCGAGAATCCCTTGACAGGCCAGCCCAACGACCTGTCGATGGCTACCTTACGCAGCGTGTCGGGCGTGCATTTGCAGTACATGCGTAATATGGGCACTGCGGCTTCGATGTCGGTATCGCTGATCGTCAATGGCAAGCTGTGGGGCCTGATTTCATGTCACCACGCCAGCGCGCGCCATCTCAGTATTCACCAGCGTATTGTCTGTGAGCAAATAGGCCAGATCCTGGCGTTGCGCATCGGTACCCGCGCCGACGCCGACGAGCTGCAATTCCGCCTCGACCTGCGCCGCGTGATGGTCACGCTGCTTGGTGGCCTGACCCAAGGGGCCGATTTCATTGAAAACCTGCGCAGCGTCATGCCCGACCTGCTGAGCTTCGGCCGCGCCGGCGGCGTCGCCATTGTGCTCGACGAACGGCTGATCAGCTTTGGTCATACGCCCGACGACAAGCAGATCCGGGAATTGTCCGACTGGCTCGGTGCGACCATGCACGAAGACCTGTTCCACAGCGCGGCGCTGAGTACGCTGTATCCGCCAGCGGCTGCCTTCACCGAATGCGCCAGCGGCTTGCTGGCCATGCCGATATCGCGCATTCACCAGCATTATCTGTTATGGTTCCGGCCCGAGGTGGTGCACACCATCGACTGGGCCGGCCGCCCCGATGGCAAGGTGGTGCAGCATGGCGCCTTGTCGCCGCGCGCCAGTTTCGGCCTGTGGCGCCAGGCCGTGCACGGCACCAGCACGCCGTGGCACGAGGGCGAACTGGAACTGGCGCTGGAATTTCGCACGGCGCTGCTGGGCATTGCGCTCGAGCGCGCCGAGCAGATGGCCGACCTGGCGGAAGAACTGGGCCGCGCCAACAAGGAGCTGGAAGCGTTTTCCTATTCGGTCTCGCACGACTTGCGTGCGCCGCTGCGCCACATCGTCGGTTTTTCTGACCTGTTGATGGAAACGGCAGATAACGACAATCTCGAACGGCGCATCCGGTTTCTCACCAATATCAAAAACTCGGCACGGCTGGCCGGCAAGCTGGTCGACGATTTGCTGAGTTTTTCGCAGATGGGACGCGCGGCCTTGCGCCCGGTGCGCGTGCGCATGGGTGAAATGGTCAATGGCTGCATCGAGCGGCTGACGCCCGACTTGGCGTCACGTCGCGTAGAATGGCGGGTCGATGCACTGCCTGACATCATCGCCGATCCCGCATTTTTGCAGCTGGCGTTGTACAATCTCTTGTCTAACGCCGTAAAATTTTCGGCGCAAAGCGATCCAGCGATCATTTCCGTTTCCAGTGAGAAATCTAAAGAGGAAACCGTATTCCATATCGCCGACAATGGTGTCGGTTTCAATATGGAGTATGTCCATAAATTGTTTGGCGTATTCCAGCGCCTGCACCGCATGGAGGATTTTCAGGGCACGGGCATAGGCCTGGCCAATGTGCGCCGCATCGTCGAGCGCCACGGTGGCCGTGTCTGGGCGCATTCCGCACCCGGCCAGGGCGCGACTTTTTCGTTTAGCATTCCGGACCACCCACCATTGATTGAGAACGACTGAGGTACCCATGTTAAAGCCCATCCTGCTGGTTGAGGACAACCCCCATGATCTGGAACTGACGCTGATCGCCCTCGAGCGCAGCCAACTGGCCAACGAAGTGATCGTGGTACGCGATGGCGCCGATGCACTCGATTATCTGCACGGGCGCGGAGCATTTTCCGAGCGCGAGCAGGGCAATCCCGCCGTCGTGCTGCTCGACCTCAAGCTGCCCAAGGTCGATGGCCTGGAAGTGCTGGCCGATATCCGCAGCAACCCGGCCCTGAAAAGCCTGCCGGTAGTCATGCTGACTTCTTCCAGAGAAGAGCAGGACCTGATCCGCAGCTACGAGCTGGGTGTGAACGCCTACGTGGTCAAGCCCGTCGATTTTCAGGAGTTTGTGCGCGCCATTGCCGATCTTGGCATTTTCTGGGCCGTGCTCAACGAGCCGCCACCAGGATCGCAGCGCTACATCAAGCCGCAGTAAATTTATCCCGCAGTGATGGTGATGGCAGATGCAGGCGCAGAACGCGGACGCAGCATCTGGCGGATGCGTGCGCTCAGGGTTTCCAGCGTATAGGGCTTGGCCAGCAGGTGGACGTCCTTGGGCAGCTTGCCATCGTGGGTGAGTACGCCCTCGGCATAGCCGGAGGTGAACAGGATTTGCGCATGCGGCTGGCGCTGTTTGACCAGTTCGCTCAACTCGAGGCTGGTCAGGCGGCCCGGCATGATGACGTCGGTAAACAGCAGGTCGATGCGTGCACCGCGTTCGAGTAACTGGGCCGCGTGATCGGCGTCGGGGCTGCTCAGCACCTGGTAGCCGAGTTCCGCCAGCATGGCCTCGGTAGCGCTGCGCACGGCTTCCTCGTCTTCCACCAGCAAGATGGTTTCGGCGCCGCCGCTGGGCGCTTCGGTTTCGGTCGCCTGTGGTGTGGTGCCGGTGCTCTGGCTGCGCGGCAGGTAGATTTGCACGCACGTGCCTTCGCCGGGCCTGCTGCGCAAGGTGATTTCGCCACCCGACTGCTTGACGAAGCCATAGGCCATGCTCAGGCCCAGGCCGGTGCCCTGGCCGGTCGGCTTGGTGGTGAAAAATGGCTCGAAGGCGCGCTGCATCACAGTTTCGCTCATGCCGACGCCGGTATCGACGATTTCGATAAGCACGTAATCATGAGGGGGGTGATCGGCGTTGCTGGCGCCGACCTTGTGCAGGCGCGCCGCCTCGGCGTCGAGATTGCGGGCGCGGATGGTCAGCGTGCCTTCGCCGTTCATGGCGTCGCGTGCGTTGATGGCGAGGTTGAGAATGACGTTGTTGAGCTGGCCCACGTCCACCTCGACACTCCACAGCGCGGCGCCAATATCGGTGAGCACGCGCGCGCGCGGGCCCAGCACGTGGCCGAGCATGTCGTCGATGTCGGCCAGGGTAGGGGTGAGGTCGACCACGGCGCTTTGCAGCGGCTGGCGGCGGGCGAAAGCCAGCAGGTGGGCCGCCAGGCGCGCGCCGCGCTCAACCCCGCTCAGCGCGTTTTCCACGCGCTGCATGCCTTGCGGCGTGACCATGCCCAGCATTTTGAGCAGGTGCAGATTACCGCTGATAATTTGCAGCACATTGTTAAAGTCGTGCGCCACGCCGCCGGTCAACTGGCCGATCGCTTCCATTTTTTGCGCCTGGTGCAGGGCCGCCTGGCTGGCGCGCAGTTCTTCCTCGCGCTGGCGCAGTTCGACAAACGCTGCATCGCGCTGCTGGCGCGCCAGGTAGGCCGCGCAGTGGTAGCGGATACGCGCTTCCAGCTCGCGTGCTTCCGGCCACTTGACCAGGTAATCGTTGGCGCCCGTGGCAAACGCGCGCGCCTTGGTTTCGGCATCGTCTTCGGACGACAGCAGGATGACGGGAATGTGGGCGGTATCGGGCTGCGCGCGCAGCATGCGGATCACGTCGAAACCGTCGGCGCCGGGCATGCGCAGATCGACCAGCACCACGTTGGCGCCCGTTTCCCGGCATAGCTCCACGGCGTGCTCGGCGCGCTGGTCGTAGCGCAGGCGTATGCCGGGCTGGCGGCTCAGGTGGTCGCCGATCAGGTCCTGTGCGATCAGTTCGTCGTCGATCAGCAGGACTGCACAATGCTGGGAAAGATTATCACTCATGATACGGTATCGATGTTGTTATCGGATTCTACCCCACGCCAACTGTTGGCAGCGTGCACAAACGTACCGTGCGCATCTGGATTGCTTGTGTGTAAAATTGTTCCAACAGACGAAAGGAAATATATTGGAAGAATTTTCCACGAAGGAATATGTGGCTGCCCCCGATGTGCTGGCAGCTTTGCGCACGGCGACGGCGGCGCGCCATGCGGAACTCGATGCGCAAACGCCGCTGGCGGCCAAGCAGGTGGGCCTGGACGATTACCGCGACCACCTGCAGCTGCTCGAAATGTGGCTGGCGCCGATCACGGCCTGGCTGGGGCGCTTTGATGACGGCCCGGTGCTGCCCGACTACCTGGCCGCGATCCGCGCCGACCTGCTGCACGCAATGCCGGGCGCCGCGCCGCTGCCGTCACTGTCCGTCACCGCCGATACCGCCACATGGCCGGTGCAGGCCAGCGCTGCCTATCGCTGGGGCGTGTGCTATGTGGTCGAGGGTTCGCAACTGGGCGGGGCGGTGCTGTACAAGCGCCTGTCGGCAGCATTGGCGCCGCATCCGCTCAACTACCTGCGCGGCAACGGTTCACCAGGGCCGCACTGGCAGCGCTTCATCGCCGCTTTACGCACCGCCGTGGTGGAGCCGGAGCAGATTGCCGACGCCTGCGAAGGCGCCCGTGAGGCGTTTGACCGGCTGATCGCCCTTAACCGCGCACGTAGGGATGGTTAAGGGCGCTGCAATCCTTGAAGCGCTGGAAATGGTTATAAATGCTTAATATGGTGATGCAACGCTGATCGTGGCCGGTCTTTATGTGAATTTTCCGTCTGGCTTAGTAGCTCGCCAGCGGCACCGGCTGGCCACCCTTGAAGGTGAACACCGTCACCGGCGACTGTTTCATGTCGCCACGCGCGTCGAATTCGTAGGTACCGGCCACGCCCTTGTAGGAACCGGCGCTGATGGCGGCGGCCACTTTTTGCGGATCGGTGGAGTTGGCTTTTTGCATGGCCTGCGCGTACAGCAGGGTGGCGTCGTAGAAGTTGGCGGCGTAGACGTCCGGGTCCTTGTTGTAGCGCGCCTTGAACTTGGCTTTGAAGGCCGGGCCGGCGGCGGCCTTGTCGAGGATGGCACCGCCCTGCGAGCAGTACACATTGTCGGCCACGGCGTCGCCGCCCAGCTTGCCCATTTCGGCGGTGCAGATGGTGTCGGCGCCCAGCAGTTTGGCGTTGATGCCCAACTGTTTCATTTGCCGTGCCAGCGGCGCGCCCTGTGGCGCATAACCGCCAAAGAAGATCGCTTCGACTTTTTTGGTTTTCAGCTTGGTCAGGATGGCGGTAAAGTCGAATGCGCGGTCGTTGGTGAATTCGTGGCCGGCCACCGTCATGCCGGCGGCGCGCGCCTGGCGCTTGAATTCCTCGGCGATGCCCTGGCCGAAAGCGGTGCGGTCGTCGATCACGGCGACGGTTTTCAGCTTCATCACATTGGCTGCGTACAGCGCCATCTTGGAACCGAGCTGGGTGTCGCTGGCGTTGATGCGGTACAGCGTCTTATAGCCCTGCTGGGTGATCTTGGTGTTGGTCGCCACGGTGGCCATCAGTGCGCCGCCGTCGTGGTAGGTGCGCGAAGCGGGAATTGCGACGCCGGAGTTGTATGGGCCGACGATGTAGCGCACGCCGTTGTCGATCAGTTTTTGCGCCGCCGCCACGCCGGTTTTCGGGTCGCCCTGGTCGTCCTCGGACAGCAGTTCGAAGCGCAGCTTCTTGCCGGCCACGGTGATCGGCTTGGCGTTGAGTTCCTCGATGGCCAGGCGCGCGCCGCTTTCATTATCCTTGCCCGAGAACGCCTGGGCGCCCGACAACGGGCCGCTGTGGCCGATCCTGATCACGCCGTCCTTGCTGGCGGCCTCCTGGGCATGGACTGGCATGCCGGCAGCAGCCAGCAGGGCCAGGGCGGTAGCGGTGTGAATGGCGCGGTGCTTCAACTTCATACAATCTCCCGGATATCGATGTGGATAGCGAGCATATTATCGTGTGCGTGCCACCAAGCGGAAGAAAATTAAGGGCATGAAGGAAAAAATGCCGCCGGCGCCCAGCAAGGAGCGGGGATCGCCTGCGGCATATGCGGTGTTTGCCGGCTTTAGCCGCCATTACTTCCGATGGTGCGCGCCGCTTCTGCGGCGGTGACGGCGGCCACGCGGCTGACCGCCGGCGTGCTGGCCTGGACGGTGCGCGCGGTGGCGTTGCCCAGCACGGGGTCGTTGATGTTGTAGGCGGCAATCGCTGCCGCCAGTGCCGGATTGCCCTGCAAGGGATTGGCCTGTGCGGCGGCTGCCTGCGCTGCTGCCGCTTGCGCGGCGCGCGCCTGTTGCGCCGCATCGGCCGCTGCGGCATTGGCGGCCGCGAGGTTGGCAGCCGTGGTTTCGGCCGCGCTCGATTGCTGGGCCGCCACCGCTGCTGCCGCGTTGGCGGCCTGGGCACTGGTCGCATTGAGCTGGGCCGCGCGCGCCTCGGCAGCAGCGGCGGTAGCCTGGGCGTTTTGCGTCACCAGAGCGTCGGCGGCGTTCTGCGCCGCCTGCGCTTGCGCCAAGGCGGTGGCGGCAGCAGCGTTGGCTGCCGCCAGGTTGGCGGCGGCGGTTTGCGCGGCCTGCGCCTGCTGCAGCGGGCTGGCATCGGCAGGCAGGGTGGGGGCGCTGTTGGCCGCAGCGTTTTGCGCAGCCTGGGCCTGGACTGCGGCCTGGGCGCTGGCAGCGCTGGCGGCATTCAGGCCAGCCGTCGATTGCTGGCGCGCCGCCATCGACTGGGCGCTGGCCTGGGCGGCCTCGGATGCCGCCCGGGCAATCTCTTCGCGTCCGGCTTGCTCGCCTGGGGTTGCATCAGCCTGCTGAGCTGACTGCGCCTGCAGTGGAACCTGTTGCGCTATTGTCTGCGGTGCCTCCTGCACGCTTTGCTGTGCTTGCGCCTGCTGCTGAGCCTGAATTTGCGCCAGCCCGGCCGCCTGCGTTTCTGCCGCCAGCGCAGCCTGGGCCGCTTGCTGTAACTGTGCGAAATTGACGGCTTGCGGACTTTGCTGCGTTTGTTGCGCCGCCAGCAGCGCTTCATCGGCCTGGACCGCCTGCTGTTGCTGGGCTGCCAGCGCCGCCTGGTTGGTCTGCTGTACTTGCGCGGCATTGGCGCCCAGGGCGTCTTGCTGGGCCTGCAGCTGCGGGTTGATGACAGGGGACTGCGGCGCGCTGAAGGTCGGCGTCAACGGTTGCTCCAGTGCGGCACGCTGCGCCGCCAGGCGATCGGCGGCGGTTTCGGCCAGCGGGTTTTGCGACAGCACGTCGAGCTGGGCGCGGGCAAAATCGAGGCGGGCATTTTGCGCCTGGTCGGCGGCTGTGAGCGGCTGAGCTTCCTGCTGCTGGCGCTGCAAGCGCTGCGCCGCCGTGCTCGCTGCTGCGCTGACCTGCTCGGCGAATTCGGTGGCCAGATTGCGGAACATGGTCAGCGTGTTCTGCAGCGTATCGGTGGTCGATTGTTCGTTGCTGTTGAAGGCGGCGCGCAGAATTTCATTGTCGAGCGAGAGGCCGCCGCTGGCGTCCGACAGCAGCGGCGGCTGCAGGGTGACGCCAATTTGCGCCAGGTTTTGCGCAGCGGTTTGCTGGGTCGGTGTTTCCGCTTGCCGTGTCAGGTTGTTGACCAGGTTGTTGAGCAGCGACGTGCTTTGCGGCTGGGCCTGGTTAAAGCTCACGCCCGGCAACAGGTTGAACGCATCAACCACCTCTTGCGTGGCATCGCTCAGAGCCGTACTGCGCAGCGCATCATCCTGGGCTGTCTGCGTCGTTTGGGATGCCTGTAGCAGGCTGCGGCCGGCCTGCAACTGGGCGATCTGCTGTTGCGAGCGTGACACCGTCATCAAAAAACTGGCCACCGGCGACAGGTCGATGGTGACCGACGCGGCCGGTGCATCGGTGGCCGTGCCTACAGGCAAGGTGCCGCCATTGACCGCGTTGACCGCTGCCGTTTGCGGCGTTGGATTTACCAGAGGGAAATTGACCGCAGCTGGCGTGGACAGGGTGGAGGTGATGGGAAACATGACGCTCTCCTTAATACAGACTACAGACAAGCAACAGGTGGGCAACAGATAGGCAACAGATAAGCAGATCAAGTGGATATCGTAGCATCCTACGGTCCGGTACGCACGTCGGTGTGCCAGTTCACTTAGCTGGTGCGTCAGTCAATATTGATCATATCGGCCAGATTGTTAGCTTGCGCACGGTCAGTGCCAGTCAATGGGCCTATCTTAGACCTTGCAGTTTCGCAAACTAACGAGAGGAACGATCATGGAAAACAATGTACAACCTAAACTGAACGGCGCCCGTGACGGTGTCACTCAAATCAATAAAGACCTGCGTGCCGACGCCCACGCCACCATCGACCGCGTGGCCGACAAAGTGCCGCCAACCACCGACCGCCTGGCTGCCAGCGCCCACAACGGCGTCGACAAGGTTGCGGACACCGTGAACAACGTCAGCCACAAATGGGACGGCACGGTTGAGCGTATCTCGGCCGGTACCAAACAACTGACCGAAAACGCCAAGGTATTCGCCGAAAACGGCCGTACCCGCGTGCGCGCCAA
>JBEVNE010000025.1:0-28635 GCA_040508275.1 Duganella sp.
GCCGCCGCCAGGCAGACGAACAGCGCGCGCCAGTCGAGGTAGTCGAGCGCCATGCGCATCGGCAGCGTGGCCGTGGCTGCGCCCAGTCCTCCCACGGCGATCAGGTAGCCCTGCACCGACGGCAGGCGCACCGATGCAATCGACGCCGACAGCGCCTTGACTGCCGCCATGAAGCAGCCGCCCACACCCAGGCCGATCACCGCGCGCGCCACCAGCAGCTCATAGAAATCGCGCCCGCCGGCAAAGGCCAGCGCGCCCAGCGCCGCCACGATCAGCAGCGGCAACTGCACGCGCGCCGGTCCCCAGCGGTCCAGCGCCACGCCCACCGGCAGTTGCGCCAGGGCGAAGGCGAAAAAAAATGCGCTGGTCAGCAACCCCAGTTGGCCGGGCGTGAGCGCCAGTGCCGCCACCAGTTGCGGCGCCAGCGTGGCGTTCACCATGCGTACCAGGGTGGAGAGGAAATGGCCCAGCGCAAATGGCAGGAACACCAGCACAAACACCATGCGCCCCGACAGCGCCCTGGGGGTATTCAAGTTGCCTGCGGCGGGCGGCGGGCCCTGATCGGCGCCGTGCACGGCAAACCTAGGCGGCGCTGGGCGTGCTGCAAGCGCTGGCGGTGCGTCCGCCGATACCGCTGCCGGCCGCCACCAGCGGGATCACCTTGCGCTGCCCGGGCGGGGCCAGGTCGAAGCCGCTGCGGCTGCCGCCCTCGCCCTCTTCCTCGAAGAAGAACTTTTCCTTGCCAAAGGCTGGCTTCAGCTCATCGAGCCAGGTCGCCTGCGCATCGAATTTGGCGTAGAACGGCCGCCGCACCCAGTCGGGATTGCGGGCCTGCAGGAACTGTAGCGCAAACACTTTTTCGCCGCCGATGGTGACAATACCGTCGATCACCACCTTGCCGGGGAAAGCGCTCATCGACGGCCCACGCACCGTGCGCGACAAGCCCGACACCATCTGGTAAGCGGCCTGGAAAATCTCGTGCGCCCGCGCCAGCGGCAGCTGGAAATATTCGCGCGGACCGGTATCGCGCTCGACGAACATATAGTAGGGAATGGCGCCCAGCCGCACGCCGGTCTGCCACAGCTCGGCCCAGCTTCTGGGGTCTTCGTTGATGTGGCGGATCAAGGGCCCCTGCATGCGCAGGGTGGCGCCGGTGCCGACGATGCGCTTGACGGCCTGCTGGGCAATTTCCTGGCGCAGCTCCACCGCGTGGTTGTAATGGCCCATGATGGCCATGTTTTTGCCGCTGGCCACCACGCGTTCGAACAGCCGCAATAAATCGTCGGCATCGCGGTCGCTGACAAAGCGCTGCGGCCAGTAGGCCACCGACTTGGTGCCGATGCGGATGTTCTGGATGTGCGCCAGCTCGGGCGCCAGCAAGGGCTCGATATACGCTTCCAGCGAACGGGTATTCATGATCAGCGGATCGCCGCCGGTGATCAGCACATCGGTCACCTGGGGCTGAGTTTTCAGGTAAGCGGCCAGTTCGGTCGATTCGCGGGCATCGAATTTCAGGTCGTCCATGCCGACGAACTGCGGCCAGCGGAAGCAGAAGGTGCAGTAGGCGTGGCAGGTCTGGCCGGCGCTGGGGAAGAACAGCACGGTTTCCTTGTACTTGTGCTGCAAGCCCTTGAGCGGCGCGTCGTTCACGCGCGGGACGTTGTGCGTCATCTGGCCTGCCGGATGGGGGTTCATGCGCAGCCGGATCTTGCGCACCAGCTCCGCCAGCGCCGGCGGGTTGGCGTGGCCCAGCACCAGTTCGCGCAACTGCGCGTAGTCGCCGGGCGCCAGCATGTCGCGATGCGGGAAAGTCAGGCGGTAAATCGGATCGTCGGGAATGTTGTTCCAGTCGATCAATTGGTCGAGCACATATTCGTTGGTGCGAAATGGCAGCACATGCGACACCACCTGCACGGCTTCCTGCAGATCGGGCGGTATCCATTCCCACTGGCGCGAATGGGAAATGGTCTGGCGGGTAAATGGCTTGAACTTGGACGGCTGGACAGCACTGGCGCTGGCGGCGCTCAAGCTGGTGATCGGCATGGTGGTCATCGCGGTTCCTATCGCTGTGAAAGGGCAGAGACTGGATGCTAGGGCTGTCACCACACGGAGTAATTGCCTTAAATCAACTGACTACGGGAAATGTTTAGCTCCTTGTGGCAAGTATCGTTCCAGCCACACTCAACCTTTCCGTACAGCCATAACTTGCGGCAACGCAATTTGTCGCAGCGCGCACGCCGTAAAGTTCACAAGAGCAATTCACCACCGCAGTCCATTTTCCCTTCTCATACCAAGGATTCGCCATGAAACTCTATCCTGTCCTGGCTGCCGTCGCTGCCGCCTCCCTGCTGTCCCTCCCCCTGGCCCACGCCGCCGAGCCGAACGAAAAGGATGCCATTGCCATGGCCGAACGCGGCGCCGCCTTTATCAAGGCGCACGGCAAGGACGCCATGATCAAGAAAGTCGCCGCGCGCGACCCGGACTTTATACAAGGTTCGCTGTACGTCGATATCCGCGACCTCAAGACCGGCATCGTGCTGGCGCATCCGGTCAATCCCTCCATCGTCGGCAAGGACCTGACCGACGTACCCGACGCCAGCGGTAAAAAATACCGGCGCGAGATCATCGACCTGGCGGCAAAAAAAGGCAGCGGCTGGGTCGATTACCAGTACAAGAATCCGGCCACCGGCAAGCTGGAACCGAAGACCACCTACATCCTGCGGGTGGGCGACGTGGTGCTGGAAGCCGGCATCTACAAAAAATGACAGTAACGCCAACGGGAGAGCGCCATGCTGAAAAAACTACGGATCGGCCCTAAACTGCTGCTGGCGCCAGGCCTGGTGCTGGTGCTGCTGATTGTCACGGCAGGCGCCGCGTCGATTGGCATGGTGCGCCAGAACGCCTCGCTGGAAAACCTGGTGCAGGTGCGCGCCGCGCGCCTGAAAACCACCGCCGACGTGAGCGGCGAAGCGCGCTACGCGCACGCCCATATCTATCAGCTGCTGGCATGGGTCAACGGCAGTTTTGCGCAAGCGCGGCTCGACGAACTGGGCCTGCTGATCAAGCAGCGCCACACCAGCATTGAGGAAGAACTGCGCCGCCTGGCCGGCGCCGCCGCCTCTGGCGACGAACGCAACTACGTCGAACAGTCACTGCAAGCGCTGGCTGCCTACCGCAAGGCGGTGCAAGACACCATGGACATGGCGCAGATGGATCAGAGTATCGCCACCAACGCCATGGCCAAGGCCGAAAAGCAGTTCCTGGTCCTCAACGAGCAACTGGCGCAGTTGTCGGCGCTGGAAAAACGCCTGAGCGAACAGGCGCATCAACAGGCCAATGCCGACTTCCGCACATTAGCCAGCGCCATGGCGGTCCTGGTGTTGCTGTCGATTGCGCTGTCGCTGGGCGTGACCATGGCGGTGCGCAGCGCCATGCTGCGCGATATCCGCAGCATCGGCGACGTGGTGGTGGCGCTGGCGGCGGGCCGGCTGGGCGCTGGCCGGCGCAACGACGGCCGCGATGAAATCGCCGACACCGCGCGCCTGCTCGATCAAAGCATGGGCAACCTGACCACTACCCTCACGCGGGTGCAGGAATCAGTGCGCTCGATCGATACCGCCGCCCACGAAATCGCCAGCGGCAACCAGGACCTGTCCACCCGCACCGAAATGCAGGCCAGTTCGCTGGAACAGACCGCCAGCGCGATGGACAGCCTGACCCAGGCCGTGCAGCAGACCGCCGCCAACGCCCAGCAAGCCTGCAAGCTGGCGGCGGGCGCATCGGAGATGGCGCAGCGCGGCGGCGCCGCCGTGCAGCAGGCGGTGCAAACCATGGCGTCGATCCGTGCCAGCTCTCGGCAAATCGTCGACATCATCGGCGTGATCGACAGCATTTCGTTCCAGACCAATATCCTGGCGCTGAACGCTGCCGTGGAAGCGGCGCGCGCCGGCGAACAGGGGCGCGGCTTTGCCGTGGTGGCGTCCGAAGTGCGCACGCTGGCGCAGCGCTCGGCCGCCGCCGCGCGCGAGATCAAGGCGCTGATCTCGGCCTCGGTGGCCACCATCGACAGCGGCAGCGCCTCGGTGCACCAGGCTGGCGAACGCATGGGCGACATCGTCGCCTCGGTGCAGCAAGTCAATGACATCATCGACCGCATCAGCCAGGCCAGCGCCGAGCAGGCCCAGGGCATTGCCGAAGTCAACCAGGCGGTGAGCCAGATGGATGATGTGACGCAGCAGAACGCGGCCCTGGTGGAACAGGCTGCCGCAGCGGCGGAAAGCTTGCAGGAACAGGCGGTGCAACTGTCGGATGCGGTTTCGGTGTTCAAGCTGGACAACATGGCAACACCGCCAGCAAGCGCCACCGCCACAAAAACCTCGACGGCGAACACAACCATAGTCGCCCAACTTGGCCACGATACGTCGCCCGGCCGAGCGAAGAAAGCCGCAAAAACACTAACAAAACATTATCAAATGGGGGGCGCTTCATAAAATACTCGACAAAATGTGGTCAGAGAGCAATAAAATAGGCAGAAATTTGCGCAATCCATCGGCGCTTGCGGCGATAATGGAAGGTAGGCATGTGCCGCATTTTCAGCGTCCCGCAGCTCGGGAAGCCAGTGTTGCGCATGCATCGCGCGGCCCTGGCCGCAGCCGCCCTAAATCCCCGATGAAGAACACGATGACCTCAGTTGCAGCCCCAGCTTTGCCAGTAGAAAACGCGGTGGAAGACGCGCTCATGCGTTCCATCCGTATTCCGCCCAGGCCGAGCCTGCTGGTCGACCTGCAGCGCGAGCTGGCCAGACCCGATCCCTCGCCGCGCGCCATCGCCCGCATCATCGGCAACGATGTCGGCATGTCCGGCGCCCTGCTCAAGCTGGCCAACTCGCCGTTTTTCGGCGCTTCGCGCAAGGCCAAGTCGGTCGAGCAGGCAATTAACTTCCTCGGCGTGGACCAGTGCGCAGCCCTGCTCACCGGACTGCTGGCGCGCCAGGCCATCGAAGGCCGTGACGCCGACCTCACCACATTCTGGGAAATCTCGGCGCAGCGGGCCCAGGCGCTGGTGTTCACCTCGCGCAAGCTGCGCATCGCGCCGCCCGACATTGCCCATACCTTTGGCCTGTTCTGCGACATCGGCGTGCCGCTGCTGATGGACCGTTTTGCCGACTACGCCGCCACCTACGACGAGGCCTGCCACGAGCCGGTGCAGTGCTTTACCGCCATCGAAGACCAGCGCTACAGCACCAACCATGCCGCCATCGGCTGCCTGCTGGCGCGTAACTGGGGCCTGTCGCCGGATGTATCCTGGGCCATCCTGCTGCACCATGATTACCGCGTGCTCGACGACCCGGACACCGACGACGCAGTGCGCTCGCTGGTGGCGCTGTCGCTGCTGGCCGAAAAAGGCATACAGCGCTTCCACGGCCGCAGCATGTCCCATGAATGGGAAAAAGGCGGCGAGCGCGCCTGCCAGCACCTGGGCCTGACCGAAGACGAAGTAGCCGACCTGCTCGACGAATTACACGAAGCCTTCCACACCGAACGCGCCTGAATACCCATCGCCCGATAGTAACTGCCCGCATGCCAAAAAATAAGCGCCCTGTCCCCCGCAAATCCGCCAACTCGCCCGAAGTCAAGGATGAACAGAACACCACCGAACTATGCGCGCTGGCGCTCGACCTGTCGGACGGTGAATTCAACCAGGACATCGTGGCCGAAGCCACGCGCGCCGATCTGGCGCAAAAAGCCATTGAATTCCAGCGCCTGCTGCGCCGCCTGCTCACCCAGGGCAAGGATGAAGTGCTGTACGGCGCTGTGGAACTGGCGCGCGACGAATCGGTGGACGGCTACCGCTACCTGCGCAACGCGGTCGAAGAAGGCGCGGCCAACCTGGTGCTGCGGCGCGACGGCGCCGGCGATCTCGAAATCGACGCCTTTGCCATTCCCGTGTTCGTGCACAGCCAGGGCGGCCTCGATCCGGCCGCCGACTTTCAGGACAGCGAAGCCTACGACGCCCTGCTGGCCAGCCTGACGGCGGCCGGCCTGGAAAGTCCCAAGGCCAAAGTGGTGCTGGTCAGCCACGCTTACGACCTCGGTGAAATCGAACGCATCAGCTACGGCCAGTTGCACGCCATGGTGCGCGAGGCGGCCAACTCGCTGACAGAAAAAAAACTCAGCGCCGCACCGGCGCTCGAACGCAGCCTGGCGCACGGCTGGACACCCACCGATTTCGCCCCCGCCGACAGCGCGGTCGAGCTGCGCTTCCTGCTGGGCTTTGCCCTGAAGCGCGCGGACGATGCGTTCTACAAGGTGCCCAAGGCGGAAAAAGCGGCCGACGCCTATTTTGCCAAACGCGCAGAGGCTTACCAGCAATGGACTGCCGAGCATGGACCAACGGTGGCGCGCTGCCTGGGCCGTGGCCGTGGCGCCGATGGCGCGCTCACGCTCAATTTCCTCTACCAGGACCTGTTCTTCGGCGCCCGTGAACAAGCCCAGGCCGAATACGCCACGCTGCAAATCCTCGCCACGCTCAATGCCGCCATGGAAGGCCATCCAGCCCAACAGCTGACGGCGATCATTGCGCCGGCCGACATCGACGATGACATGGTGCTGCGCGTGCAGCTGTTGGCCGGCACCGCCGTGCTGGCGCAAGCCGACAAGCCTCTGGACCTGGCGGCCGACCTGGAAAGCGAAGTCGATGACCTGCGCGACGCATTGGCCAGCATCGGCATTGATCAGGTTTCGGTGGCGCTGCGCTTTGATGCCGACGGCGAACCAGTGGACGTGCGCCCGCTGCACTGAGATAGAACCTGGGCGCCGCGCAAGCGCCCCTCCTCCACCGGCACTGAACCAGGCGCCACCACCACGGTGGCGTATGCCTGAACACGTTTAATCCAACGCAAACTCCGCACCGATAGCCAGACTAACTTGGTTGAAAGAGGCACTACAGAAGAAAACCTGTAGCACCACTTATCAACTGGTGATACATTGGAGGCGTGATGCGTGATCCTGCACTCGATACCCTGCTGGACCTCGATGGCTCAATTCTTGATCAGCAAGACGGTTACTGGATCAAAATCGATGCGAGACTGGTCAACGTATCCAGAGAAATACCGCATGGCATACGTTATTCGCTCACGCTGCACGAGCCCTATGGAAAACGCTTGTTAGGCTATGACAATGCGCATGGTGTCAAACCACCAAAGAAATTCAAGCACGCAGGGCGTATCTGGTGCTTTGACCATGTACACCGGCATGCCACGGATCATGGCATTCCTTACGAATTCACCGATGCGCAGCAATTGTTCATCGATTTTTTCCGGGACGTTGATCGCATACTCAAGGAGATAAAGCAATGAAACCGATTCTGATTGGCATCATGCCGCAAGAGCAAATCCGTGAGCGTGTGCTGGCCATTGCCCGTGGCGATTACCAGCCCCACGCCGACGAACCCAAGGTATGGTTCACCTCGATGAAATCGCTGGCGGAAGTGCTGAGCGACGATAACCGTGCGCTGCTGCGCGTTATCCGCGACACCCAGCCGGCCTCCATTTCAGCGCTGGCCGAGGCCACCGGCCGCCAGCCTGGCAACCTGTCGCGCACGCTGCGCACCATGTCACATTACGGCATTGTCGAACTGGTCCGGGAAAAAAATTACGTGCGGCCCATCGCGAAAGCAGCCACTTTTCATATCGTTACGCATTAATACGGCATCCACTCCAGCGCAATGGCAACCGTGTCAGGCATGGCTAGCGCGGTCCAGCACCGTGCGCAGCGTTGTCCAGCTGGCTAATTTTTCTGCATATGCCAGCGTGTAAGCTGGGCTGCTCGATGGCAAAGCGATGATGTGATAGCGGGCGGCATGCTCACCCAATATCTTCAGGCCCAGCCGGTGCGCGGTGCCGCCATTGAAGGCGATGGTCTTGATCGCAGGATGGCGCGCCAGCAGGGCTGGTAAATCATTGTCGTCGCGGTCGCGGATATTGCTGTCGAGACTGCCGCTACGCCGCGCTTGCGCCACCACGTCCCACAGGCCCACGCCATGCTGCAACAGGGTTTGCAACCGGGTGGCGTAATCGAGCGCCAGCAGTTCCACGCCGATGACGGCGGACATCAGCATCCAGAAGCGGTTTTGCGGATGGGCATAGTACTGCGCCTGGGCCAGCGACTTTTCACCAGGCAGGCTGCCCAGCACCAGCAGCCGCGTATCGGCGTCCACCACGGGTGCAAAACACTGTTTTATTTCCATGCCACCATCCTTGCCGATACCGAAGATGGCATTGTAACGCTGGCGCCAGACCGTTACGGTGTGGCGCTTAGCGGAACAGCGAGTGACCGAACAGGGTCTGGACGGCGCTTTGTATCGGTTCTTCCGATAGCGTCAGCACCAAGGCGGTGCTGAGTGCAACGTAAACAATCACGGTAACAACTTTAATTTGCAGCGCGGTATTCATCACCGCCTCCGGTTCAAGTAGTGGTGTGCGTAATTCCATCATAGTTCGTATTTGCTAATTTTTTTAAACTTTACACAGATTGATACAACATTTGCACACTTCCAGCGGCATGGTCGAAAAAATGGCAGCTAGGCAAGTAACCACCAGGCCAGCTATACTCGTTTGATGTCTTCACCATTGCTATTCATTATTGCCTGCCTGATCTGGGGCTCCACTTTTTTTGCTATCACCCTGCAACTGGGGGACGTTGCTCCCGCTGCCTCCGTGGCCTACCGTTTCGGCCTGGCAGGCGCCGTGCTGTTTGCCTGGTGCGCGCTGCGCGGCGACCGCTTGCTGCTGCCATGGCGTGCCCAGCGCTGGCTGATCCTGCAAGGCCTCGCCACATTCGCGCTCAGCTATATCTGCACCTATACCTCAGAGCAATACCTGGTGTCGGGCCTGGTGGCCGTGCTGTTTGCGCTGATGGTGTTCTGGAATCCGCTGCTGAACCGCTTCGCTTTCGGCACGCCGGTTGGCCGTCGCACCTGGATGGCCGGGGCGGTAGCCATCCTCGGCGTGACGCTACTTTTCTTCCACGCAATACAGGATGCCTGGCGCGACATTGCCAGCGGTGGCAATGGCCACTTTTTGCTGGGACTGATTCTGGCGGTACTGGCCACCATCGCCAGCACGGTGGGCAATGTGCTGGTGATCAAGGTGCGTCAAGAGTCCAGCAATATCCTGCTGACCATGGCCTGGTCCATGACCTGGGGCAGCCTGCTGGTGGCGGCCTGGGTATTAATCAGCGGCCAGAGTTTTACGCTTTCCAGCGCGCCGCGCTACTGGGCTGGTTTGCTGTATCTGTCGCTGTTCGGCTCGGTGATTGCGTTCGCCGCCTATTTCACGCTGATCCACCGCATCGGGTCCGACAAGGCCGTGTACATCGGCGTGGTGACGCCGGTGATCTCGGTATTGCTGTCGGTGCAACTTGAGCACTACCGTCCGGGCGCAATCGAATGGGCTGGCATGGTATTGTGTCTGTCCAGCGTCGCCTGGGCGCTGAAACCCTCTTCTTCTGTTACCGTTAAAAGCACATGAGTACTTCAGAACTGATCATCCGCGCGGCCGAACCGGCCGACGTTCCCGCCATCTTCGGCATGATTTTCGAGCTGGCCGTGTTTGAAAAGCTCGAACACATGGTCGTTGCCAACGAGGCCATGTTGCACGAAGCCCTGTTCTGCGACAAACCCGTGTGCGAAGCCATCGTGGGAGAAACCGATGGCGAAGTGGTCACCTTCGCCCTGTTCTTCCATAATTTCTCCACCTTCCTGTGCAAAAAAGGCTTGTACCTGGAAGACCTGTACGTCAAACAGTCGATGCGCGGCCGTGGCTATGGCAAGCAGATGCTGGTGGCGCTGGCGCAACTGGCCATCGAACGCGACTGCGGCCGCTTCGAGTGGTCGGTACTGGACTGGAACGCCAGCGCCATTTCGTTCTATGAGGGCATGGGAGCGACCATCATGCCGGACTGGCGCATTTGCCGCGTGACCGGTGATGCGCTGACCGAGCTGTCGGCACAGCGTTGAGGCGATAGGTAAAGATAAAAAAAAACCCACTCAGTGAGTGGGTTGAAGTCTATTTCCTTGGAGGAGATAGAGGAGACAGGTGTAATGATGCTGCGTCGCCGCATATAAATCCAATTTATCTTGGCAATAGCATGCATTCACGAAAACCATAACTCTCTATCTTCTTGTCATACCACCTGTGTTGCGGCGCGCCATACCCCAGCCTTGACCACGCCTTGACAGGGGTTGCAGCCGAGCGCATACGATAGTTCACCCGGACGGTCGATACGCCACAGTGCAAAATCGGCCTGCTTGCCCACTTCCAGCGTGCCGACATGCTGCTGACGGCCGAGCGCGCGTGCTGCATGCACGGTGCAGCCAGCCAGTGCTTCCAACGGGGTCAGGCGCCATAGCGTGCAGGCCATATTCATGGCCAGCAGCAGCGAGGTCAGCGGTGAGGTGCCGGGATTGCAATCGGTGGCGACTGCCATCGGCACGCCAGCGGCGCGCAGCGCAGCCACCGGCGGTGGCGTGGTGTCGCGTAAAAAGTAATAGGCGCCGGGCAGCAGCACCGCCACCGTGCCGGCGCTAGCCATTGCGGCGATGCCGGTGGCGCCCAGGTGTTCCAGGTGGTCGGCCGACAGCCCCCCATAGCGCGCCACCAGTTCGGCGCCGCGCTGATCAGACAGTTGCTCCGCATGCAGCTTGACCGGCAAGCCCTGCGCCTGCGCGGCCTCGAACACGCGCTGCGTCTGCTCATGAGAAAAGCCGATCCGTTCGCAGAATGCGTCCACCGCATCGACCAGGCCCTGCGCGGCCAGCGGCGCGATCATGGCGCACACGGCGTCGATGTAGGCGTCGGCGCGGCCGGCAAATTCGGGCGCCAATGCGTGGGCGCCCAAAAACGTGGTGGCCACGTCCACCGGTTGCTCGCGGCCGATGCGGCGCGCCACGCGCAGCATTTTTGCTTCCGTCTCCAGGTCGAGGCCATAGCCCGATTTGATTTCGATGGTGGTCACGCCTTCGGCCAGCAGGCTGCGCACGCGCACCAGGCTTTGCGCCAGCAGTTCGTCGTCGCTGGCCTGGCGCGTGGCGCGCACGGTGGACAGGATGCCGCCACCGGCGCGGGCGATGTCTTCATAGGTGGCGCCGTTCAGGCGCGCCTCGAATTCCTCGCTGCGGTTGCCGGCGTGGACGATATGGGTGTGGCAGTCGATCAGCCCCGGCGTGAGCCAGCATCCCTGGCCGTCGTGCACGCTGGCAGCCTGCGTGCCCATGCCGGCCAGCGCCGACTGCGGCCCCAGCCAGGCAATCCGGCCATTGCTCACGGCAATGGCGGCATTGCGCAACTGGCCATAGCCATCGCTGTCATTGCTGCCATTGGCCACCATGGTAGCCAGGTGCACATTGGTGTACAACGCATCCCACATCGTCATGCTCAATAACCGATCAAATCGACCACCAACACCGTGGCCTGCGGCGACTCCATGGTCCAGGCCTGCTCGCCCTCGATCACCAGCAGGTCGTAGCGCACCAGCGCCAGGCGCTCATTCGCGCTGCTCAGGGACAGGCTTTCGCCATCGGCCAGAAATACCAGCGTGGTGCCGGCGCGGCGCGGCAGCTCGGCCGTGCCGCGCAACAGCAGCGGCTCGATCCGGTGGCGGTAGCGCCCACGCCGTGTCATCACGTTAAAATCGGTCGTATGCTGGGCGTTGACCGTGGCATGCACGTTTGCTTCGCCGGCAAATTCCACGATCGGGTCGCTGGGGCTGAGCACGATGCGGGTATCGCCAAAGTCGAGCAGCAACGCCTCGCCATCGACCAGCGCCAGCGAACGGTCGATGCCGGGAAACGCCGAAAACGGCCCGTCCTCCGTGATGGTGGCGAGACTGACGCGCCAGTCGAAATCGTCAAAGCCGGCGCCGGCCGGAGCTACGGCCAGCTCGGTGGTGGCGCCGCCGCCATTCTTCCACGGCGTGGGCCGCAGGCTTGCATACTGGATCAGCCGGGTCATCGGAACTCCCTCAGTGTCGCCATGGTCTGCTTGAAACGCGCAGCAATCGCCTGCTGCGCCACGTGCTGCCCGTTGCGGACCACCCAGCGGCCGCCGACCATGACGTCGCGCACCAGGTTGTCGTTACCGCTGAATACCAGGCTGCCCACTACTTCATCGAGCGCCAGCGCCGCCAGGTTGGGGTGATCGTCGTCGAGCACGATCAGATCGGCACGCCGGCCCGGCGCCAGTGCACCCACCGGGCGCCCTGCCGCCTGGGCGCCGCCGCGCAGCGCCCCCTGCCATAAAAAATCACCAACCAGGCGCTCGCTGGCCGACACCGCGATATTGCGGCGCTGGTGCTGGAGCCGCTGGCCATATTCAAGCCAGCGCAATTCCTCGACCGCGCTGTACGACGCATGACTGTCACTGCCAATGCCGAAGCGTCCGCCTGCCGCCAGGAAATCCTCGAACGGGAACAGGCCGTCGCCGAGGTTGGCCTCGGTGGTGGGACACAGCCCCGCCACCGCGCCGCTGGCCGCGATACACTGCACCTCGTCAGGCGTGAGGTGGGTGGCATGCACCAGGCACCAGCGCTGGTCCACGGCAACATGGTCGAACAGCCACTGCACCGGGCGGCGCCCGCTCCAGTCCAGCGACTGCTGTACTTCCGCGCGCTGCTCGGCGATGTGAATGTGTAACGGTCGCGCGGCCGGCAGCGCTGCCATTACCTCGTTGATCTGCCCCACCGTGGCGGCGCGCAGCGAATGCGGCGCCACGCCGACCTCGATTTGCGCATCGCGCAGCGGTTCCAGTGCTTCGATGATGCGCAGCACGTCTTGTTCACTGGTGGCAAAACGCTGCTGTTCGGGCTTGAGCGCGCTTTCGCCAAAGCCGGAATAACTATACAACACCGGCAGCATGGTCAGGCCCATGCCGGTCAACCGTGCGGCGCCAATGACGCGCTCGGCCATTTCCGCCGGACGCGCATACAGGGCGCCATCGGGCGCCCGCTGCACATAGTGAAATTCGCACAGCGAGGTATAGCCATGACGCAGGCAGTCGGCAAACAGCTGGGCGGCAATGGCTTCGACCTGCTCGGGCGTGATGTGGCGCGCAAAACGGTACATCAGCTCGCGCCAGGTCCAGAAGCTGTCGCGTCCCGTACCTGCGTATTCTGTACGTCCGCCCAGCGCGCGCTGAAAGCTGTGCGAGTGCAGGTTGACCATGCCCGGCAATGCATACTGCACGACCGTGCAGGCGAGAGGTGCCGTGCTGCCTGCGCTGACTGCCACCAGGCTGCCGCCGGCATCCCATTCGAGCAGCACATCGTTGCGCCAGCCTTCAGGCAGCAAGGCATGACGGGCAAACAGCTGGCGGGTAGATGATTGACTCATGCGCGCACCCAGTCGGCGGCCGCCTGCGTCATGGTGCGCAGCAAACCCTGCACTGCTTGCGCCAGGTCGGGACGGTAGCCGTACGGCGCCTGCTCATCCATGTAGAGCGACTGGCACATTTCGAGCTGGATCGCCTGCACGCCGGCCTGCGGCTGACCGTAATGGCGGGTGATATGGCCGCCCTTGAAGCGGCCATTCACCGCCACGCTGTAACGCTCCTGCGCCAGCGCGGGCGCCACCACGGCATGGGCAAGGCCTGCTGCGCAGCTGGCGCCGTCGGCCGTGCCGAAATTCAGGTCCGGCAGCTTGCCGTCAAAAAAGCGCGGCACCTGCGAGGCAATCGAATGCGCATCCCACAACACCACGCGGCCGTGCAGCGCCAGCAGCCGCTCGAGCTCCGCGCGCAATTGGGTATGGTAAGGCTGCCAGTAGCGCTGCAGGCGGCGCTGCACCTCGGCCTGATCCGGTGTGCAGCCATCGCGGTACAGCGGCTCACGGTGGAAGGTATCGACCGGGCACAGGCCGGTGGTATCCTGGCCCGGGTACAGGTTGGTGTTCTCAGGCGGGCGATTGAGGTCGATCGCATAGCGCGACCAGCGCGCCGACAGCGTTGAGGCGCCCATATCGGCCAGAAAATCGTACAGCCGCACCAGGTGCCAGTCGGTATCCTGGCGATCCTGTGCAAACGGCGTCATGCCTGCCGCGATCTCGTCCGGGATGTCGGTGCCCACGTGCGGCATCGACACCAGCAAGGGAATGGCGCCTGCGCTGAAGTGGTAATCCATGGCCGCTCCTGTCTGTTTCGGTCTGTTCAGGGATGCAAGGTGGCGAACAATTCGCGGCACGAAGCACTCAGTTCACCGCGCAGCACCATGCCGCGCGCCGCCTCGATATCGGGGGCGAAGAAGCGGTCGGCGTCAAAGAAGGGCACGACCTGGCGCAATTGCGCGTGCACGTGCTCCAGGTGCGGTGCGCTGCGCAGAGGACGATGAAAATCGATGCCCTGCGCCGCCGCCAGCAGCTCGATGCCGATGATCACCGCCGTATTGTGCGCCATGTCGTCCAGCCGGCGCGCTGCGTAGGTGGCCATGCTCACATGGTCTTCCTGATTGGCCGAGGTGGGAATCGTGTCCACGCTGCCCGGATGGGCCAGCGACTTGTTTTCCGACGCCAGTGCGGCGGCAGTGACGTGGGCGATCATGAAGCCGGAATTGAGGCCCGGCTCGGGCACCAGGAATGGCGGCAGGCCGGACAGGGTGGCGTCGATCAGCAAGGCGATACGGCGCTCGGCGATGCTGCCGATTTCGGCAATCGCCAGCGCCAGCGTGTCGGCGGCAAACGCTACCGGCTCGGCGTGGAAATTACCGCCCGAAACCACCACCGACAATTCGCCATCCTTGAACAGCAGCGGATTGTCGGTGACGGCGTTCGCTTCGATCAGCAGCGTGCGCGCGGCGTTGTTGATGATGTCCCAGCAGGCGCCCATCACCTGCGGCTGGCAGCGCAGGCAATAGGGATCCTGCACGCGCTCGTCGCCAACCAGATGCGAGGCGCGGATGGCGCTGTCGGCCACCAGTTGGCGATAGATGGCGGCAGCGGCGATTTGCCCGGGCTGGCCGCGCACCTCATGCACGCGGGCGTCAAACGGCGCATCGCTGCCCTTGGCTGCGTCGAGCGACAGGGCGCCGGCGACAAAGCCTGCCTCCAGCAGGCGTTCGGCCATGAACAGCCCATGCAGTGCCAGCGCCGTGGACACCTGGGTACCGTTGATCAACGCCAGCCCCTCCTTGGCGGCCAGCACCACCGGGGCGATGTTGGCCGCCTGCAGCGCTGCCGCTGCGTCCATCAAACGGCCCTGCACGCGCACCTGGCCCACGCCCAGCATGGCCAGCGTCATGTGCGACAGCGGCGCCAGGTCGCCCGAGGCGCCGACCGAGCCCTTGGCGGGAATCGCCGGCATGATGCCGGCGTTGTACAGCGCGACCAGGGTGTCGACGATGAGGCGGCGCACGCCGGAATAGCCACGCGCCAGGCTGCCGATCTTCATCAGCATGATCAGACGGCAGACGCCGTCCGACAGCAGCTCGCCGGTGCCCACCGAATGCGACAGGATCAGGTTGCGCTGCAACTGTTCCAGTTGTTCGTCAGGGATGCGGGTTTTGGCCAGCAGGCCGAAACCGGTGTTGATGCCGTCGGCGGCGTCGCCCTTGGCGACGATCGCCTGCACGGCGGCGGCGGCGGCGTCGATGGCGGCATAGGCGTCGGGCGCCAAGGTCAGCGGAGCATGCTGGTTCCAGGCAGCGCGCAGCTCGGTCAGCGTCATGGCGCCCGGAGTCAGTGTGAAAGTAGTGGCGGAAGCGGAATGGGTCATGGCGATGGCAGCTTATTTGATCATGGGAAGATTGAGGCCGTTGCGCTGGGCGCAGGCGATGGCCGTTTCGTAACCGGCATCGGCATGGCGCATTACGCCGCTGCCGCTGTCGTTGACCAGCACGCGCGCCAGCCGGCGTGCGGCGGCCTCGCTGCCGTCGGCGACGATCACCACGCCCGAATGCTGCGAATAGCCCATGCCCACGCCGCCGCCATGGTGCAGCGACACCCAGGTGGCGCCGCCGGCGGTATTTAACAGTGCATTGAGCAGCGGCCAGTCGGACACGGCGTCGGTGCCATCTTTCATGCTTTCCGTTTCGCGATTGGGGCTGGCGACAGAGCCGGTGTCGAGGTGGTCGCGGCCAATCACCACCGGTGCTTTGAGTTCGCCCGTGCGCACCATCTCGTTAAACGCCAGGCCGGCGATATGGCGTTCGCCCAGGCCCAGCCAGCAGATGCGCGCCGGCAGTCCCTGGAAGGCGATCCTTTCACGCGCCATGTCGAGCCAGCGGTGCACCTGGGCGTGATGGGGGAACAACTCCTTGATCTTGGCGTCGGTCTTGTAGATATCCTCAGGGTCGCCCGACAGCGCCACCCAGCGGAACGGCCCCCTGCCCTCGCAAAATTGCGGGCGAATGTAGGCCGGTACAAAGCCGGGAAAATCAAAGGCGTTCTGCACGCCGTGGTCGAACGCCACCTGGCGGATGTTGTTGCCATAATCGACCACCCTGGCGCCGAGCGTCTGGAAGTCGAGCATCGCCTGCACATGCACGGCGCACGAGGCAGCGGCGGCAGCGGTCAACTCGGCATGGCGCGCCGGGTCCTGCTGCGCCGCCTTCCACTGCGCCAGTGCCCAGCCTTGCGGCAGGTAGCCGTTGATCAGGTCATGGGCCGAGGTCTGGTCGGTGACCACGTCGGGTATCAGACCACCGGCACGGGCGCGCCGCACCAGCTCGGGCAGCACCTCGGCGGCATTGCCCAGCAAGCCAATCGACATGGCGTTGCCGCTGGCCTTGTGCTGCGCCACCAGCGCCAGCGCTTCGTCGATGCTGGTGGCCTGCAGGTCGAGGTAGCGCGTGCGCAGGCGGAAATCGATGCTGCTTTGCTGGCATTCCACGGTGAGCGACACGGCGCCGGCCATGGTGGCGGCCAGCGGCTGGGCGCCGCCCATGCCACCCAGGCCCGCCGTGAGTACCCAGCGGCCTTTGAGATCGCCGCCAAAGTGCTGACGCCCGGCTTCGGCAAAGGTTTCAAACGTACCCTGCACAATGCCCTGGGTGCCGATGTAAATCCACGAACCGGCCGTCATCTGGCCGTACATGAACAAGCCCTGGCGGTCGAGTTCATTGAAATGCTCCCAGTTGGCCCACCTGGGCACCAGGTTGGAATTGGCGATCAGCACGCGCGGGGCGTCGGCATGGGTCTGGAACACACCGACCGGCTTGCCGGACTGGATCAGCAGCGTTTGATCATCTTCCAGCGTGCGCAGCGAAGCGAGAATCTGGTCGTAGCACTCCCAGTTGCGGGCCGCACGGCCTATGCCGCCGTACACCACCAGGTGCTGCGGGTTTTCCGCCACTTCCTGGTCAAGGTTATTCTGGATCATGCGGTAGGCCGCTTCCGCCCCCCAGTTCTTGCAGGTCAGCGCCACGCCACGCGGGGCGCGGATGATGCGGCTGGCGTCATAACGGGGATCGTTTGATGCATTCTCGGGATGGCTGCTCATGCTGGCTCCTGCTCCTGGGGATGAAATATGTAGCCAGCATAGGTTGTCTATACAACCAAGTCAACCCCCTTCGAAGCGCGCTGGCGTACATTCCCGCACACCCGGGCAAACATGGCAAGACAGGTACAATGGCGGTTTCGCCGATATTGCCTTCCCCAGTGAACAGCCGCCAACTCTATCTCCGCCTGCTCAAGGAATTTCGCCCTTATCTCTGGATCGGGGTCATCACCCTGTTCGCGGTGGGCCTGGCCGCCGCCACCGACGTGCTGCTCGTGCATCAGCTGCAAGGCGTGATAGATGCGCTGGCGCCAGCAAACAGTGTGGGCGGCGCTGGCGCCGTGCGCCCGCCCGCCACCGGCATGCTGGCTGTGGTGCAGGACTGGCTGCGCAATATTCTGCCCACCGGTACCGGAGGAAGCGTGCTGTGGGCCATTCCCGCCATGATCCTGGGCCTGGCCGTGATGCGCATGGTGTCGAGTTTTGTCGGCGAATACGGCGCCGCATGGCTCAGCAGCCGCGTGCAGGCCAATCTGCGCGAGGTCATGTTCGCCCGCATCATGCGTCTGCCCACCGGATTTTTCGACCAGTCATCCACCGGCACCACGCTGTCGCGCGTAGCCTTCGACGCTGCCCAGGTGGCGCAGGCCGGCCTGACGGTGCTCAACGTCGCCGTGCGCGATTCGGTGCTGACCATCGGCTACCTGATTTCCATGTTCGTGGCGGACTGGCAGTTGTCGGTATTCTGCCTGTTGCTGATGCCGCTGGTGGCCGGCGTGGTCACCTTTGCCGGGCGGCGCATGCGTCAGTTGAGCAAGAGCGCGCAGGCCGCCATGGGCGACCTGACCAATGTGCTCGACGAGAGCATCAGCGGCCAGCGCGTGGTAAAAATCTTCGGCGGCCAGCGCTACGAGCAAGGACGCCTGGACAAAGTGGTCAAGCAGAACCGCCAACTGGCGGTCAAGCACGCGGCCACGTCGGCGCTCAACTCGGGCATCATCATGCTGCTGATCGGCATCACGCTGTCGTCGGTCATCTACGTGGCGCTGCTGCGCAACCAGGCCGGCGCGCTGTCGGCCGGCGAATTCATGGGCTTCATCTTTGCGCTGATGGCGATGCAGTCGCCGATCAAGAACCTGACCAAGATTAACGAGCCGCTGCAACGCGGCCTGGCCGCTGCCGACTCGGTGTTCAGCCTGATCGATACCGAAGCCGAAGCCGACACCGGCCAGCGCACCGTCACGCGCGCGCATGGCCAGCTGTCGCTGAACGACGTCAGCTTTGAGTACCGCGGCGCCGACGGCCAGCCGCTGCTGGCCGGCGCCAGGCCGGCGCTCGAGCGGGTATCGCTCGACATCCGCGCCGGCGAGACGGTGGCGCTGGTGGGCAGTTCGGGCAGCGGCAAGACCACGCTGGCCAGCCTGCTGCCGCGTTTTTATGATGTCAGCAGCGGCAGCATCACGCTCGACGGCATCGACCTGCGCGACTACACGCTGGCCTCGCTGCGCGGACAGATTTCCCTGGTCAGCCAGGACGTAGTGCTGTTTAACGATACGCTGGCAGCCAATATCGCCTATGGCGATCCGGCGCCATCAGCGCAACGCATCGAAGCGGCGGCACGCGCCGCGCATGCGCATGAATTCATCGAGCGCCAGCCGCAAGGCTATCAGACGCCGGTGGGCGAAAACGGCCTGCGCCTGTCCGGCGGCCAGCGCCAGCGCCTGGCCATTGCGCGCGCGTTGTACAAGGATGCACCGATCCTGATCCTCGACGAAGCCACCAGCGCGCTCGATACCGAATCGGAACGGCTGGTGCAGCAGGCGCTGGAAAGCCTGATGCAGGGCCGCACCACGGTGGTCATTGCACACCGCCTGTCGACCATCGAAAACGCCGACCGCATCGTGGTGCTCGACGGCGGCCGCATCCGCGAGGTGGGCAGCCATGACGAACTGCTGGCCCACAACGACATGTACGCACGGCTGTATCAGACGCAAAAAATCGCCCAGGTTGACCACTGACGGGCGCTATTGCTTGCCCTCGCGGTCTAGCAGCGCCGCCTTGCGGTCGAGGCCCCAGCGATAACCGGACAGCGCGCCATCGTTGCGTACCACGCGGTGGCACGGTATGGCCACCGCCAGCGCGTTGGCCGCGCATGCACTGGCCACGGCGCGCGCGCCACGGGGCAAGCCCACCATTTCGGCCAGCTCGGTATAGCTGACCGTGCGTCCGGCCGGAATGGCGCGCAACACCTCCCACACGCGCCGCTGAAACGCCGTGCCGCGCACATCGAGCGGCAAGTCCAGGCCCAGCGCCGGCTGCTCGATCAGGCCCACCACGCGCGACACCACCTGTTCATAATCGGCATCGGCGCCAACCAGTTCGGCGCGCGGAAAGCGATCCTGCAAATCACGCAGCAGCAAGGCCGGATCATCATCGATCAGGATGGCGCAGATGCCCTGCGCCGTGCTGGCCACCAGCAGCGCACCGAGCGAACAGGCGGCAATCGCAAAATGGATGCGCTCGCCCGCGCCGCCAGCCTTGAACGCCGTCGGCGTCATGCCCAGCATGGCGCCCGACTGCGCATAAAACCGGCCGCTCGATTGAAAACCGCCCTGGTAAATCGCCGCCGTCACCGATGCACCCTGCGCCAGTTCCTGTTGCGTACGCCGTGCCCGAGCGGCGCTGGCGTAAGCCTTGGGGGTAATCCCGGTAGCAGCCTTGAAGACCCGGTGAAAATGAAAGCGGCTCAGCCCCACCGCCGCCGCCAGCGCCTCCAGGTCCGGCGCCGGCTCTCCGTCCTGCGCCGCATCGATCAAACGGCAAGCCTGCGCCACCAGCCCGGCCTGGCGTTCGGCCAGCGGCGGCTGGTCCGGTTTGCAGCGCAGGCAGGGCCGGAAACCGGCCTGTTCAGCGGCAGCCCGGCTGTCGTAAAAATCCACGTTTTTACGCAGCGCCGGCCGCGCCGCGCACGACGGCCGGCAGTACACGCCGGTGCTGCGCACGGCGTACCAGAAAAGGTCGTCGGCGCCGGTGTCGCGCTCCTGCACGGCGGCCCAGCGCGTAGCGGCATCGGCATATCGGGTGTGGTCCATGGCGGACTCCATCTAAGGTGGGAACAGGGCCATCGTAGCCTGCAGCAGCGCCGCAGACACTCCGCTGCTTGCTGTGGAATTACACCGCGATGCTAAAATGCCCACGCGGCCTGGCCGGGCGCGCGTAAGCACAAAGCATGGAGAAGCGGTTTGAACGATCAGGATTTACCGAATAATACCGCAGACAGCACCCCAGTTTTCCAGCAGATCAAGGATTACCTGCTGGCGCAAATTGCCGCCGGCGTGTGGAAGGAAGGCGATGTCATTCCGTCCGAGCAGGCGCTGGTCAAGCAGTTCGGCGTGGCGCGCATGACCGTCAACCGCGCCGTGCGCGAGCTGACCGCCGAACAGGTGCTGACGCGCCGCCAGGGTTCCGGCACTTACGTCTCGCAGCAAAAATACCAGGCCACGCTGTTACAGATCCGGTCGATCGCCGAGGAAGTACGGGCGCGCGGCCATGTGCACCGCAGCAGCCTGCAGCAACTCGAGCGCACGCGCGCCAGCGACCTGATGGCCAAGCAGTTCGATCTGCCGTCGGGCCAGTTGCTGTTCCATTCGGTGATCATCCATTTTGAAAACAGCGTGCCGATCCAGGTCGAAGACCGCTGGGTCAATCCGGCCTGCGCGCCCGACTACATGGAGCAGGATTTTACCGCCATCACGCCCAATGAATACCTGATGAAGGCAGCGCCGCTGCAAGGCGCCAGCTACAGCATCGAAGCGCTGCCGGCGCCGCGCGACATCGCCGACATGCTGGCCGTCGAGGTGCGCCAGGCCTGCCTGGTGCTGCGCCGCCAAACCCTGTCCGGCGGCGCCATCGCCACCATCGCCACCATGTGGCATCCCGGCCACCGCTATCAGTTCGCCGGCAGCTTTACCCAGTAGGCTCCCTGCAGTCCGGCTGTGGCTTGTCGATGGCAAGTCTGCGGTGCCGTACAAACTCACAGAATGTCACCGAAAACACCGTCAAAGCGCGCCTTTTCAGGCGCGGCGGTCACGTCTGCGCAACATAAACTCATGGTTTATTGATCCGTTTCATACGCCTGTAACCGCGACGATTAAAGCTGATATAGTTGGTTCAATAAGTTGCCTTAATACAGCACGCCGTCCGCTTATGCCGCCGTCAGAAAGGGAAACCTTGTTTCGCTCGCGTCTACGCTTCGCCCCGCAATCCTGGCGCCACCTGGCGCGCCGCTGGGCCGCATGCACGCTGTTGCTGGCGGGTGCCTGCCAAGGCGTGCTGGCGGCGGAAAAAGTCACCATTCAGCTCAAGTGGCAGCACCAGTTCCAGTTCGCCGGCTACTACGCAGCGCAAGACCAGGGTTACTACCGCGAGGCGGGACTCGATGTCGCCCTGCTCGAAGCCAGCCCAGGCGCCGATCCGGTTCAAGCCGTGGCCGAGGGCCGCGCCCAGTACGGCGTGGGCAACACCACCCTGCTGCTG
Organism: Duganella sp.; assembly: GCA_040508275.1. GTDB lineage: Bacteria > Pseudomonadota > Gammaproteobacteria > Burkholderiales > Burkholderiaceae_D > Rugamonas. The sequence continues at coordinate 22,016 of JBEVNE010000025.1, forward strand.
GCGCGCGCGCTGGGCCAGCCGGTGGTGGTGCTGGCGACGATTTTCCAGCACTCGGGGGCGGCGCTGCTGGTGCGTCGCCAGGCCAATGGCAAACCGCGCCCCTGGCCGGGCAGCCGCATCATGATGGCGCCCAATAACGAGGAACTGACGGTCTACCTGAAAAAACTGGGCGTACGCCAGGACAGCATGTACCAGCTGGCGCACACCTACAACTTCGATGACTTTCTCGACGGCCGGGTTGACGCCATGTCGGTGTACACCACCCAGGCGCCGTATGCACTTGAGCGCGGTCGCGTGGCGTACGAGATACAGTCGCCGCGCAGCATCGGCCTCGATTTTTATGGCGACACCCTGTACACCACCGAGAGCGAACTGCGCGAGCATCCCGAGCGCGCCGAAGCGCTGCGCCAGGCCACCTTGCGCGGCTGGCGCTACGCCATGGACAACCCGGCAAAAATCGCCGACCTGATCCGCGCACGCTACCCCGAACGCCACAGCCGCGAACAACTGATGTACGAAGCGGAGCACATGGTGCCGCTGCTACAGCAAGACCTGGTGGAACTGGGCTACAGCAATCCCGAACGCTGGCGCCTGATCGCCCAGGCTTACCGTGAGCAGGGCATGTTGCCCGGTGACTTTACCCTCGACGGCTTTCTATACCAGCCGCGCCGCGCCAGCCCCTTGCTGCGCTACGGCCTGCCCTTGCTGGCACTGCTGTTGCTGGCCACCGTGGCCGCAGGCTGGAGCCTGCGCCGCCAGTCGCAGGCGCTGCGCCGGGCCCGCACCGAGCTGGCCGATGCCGAGCACATGGCCAGCATGGCGCTGGAAGGTTCGGGCGAAGGCGTGTGGGAATGGCAGATCAACGCTGGCACGGTCAAGCTGTCGGCGCGTTCATGCGAACTGATCGGTTACAGCGTGGAAGAATTCCAGCCCTCGCGCGAACAATGGCTGGCCGAAGTCCACCCCGACGACCGCGAACGCGTGGAACGCACGGTTGACGATTATCTGGCGCGAGGCGCGCAGCAGGATGCCCAGTTCGTGGTCGAGCACCGCATGCGCTGCAAGGACGGCAGCTGGAAGTGGCTGCTGGCGCGCGGCATCATCATCGAGCGCGAGGCTGACGGCAAGCCGCTGCGCGCCATGGGCACGTTTGCCGACATCACTGCACGCGCCGACTCGGAAGAAGCGCGCCTGTGCGCCGTGATCGACGCCACGCCGGGGGCCATGCTGGTGGCCGACAAGAGCGGGCGCATACGCTATGCCAATGCGGCCTGCGCACGCAGCTTCGACATTGAGGGCAACCTGGCCGGGCGCAGCATGGACCAGCTGGCGCCGGACGCCATGCGCAGCAGCGGGCGCGAACGGGCGCGCGAACTGTTCGTCCGCCCCAACCTGCCGGGGCGGGTAATGAGCGCATACCGTCTTGATGGCAGCACCTTCCCGGCCATGGTGCACCTGGCGCCGCTGCAGCTGGCAGGCCAGGAGCTGGTGGTGGTCACCCTGCGCGACATGACCCAGCGCCAGCGCGCCGAAGAAGCCATGCACGCCAACTCCGAGCGTTACCGCCTGATCGTGCAGACCGCCGCCGAAGGCATCTGGATGACTGACGCCGACGACCGCAGTACCTTCGTCAACCCGACCATGGCGGTGATGCTGGGCCTGGAAATCGAACAGATCATGGGCCGCGCCATGACCGATTTCATGGATGACAATGGCCGCCAGCTGCTCAAGCAGCATTTGCAGCGTCGCCTGGCCGGCGAGGCGGCGCTGGGCGATGTCAGCCTGCGCCGCGCCGATGGCAGCACGCTGTGGTGCCTGCTCTCGACCACGGTCATCAATTCCGACGCCGGCCACTACGCCGGCACGCTGGCCATGCTGACCGACATTACCGCCCGCCGCGAAGCCGAGGGCGCCCTGCGCGCCACCGGCCAGCGGCTGGCGTCGATTTTCAACGCCGTCACCAACGGCCTGGTGATGGTCGATGGCGCTGGCGTGATCCTGGAGAGCAACGCCGCTGCCGCCCGCATGCTGGCGCACGCCATGGAAGCGGACAGCGGCGCCCACTCGCACGGCCTGTGGGGCGGCGTGCGCGAGGACGGCAGCACCTTCGACAGCGTCAGCCACCCGGTGCGCCTGGCCACCGTGACCGGCCTGCCGGTGCGCGATGTGGTGATGGGCATCGCCCAGCCAGACGGCGCCATGCGCTGGCTCTCGATCAATGCCGAACCGATTCCCGACCAGAATGGCGCAGTGCCGCTGGTGGTGGTCAGCCTGACCGATATCAGCGGCCGCAAGCGCGACGCCGACGAACTGCGCGAATGGAATGAGCACCTGGAAGAACGGGTGGCGGTGCGCACGCGCGAACTGGAACAGGCGCGCCGCCAGGCCGAGGAAGCGAGCCAGTCGAAGGGCCAGTTCCTGGCCAATATGAGCCATGAAATCCGCACGCCGATGAATGGCGTGATCGGCATGGCCTACCTGGCGCTGAAAACCGATCTCGATCCGCGCCAGCGCGATTACCTGGAAAAAATCCGCTTTGCCGGCGAACACCTGCTGGGCATCATCGACGATATTCTCGATATTTCAAAAATCGAGGCCGGCAAGCTCGAAATCGAGGATGTCGATTTTGCCCTCGACCACGTGATCCAGACCCTGACCACGGTGGTGGCGCCCAAGGCCGCCAGCCGCGAGCTGGAGCTGGTGTTCGACTTTGACCCCGGCCTGCCGCCGGTGCTGCGCGGCGATCCGCTGCGCCTGGTCCAGGTGCTGATCAACTATACCAATAACGCCATCAAGTTCAGCGAGAAGGGCCGCATTGAAGTGCGGGCGCGCCAGGTGGTGGCCGACGCCAACGGCTGCCTGCTGCGCTTCGAAGTCAGCGACAGCGGCATCGGCCTGTCGGAGGCGGAAATCGAGCGCCTGTTCCAGTCGTTCCAGCAGGCCGACGCCTCGACCACGCGCGAACATGGCGGCACCGGCCTGGGGCTGGCCATCTGCAAGCAGCTGGCGCAGCTGATGGGTGGCGAGGTAGGCGTGCGCAGCCAGCCAGGCGTGGGCAGCACGTTCTGGTTCACCGCCCGCCTGGGCATTTCCAGCGCCAGCGTGCCGCAGGTGATCGAACGCGTGCAGGACACTGCCGCCGAACTGCTGGCTTCCACCCGCAGCAACGCCGTCATGGGCGCGCTCAAGGAAGCCCGCATCCTGCTGGTGGAAGACAATACCTTCAACCAGCAGATTGCCCTGGAAATGCTGGAAGACGTCGGCGTGTCGGTCTGCCTGGCCGCGAATGGCCAGGAAGCGCTGGACCTGCTGCACCAGGCCAGCTTCGACTGTGTGCTGATGGATGTGCAAATGCCGCTGATGGACGGCCTGGAAGCCACCCGCCGCATCCGCGCCGATCCGCAACTGAGCGCACTGCGGGTGCTTGCCATGACCGCCACCGCCACCAGCGAAGACCGCGAGCGCTGCATCGCCGCCGGCATGGATGACTTTATTTCCAAGCCCATCCAGCCGGCGCTGATGTACCAGACCATCGCCCGCTGGCTGCCCGAGCGCCTGCCCGGCGCCGCTGCCGAAGCGCCGGCCGCCACCGCCCGCTCGACCTTCAAGACCACGCTGGCCGGCGACCCGGCCGTGATCGACCTGTCGATCCTGTCCAAGCTGCTCGGCTACCATCCGCACAAGGTGCGCAAGTTCGCCTTTAAATTCCTGCACAACGCCCAGGAAGGACTGGGGGCGATGGAAGTGGCGCTCAAGCGCGGCGACCTGGCGGCGGTGCGCGAACTCGGTCACCGGTTAAAGTCGCCGGCCCGCACGGTGGGTGCGCTGGGCATGGGCGATCTGCTGCTCAGCCTGGAAGAATTGCCAACCAGCGCCAGCGACGCCGACAACCTGGCCAGCGCCCGCGCCACGCTGGGCAAACTGTGGCCGCTGCTGGAGCAGATTACCGAGCAGATCATGACCAATACGACGTTTGCTGATGACAACTAGGTGCAGGCAAACCCGCACCCCATACCTGGGGTCTGACCCTAATGCCGTCAAGTAAGAGCCGTCGTTCCGCATCGGCGGACCGCCGCGAAAGCGGGAACCCATGCTGAGTTTGCTAGCTCGCTGTTGAACCATCCCCCCACTAACCCGCATTAAAGAACCAGCTTGACAAATAATTTATGGCCTACTGACAATCTGCCGCACATTTTTAAAAAATGGGTTATTATTTGAGCCATCCCCGCCTGCCGACCTTCGTTGCCTTCCCTTCCAAGACATTGAATTCGCGCAATTGGTTCCCATTTATTGTCTGTTACTGGCAATGCTGAGGCGATTGCTGCAACATGGCATAATCACCAGGCGTTATTGATCCCACACCCCGATTGAGCAAATTATGAGCGAAAATATCAAACACATCACCGATTCTTCTTTTGAAGCCGACGTGCTGAAATCGAGCACCCCTGTGCTGGTCGATTTCTGGGCTGAATGGTGCGGTCCTTGCAAGAGCATCGCCCCGATCCTGGAAGAAGTCGCCAAGGAATACGGCGGCAAACTGACCATCGCCAAGCTGGACGTCGATAGCAACCAGGCTGTTCCCGCCAAATTCGGTATCCGCGGTATCCCTACCCTGATCCTGTTCAAAAACGGCGAAGTGGCAGCACAAAAAGTTGGCGCAATGGCCAAGAGCCAGTTGACCAGTTTCATCGACAGCAATATCTAAGTACGATAGTATTGCGGACAGACAGAGGTTGCTGCGCCCGCAGCCACCTCTGTTAAAGATCCGGAAAACGTCGCCAGGCCAGAGCGCAGCGCGTTTTAATAAATAAACAGACAACACCACGCAGTTCCCTCCCCTACCTTTACTTTCCCGTCACGGGACACTCAACACTTATGCATCTATCTGAATTAAAGGCCTTGCACGTCTCCGCTTTGCTGGAGATGGCCATCGGGCTTGATATCGACAACGCGGCGCGCCTGCGCAAGCAGGAACTGATGTTCGCCATCCTGAAAAAGCGCGCCAAATCGGGCGAGCAGATCTTTGGCGACGGCGCCCTCGAAGTGCTGCCGGACGGCTTTGGCTTCCTGCGCTCGCCTGACGCCAGCTATATGGCGTCCACCGACGATATCTATATCTCGCCTTCGCAAATCCGCCGTTTCAACCTGCACACGGGCGATTCGATCGAAGGTGAAGTACGCACCCCGAAAGATGGCGAGCGCTACTTCGCGCTGGTCAAGGTAGACAAGGTCAACGGCGAATCGCCGGAAGCCTCGAAACACCGCATACTGTTTGAGAACCTGACGCCGCTGCACCCGAACGAGCCGCTGCGCCTCGAGCGCGACATCAACGGCACCGAAAACATCACCGGCCGTATCATCGACCTGATCTCGCCGATCGGCAAAGGCCAGCGCGGCCTGCTGGTGGCGTCGCCAAAGTCCGGCAAGTCGGTGATCCTGCAGCACATCGCCCACGCGATCACCGCCAACCACCCGGACGTGACCCTGATCGTGCTGCTGATCGACGAGCGCCCTGAAGAAGTTACCGAAATGCAACGCTCGGTGCGCGGCGAAGTGGTCGCTTCCACCTTCGACGAACCGGCCACCCGCCACGTGCAGGTTGCCGAAATGGTGCTGGAAAAAGCCAAGCGCCTGGTCGAGATGAAAAAAGACGTGGTGATCCTGCTGGACTCGATCACCCGCTTGGCGCGCGCCTACAACACCGTGATTCCTGCCTCGGGCAAGGTATTGACCGGTGGTGTGGACGCCAACGCGCTGCAACGTCCAAAACGCTTCTTCGGCGCCGCCCGTAACGTGGAAGAAGGCGGCTCGCTGACCATCGTCGCCACCGCGCTGATCGAAACCGGCTCGCGCATGGACGACGTGATCTTTGAAGAATTCAAGGGTACCGGCAATATGGAGGTGCACCTGGAGCGCCGCCTGGCCGAAAAACGCGTCTACCCGGCGATCAACCTGAACAAATCGGGCACCCGCCGCGAAGAACTGCTGATCAAACCCGATCAGCTGCAAAAAATCTGGATTCTGCGCAAACTGCTGTACTCGATGGACGAGATCGAGGCGATGGAGTTCATCCTCGACAAAATGCGCGCAACGAAGAACAACAACGAGTTCTTCGACATGATGCGCAGAGGCGGCTAACGCCGCTCCACGTCAACCCCTGAGGCCGCCTTGCGGGGTTGACGTCTTCAAGGTATAATCTTCAGTTGCACTATTTTTAACCACAGGCAAGTGATCAGCAATCGGGTCAAGAAGCAGTAGCGACCGACGAAGTGCTGTTTGGCTACCAAACTCACCGAGGCTTCCCATGAAAGCAGATACCCATCCAGACTACCGCGAAGTTGTTTTCCACGACCTGTCGTGCGACTTCAAATTCGTTACCCGTTCGACCATCGCCACCCGCGAAACGATCAATCACGAAGGTAAAGACTACCCTCTGATCAAGATCGAGGTGTCGGCTGAATCGCACCCGTTCTACACCGGCAAACACAAAATCGTCGACACCGCTGGCCGCGTCGAGAAGTTCCGCCAGAAGTTCGGCGCTGTCGGTTCGAAGACCGCCGTCGCGAACGACCAGGGTTAATTCCCGGAAGCCCCGCGCGGGCTTCACCGAGCCCCGCTCG
>JBEVNE010000035.1:0-4061 GCA_040508275.1 Duganella sp.
TAGAGCACATAGGCGCCTTCGATGCGGCTGTGATTCCCGCCCAGCAGGTGCTTGCCGTAACCCTGTCCGGCCACCGGCAAGCCGCTGGCCTTGTCCATGCGCAGAATGAAAATGCCGCCCGAGTAGGAACCGTAAATCATCCACAGTTCGCCATCGTTGTCGAAGAAGGTCTGCGGATCGACCGCGTTGGGCATGGTCAGCGCATCGTAGACGTTGACGCCGTCCTCGCTGACCTGGCCCCACATGCCCGAACGCAGGAACTGGCGCTTGTTCACATACGGACCTTCCACCTTGTCCGCCACCGCCACGCCCATGGCCGAGCGTGGGGAATCGCCCTTGCACGAGTTGTAGTAAAAGTAGAACTTGCCGTCCGGCAGGCGCGCCACGTCCGCCGCCCACAGGCCGGTCACCTGCGACCAGGCAAACGTGTCGGCCAGCGCGGTGACCACGTTGTTAAACAGCGGATTGGCGGCATTCACGCCATCGGCCACCGGCGTCCAGTTCATCAAATCGGTCGATTTGGCGGCCGCCAGGTGCGAACCGAAGATGTAATAGGTACCATCCACGCGGATCACCGATGGATCGTGTACCGACACGTCGGTAAACGTGATCGCAGCGGGGACAGGTGTCGGCGCTGGCGGCGGCGAGGTCTGTGTGGCGGACGCCGTCACCGGATTGCTGATGCCGTCGCTGCCACCACAGCCGGTCAGCAGCAGGGCCACGCCGCCGGCCATCGCCTTGCGGCGCGAGAGATTGAGTTCTTCCATCGCTTACTCCACCGCCACCACGATGACGGCCTTGGCCGGCACCTTGACGGTCAGCTTGCCATCGGCGCCGGCATTGGCGCTGAACGGCGCCGGCTTGATCGCTTCCGGCGACTGGAAGGTGTTGTGCGCATCGATGGTGGACGCGGTCAGCACGCGCCCCTTGACCGCCTTGATGGCCTGGCCGGGTACGGTCAGCGCCACTTCAGCTTCCTTGTTCGGGTTGGTGTTGACCAGCGCCAGGTAGACCTTGCCATCCTTGGCGCGTGCTGCCGAGGCGCTCACTTCGGGGATGCTGCTGCCGTTATAGGCATACTGCGGATTGTCCTTCAGCGTCACCGGCAGCGAGGTGGCGTCCTGGAACGGCACGTACATCTGGAAGGCGTGATAGGTCGGCGTCAGGATCATCTTGTCCTTGTCGGTCAGGATCATGGCCTGCAGCACATTGACCATTTGCGCGATATTGGTCATGCGCACGCGGTCGGCGTGGGCGTGGAAGATGTTGAAGTTCAGTGCCGCCACGACAGCATCGCGCAGCGTATTCTGCTGGTACAGGAAGCCGGCGTTGGTGCCCTTCTCAACGTCATACCAGGTGCCCCACTCGTCCACCAGGAAACCGAGCTTTTTCTCGGGATCGTTGCGGTCGAGGACTTCAACGTTTTTCTTGATCATGCCGTCGATCTTGAGCGTGTTCGACAGCGTCGAGAACCATTCGTCTTCCTTGAAACCGGTGGCCGCGCCCTTCACTTCCCATTTGCCGGTCGGGATCGTGTAGTAGTGGAAGCTGATGCCATAGGTCTGCTTTTTGGCCTGGCGGCTGATGGTGTCCACCCAGCTGGTGTCGTGGTCATTGCCGCCGCTGGCGATGATTTGCGGACGCAGGTGCTTGGGCGCGCGCAAAAAGGTTTCCACCTGCTTGTACAGGTCCGTGTAGTACTGCGGCGTCATGTTGCCGCCACAGCCCCAGGCTTCGTTACCGATGGCGAAAAAGTCGACCTTGAACGGCTTGTCGCGGCCATTTTTGCGGCGCAGTTCGGCCAGCGTCGATTTGCTGTCCGAGGTCATGTACTCGACCCACTCCGACATCTCCTGCGCGCTGCCGGTGCCCAGGTTGCCGTTCACATAGGTATCGGCGCCCAGTTGCTCGGCCAGTTCAAAGAACTCGTGGGTGCCGACGGCGTTCGATTCTTCCACGCCGCCCCAGTTGGTGTTGACCTTGACCGGACGTTTTTCGCGCGGGCCGATGCCGTCGCGCCAGTGGTATTCGTCGGCAAAGCAGCCGCCAGGCCAGCGCACCAGCGGCACATGCATGGCTTTCAGGGCGCCGACCACGTCGTTGCGCCAGCCATTGGTGTTGGGGATTTTCGATTTCGGGCCGACCCAGATGCCCTCGTAGATGCCGGTGCCCAGGTGTTCGGCAAACTGGCCGTAGACGTTCTTGTTGATTACCGGGCCGGGTTTGCTGGTGTCGATGGTGAGGCTGACCGGTGCAGCATAGGCGTAGCCGCCAGCGGCGATCAGGCACAGGGTGGCGACAGCTTTTTTAATCGGGTTCATACGGGTCTCCTTGTTTATACTGTTTTCTACTGTTTTTTCGTCATCACAAAGCCGCCGCGCGGCTTGATGGTCACTACTGCTTTTTCATCTGCGCTGATGCTGACACTGCGCTGGCTGAAACTGGTGGGCTTGCCGGTCACGGCGTCGCCATCGGTGATGATGTGCGCCGCGCCCTTGCCTGCGAACGACAGGTCGAGCTCAAACGTTTTATCGGAATCGGTGGCGTTGATCCCGGCGATATACCAGGTATCGCCGGCACGGCGGGCGATCACCGCGTACTTGCCCGGGTAGCCATCCACATAGCGGCTGTCGTCCCAGCTGCGCGGCAGCTCGCGCAAAAAGTCCCTGACGTAAGCGGGTGCAGTGGCCATGCCTTCGGGGCGCTCGGCAAAGTGCTGTATGCCGGAGACCATCAGCACCGAGGTGGCCAGCTCGAAGCCATTGCTGCTGGTGCGCTTGATATTGGGGATGTCGCCGAACACCATCGGCGTGTAGTCCATCGGGTCGAACAGGTTGCGGGTAAAGGGCAGCATGGCCACGTGGGTGGGCATGGCATCCGCATCCTTTTGCTCGAAGCTGGTGAACTCGAAGCCTTTTACCGCTTCCATCGTCATCAGATTGGGCCAGGTACGGTGCCAGCCGCGCGGAATGGTCGAACCATGGAAGTTCACCAGCAGGCCGGCGGCGGCGGCATCGTTGAGGATGGCGACGTAATAAGCCATCATCGCCTGCGAATCGCCGTTGAAGAAGTCGATCTTCACTCCCTTGATGCCCATGTCGCGGATGCGCTTGAACTCCGCCACGCGCTGTTCATGGGTGAGCAGCTTGTCCTTGGGCGTGTATTTGGTACCGTTCCACGGACCCGACGAGTTGTACCACAGGATCAGACCAACATTTTTCTTCGTGCCGTAATCGGCCAGTTCGCGGATCTTGTCGTAGCCGATGCGGGTGTCCCAGTTGACGTCGATCAGGGTGTAGTCCCACTGCATGTCGGCAGCGTAGTCGATGAACTTTTTCTGCACGTCATAGACGATGGAATCATCCTTGAGCAGCGCCCAGCTCCACGAGGCGTGGCCCGGCTTCACGAGCTTGTCGTCGAACGGGACCGCTGGCGCGGCCAGGTCGGTGCCCAGCGTGGAATTGGTGACCGTCGCCAGCGAACCCAGCGCAATCAGGCGCCACGGCGTGGTCAAGGTGCCGTCCACCTCGGCCAGCAAGCCTTTGCCGCCGTATGCTTCGGCTTTCATCGGATTGCCGATGCGGTAGACGCCATCGTTCGACTCTGCCGCCAGGCGCGAGGCCTGGTAGCTGCCGTCCATGCCAGCCTCCGACAGCGCTACCCAGTTCTCGCCGTTGTTGAACAGCGCCGGGAACACCCAGCCGGCCGCCGATGGCGAGGCTGTGCCCACCGCGATGTCCATCCGGTAGTGCTCTTCGTACGAGGGGTTGGTGCGCTCCCAGCAGTCTGCGCCACCGACATCGGCTGCAGCCAGGCGCGGGCGGACTTAGGGAAAACGAAGGTGGTCCGTTCCTGGATCAACTGCTTGCGCGGCAGCGACGGTTCAGCGACCACGTAGCGGAACGCCACACCGTCGTTGGAGACGCGGAACACGATGTCCATTTTCTGCTGCTGTGCGTTCTGCACGGTCCAGGTTTTTTCATTGGCGCGGTAGCTGATGTCGCGCTTTTTGCCGACCGCCATGCGGTAATCGTCGGCGATGGCTTTGTCCTTCGAAGCGC
>JBEVNE010000057.1:0-8848 GCA_040508275.1 Duganella sp.
CGGCCATCGGCCGCCACCTCGCTCACGCTGCTCAGCAGCTACCAGCACAGCAAGGTCACCGACAACGGCAACCTGCCGATACGCGGCTCTCTGCAGGACAATCCCAATGGCAAGCTGCCGATCAGCCGTACCCTCGGTGAACCGGGCTTTAATTATTTCGACAACACCCAGAAGACTTTCGGCTATGTGTTCAGCCATGCCTTCAGCGACAACCTGACGCTGCAACAGGGCGTGCGCTACTTCCGCTCCGACCTCGATTACAAGTATTACCAGATCCTCGGCGTGGAAAGCGACCTGCGCACGATACGCCGCCGCGGCCGCGCCTTCCAGGACCAGACCAATGCGCTCACCGCCGACACCAACCTGGCCTGGAAAGTACGCAGCGGCGCGATCTCACACACGGTACTGGCCGGTATCGACTACGTCAGCCAGCACCACGACAGCGACCGCGCCAACACCGCCTGGTCGCCGATCGATGCGTATAACCCCGTGTACGGTCGCGCGCCACTCGGTGTGACCCAGACCGATAAGTGGCGTTTGCGCCAGTACGGCACCGGCGTGTACCTGCAGGACCAGATCAAGTTCGGCGAACAATGGGTGCTGCTGGTGGGCGGCCGCCACGACCGCACGCGCCAGGTGCAGGCCGACCTGCTGGAGGGACCGCAAAAGAACACCCAGCGCGACAACGCCAATACCGGCCGCGCCGGCCTGGTCTACCTGGGCGCCAACGGGATTGCCCCTTACATCAGCTTCAGCCAGTCGTTTGCGCCGGAAGTGGGCGTGAGCCGCACCGATGCGCAGTTCAAGCCGACCCGTGGCGAACAATACGAGGCCGGCGTGCGCTACCAGCCTGCCAACAGCACGCTGCTGCTGACCGGCGCGCTGTACCAGCTGACCCAGACCAATGTGCAAACGCCGGACCCGGTCGATCCCGACAACTACTCGGTGCAGACCGGCGAAGTGCGCTCGCGCGGCGTCGAGCTGGAAGCCAAGGGTTCGCCGCTGCTCAATCTCGAACTGGTGGCGGCCTATGCCCACACCGACGCCAAGACCACGCGCTCGAACAATCCCGATGAAATCGGCGTGCCGCAGATCGCTGTGCCGCGCAACACCGCCTCGCTGTGGGCCCACTACCGCCTGGCCGCGTTCGACCTGGCGCCGCTGCAGATCGGCGCCGGCGTGCGCTATGTCGGCGACCGTCCCGGCAATATCTTCGGCGTGCCGCCACAGCCGGCCTACACGCTGCTATCGGCCGTGCTCAGCTACGACCAGGGTAACTGGCGCTATGCGCTCAACGCCAACAATCTGGCCGACAAGCGCTATCTGCCATCGCCCTGTTATGGCCGTGGCTGCGCCTACGGTGCGCCGCGCACCATTGCGCTCAATGTCAGCTACCGCTGGTAAGGCAAGGGGCTGATCCTGGCTATGCCCGTGCTTAATCTGCTGTGCCTGCCCAACGCCGGCGCCAGCGCCATGATGTATCTGCGCTGGAGGGCGCAGCTGCCGGCATGGCTCAACCTGGTGCCGGTCGAGCTTCCGGGACGAGGCCGCCGCATCGGCGCGCCGTGCGTGGAAAATTTCGACGCGCTGGTGGCGCAGCTGGCGCGCGAACAGGCGCCCGCCATGGAGCAGCCGTATGCGCTGTTTGGCCACAGCATGGGGGCGCTGCTGGCTTTCGGGCTGGCGCGCCAGCAGCGCCAATTTGGCCGCCGCCAACCGGTGCTGCTGACCGTCTCCGGTACCGCCGCGCCATCGCAGCGCGATAAGGCGCGCTTTGGCGGCACCAGCGACGCTGCACTGATGGCCGACCTGCGCCGCCACGGCGGCACTCCGGCCGAACTGTTCGAATCGCCGGAACTGCTGCGCATGACGCTCGATACGCTGCGCGCCGACTATCAGCTATGCCGCAGCTTCCGCTACCGAGAAGAAGCACCGCTGGACCTGCCGCTGCAACTGCTGCTGGGCAGAAGCGACGATCTTGGCGGCGCCGAACGCGTGCTGGCCTGGCAGCGCGAAGCCGGCAAGGCGTTCGCCATGCAGTATTTCCCGGGCGGGCATTTCTACCTGCGGGAGCCACAGCAGGAGCGCGACCTGATTCGCACGGTTGTCCAGGCGCTGGGCCGCCAGCGCATCGCCCTGGCGAGCGGGCGGCAGGCCAGCACTGCCCATGTGGGCAGCTGCGCCATCGCGGCCTGAAACGCTGGTAGCGACTGCCAGTATTCTTCGATGGATGCTTGTCAAGGTGCTCACGTCGCGGTACATTGCAGTGACAATATCAATCACTTGCAGGAGACAAGCCATGCCTACCCGCCGTACCGTACTCGCCGCTCTTTCAGCCGTCGCACCAATGTTGCTGCTGCACCGCCCGGCCCTGGCCCAGGCGCCGGACAAGCCGTTTGTGCTGTATGACGATGAATTGAAGAACGGCTGGGTCAACTGGAGCTGGGCCAAGGTGCAGCTTGGCGTGGCCATCGGCGGCGCCAAGCCGATCAAGGTGGAAGGCGACCCGTGGACCGCGCTGTTGCTGCATCACGAACCGTTTTCGACCAGCGGTTTCAGCAAGCTGACGTTTGCCATCAACGGCGGCGTCAGCGGCGGCCAGCAACTCGCCATCAAGGCCATGATCGATGGCAAGGCGGTCGAGCAGACATTCATGATCGAGCCCAAGGCGAAAACCTGGAACCGCGTGGAAATTCCACTGGCCAAGCTGGGGATCGAGGGCAAGACCATCGACGGCATCAGCTGGCAGGGCCAGGCTGATCCGTACAGTGCTTATTACATTACCCGGATCCAGTTCGAGTAAGCCCCCGGTGTTGCTGGCCGTGCAGGTCAGCGTGAGCGGCTGGCAGCGGCGCGCGCCGCATGCAGTTTTTTGTAGCTGTCGATCAGGCGCTCATGGCGCTCGAGGCCTTCGAGCTTGATGCTGGTCGGCGTCAGGCCATGGAAGCGCACGCTGCCATCAACCGAGCCGAGCACGGCGTCCATGCGGGCGTCGCCATACATGCGGCGGAAATTGACGACGTAATCTTCGATCTCCAGATCGTCGTCGAGCTCGACTTCCAGCACGGCGCTCAAGGCCTGGTAGAACAAGCGGCGCTCGACCGTATTGTCGTTGTACTGCAGGAAGGCGCCGACCAGTTCAAGCGCGTCCTCGAACTGCTGCAAGGCCAGGTGGATCAGCAGCTTCAGTTCGAGCACCGTCAATTGTCCCCACACGGTGTTTTCATCGAATTCAATGCCGATCAGTGTGGCAATGTCCGAGTATTCGTCGAGCTCGTTGTTATTCAGGCGGTCGAGCAGAGCTTCAAGGCTGGCGTCGTCGAGGCGGTGCAGGTTGAGGATATCCTCGCGGAACAGCAGTGCCTTGTTGGTGTTGTCCCAGACCAGGTCGTCCACCGGATAGACTTCCGAGTAGCCCGGCACCAGGATACGGCAGGCGGTGGCGCCCAGATGGTCGTAGACGGCCGTGTAGACTTCCTTGCCCATCTCGGCCAAGATGCCAAACAGGGTTTCTGCTTCGTCGGCGTTGGAGTCGTCGCCCTGGCCGGAAAAATCCCAGTCAACGAATTCGTAATCGGATTTGGCACTGAAGAAGCGCCACGAGACGATGCCGCTGGAATCGATGAAGTGCTCGACAAAGTTGTTCGGCTCGGTCACAGCGTTGCTGGCAAAAGTAGGCGGCGGCAAATCGTTGAGGCCTTCAAAGCTGCGGCCTTGCAGCAGTTCGGTCAGGCTGCGCTCCAGCGCCACCTGCAAACTCGGATGGGCGCCGAACGAGGCGAACACGCCGCCGGTGCGCGGGTTCATCAGTGTGACGCACATGACCGGGTAAAGGCCGCCCAGCGAGGCATCCTTGACCAGCACCGGGAAGCCCTGCTCTTCCAGCGCCGCAATGCCGGCGACGATGCCGGGATAGCGCGCCAGCACTTCCTGCGGCACATCGGGCAAGGCCATTTCGCCTTCGAGGATTTCGCGCTTGACGGCGCGCTCGAAAATTTCAGACAAACATTGCACCTGGGCTTCGGCCAAGGTGTTACCAGCGCTCATGCCATTGCTGACGTACAGGTTTTCGATCAGGTTGGAGGGGAAATACACGGTTTCGCCGTCCGAACGGCGCACATACGGCAGCGAGCAGATGCCGCGCGCGGCATTGCCGGAATTGGTATCGACCAGGTGCGAGCCCTGCAACTCGCCGTCCGGGTTGTAGATCTCGAGGCTGTAGGCGTCGAGGATGTCGGCCGGCAGCGCATCGTCCGGGCCTGGCTGGAACCAGCGTTCTTCGGGATAATGGACGAAAGCGGCATTGGCGATATCTTCGCCCCAGAACTGGCCGGCATAAAAATGGTTGCAGCTCAGGCGTTCGATGTATTCGCCGAGGGCCGACGCCAGCGCGCTTTCCTTGGTCGCGCCTTTGCCGTTGGTAAAGCACATCGGCGAATGGGCATCGCGGATATGCAGCGACCAGACGTTGGGCACGATATTGCGCCAGGAAGCGATTTCAATCTTGATGCCGATACCGGCCAGCACCGCCGACATATTGGCAATGGTCTGCTCGAGCGGCAGATCCTTGCCAGCGATAAAGGTGCTGGCGTCGCTGTCGGGGTTGATGGTCAACAGGGCCTGGGCGTCGGCGTCGAGGTTGGCGACTTCTTCAATAATAAAATCGGGGCCTTCCTGGACCACTTTTTTCACGGTACAGCGGTCGATCGAGCGCAAGATGCCCTGACGGTCCTTGTCCGAGATATCTTCAGGCAATTCCACCTGGATCTTGAAAATCTGCTTGTAGCGGTTTTCTGGATCGACAATATTATTTTGCGAGAGACGGATATTTTCGGTCGGGATATCGCGGGTATTGCAATATAACTTGACGAAGTAAGCGGCGCACAGCGCCGACGATGCCAAAAAATAATCGAATGGGCCCGGCGCCGAACCATCGCCCTTGTAGCGGATCGGTTGATCGGCAATCACCGTAAAATCATCGAACTTGGCTTCGAGACGCAGCTTGTCGAGAAAGTTGACCTTAATTTCCATGAGAGATATCCAAATAATGCTCAAAATGATGACGCAGCAGGCAGCCGGACTGTTGTGTCCGCAACGCGCTTCAACTGCATGACGGGGGCGCCATTCGGCGCTCGGAGGAGAGTAAGGCGAATTGTTTTGGCGGCACGCCCAATGATGCCGGCATTTTCCAGTGTTTTGCAGGCTTGCGCAAGGCACAATCACACAGGGCCCGATGGACTCAGCCGGCGCCACATCCTGGAATGGACGCTGGCATCGCTTACTGTTATTCTTTATTGCCCCAAGTTTATTGCCCCAAGTCACTACGGCACGTCCCCTTTACACTGCCTATAGGAATGTCAATGCGGAAATCCTCATCCAACCAACTGCCCCGACCGACTGGCCCTCAGCAGCGTGCTGACAACAAGTTCAAACTGACAGTATGTCCGCCTGGAAGCGCTTTGATGAAGGCCTACCATATCGACCGGCTGGTGCTCACCCACCTCAGTTATGGCGGAGAGCCATTTCACGATACGCATGGAAACCGTGTTGGTTTTATTGAATATGCTGTGAACACGCCGCAGGAAAAGCAGACCTTGCAGGCCGATATGAGCGGCACCACCACAGAGCAATCGATTGATTGCGGCTATTTGGTGGTGTACGACGACGATACGCCGACATTCCACGCGCCGCGGATCAATCACCAAGGCCAGAACCTCGACCTTTCCAGGATCGACCTCGGCGTTCTGCATGTCTCGTTGAACAGCGAGGGCTTGCCATGGGATGTGCTCCATAGCGCCACAGTCGATCTGTGCTATGGCGACTGGGAAACCAGAGTTGCGCTTCAAAGCAGTAACGCGCCGCTGGTGCTTTCCAAGGCTTTCGGCCACGCCATGACGGCCAACATGAGGTATCGTCTGACGCAGTATTGCATGTCAGGCGCGCCCATCCACGGCGGCTGGATCCATGTGGCACTGGCGCATGGACAGGCTGAGATTACGCTCATCCCTTGAGACGGCTATAACAATCGCCGTCTGCCGGGAGCGTTGTCAGGTTTTATAAGCCCACGTCAGAAACGGTGCTGAACCCCGCTCATGATGCCGCGCTGGCTGTCGCCAAAGCCGACATCATTGCGCGACAGGCTGATCAGCTTGTCGTTCTTGGCCTTGGCGTAGGCACCCGTCAGGTACACATCGGTACGCTTGGATAGTGCATAGCGCGCACGCAATACATACATCACCGGGTCGGCATCGGCGCCGCGCGCGACGTTCCTGACGTCGGTGTAATAGGTGGCGCCCGTCAGCGTGAGTGCTGGCGTGGCCTTGTAGGTCACGCCTACCCAGTAAGTGTTGGCGCGGATATCGCGCGCGCTGCGGTTGTTCGATTCGGTCTTGTAATTGCGCCCGACCAGTTGCAGCTTGAAGTCGCCGACGTTCACCATGCCGCCCACGTGCAGCACATTGGTCTTGTCGTGGCGATTGGTGGAGGCGACGTTGTTGCCGTTGGTTTGCTCGTAGGTGGTAATCAACGACAACTGCCCTGCCGTGTAATTGACCGCGCCCTGCAACTTGGCGCCGTCCGAGCTGCCGCTGGTCTGTTCACCGAGGCCATACATGGCGCCAAACTTGAACGCTCCCTTTTCCAGCGAATATTTCACCACATTGTCAGCGCTGGTGGTCATGCTGTAGCTGCTGGCGCCGCTGGCCGAGCCGCTCGATGCCCACGAATAGTATGGCGCATAGGCCATCGGATCGTAGCCGACGATAAAGTCATACACCGTGCTGAACGAGCGGCCGATCACTACCCGTCCCAGGCTGCCTTCAAGGCCGACCGTGGCCTGGCGGCGGAACAGCGCACCGTCCGATGCGCCCACGTCGGTGAGCAAGCCGCCTTCGAGGTTGAACAGCGCTTTCATGCCGCCGCCCAGGTCTTCCACACCGCGAAAACCGAAGCGCGAATTGTTCATGCCGCCCGAGCTCACGCGCGTGGCGCTGCCGCCGGGGCCGGCATTGGTGATGTTTTCCACGCCGGTGTCGAGCAGGCCGTAGATGGTCACGTTCGATTGCGCGGCGGCGGAACCTGCTACGGTCAGGGCGCCGAGCACGGCCATGGTGAGTACATTCTTATGCATTGTTATCTCCGAAGTTTTGGTCATGCGGTGGTTGATATATTTTTATGACTAGTTGAGACGGAACACGCTGACGACTGCCGCCAGGTTGGCGGCCTGTTCCTGCAATGCGGCAGCGGCGGCCGCCGCTTCTTCCACCAGCGCCGCATTTTGCTGGGTTACCTGATCCATCTGGATCACGGCGCGGTTGACTTCCTCGATACCCACGCTCTGCTCTTCGCTGGCGGCAGTGATTTCGGTCACCACCTCGCTCACGCGGCGCACGCTTTCCAGCATGTCGGCCATCGATTTGCCGGCCTGTTGTACCTGCGAAGTGCCTGATCCCACCTGGCTGACGGAATCGTCGATCAGCACCTTGATTTCCTTGGCGGCAGCGGCGCTGCGGTGCGCCAGGTTGCGCACTTCCGAGGCCACCACGGCAAAACCACGGCCCTGCTCGCCGGCACGGGCCGCTTCCACAGCGGCATTCAGCGCCAGGATATTGGTCTGGAAAGCAATCCCGTCGATCACGCTGATGATGTCGACGATCTTGCGCGACGAGGCGCTGATCGATTCCATGGTGGTGATCACTTCACCGACCACCTTGCCGCAATCGCTGGCGACATTGGAGGCGGATTGCGCCAGTTGCTTGGCGTGGCGCGAATTGTCGGCATTCTGCTTGACGGTGGACGTCAGTTCTTCCATGGCGGAGGCGGTTTCTTCCAGCGAACTGGCTTGCTCCTCGGTGCGGCTCGACAGGTCGAGGTTGCCGCTGGCAATCTCGGCCGAGGCAGTGGCGATGGTGTCGGTACCGCCGCGCACCTCGCCCACCACGCGCAGCAGGCTGGCGTTCATCACGCCCAGCGCCGCCATCAATTGCCCGGTTTCGTCGGCGCCGCCACGTCCAATGTCGGCAGTCAGGTCGCCGCCTGCCACGCGCTCGGCGATCACCACCGCCTGCTGCAGCGGCCGCGCCACACTGCGCGCCACCAGCAGCGCCAGTCCCAGGCTGACCACGATCAGCACCGCCAGCGTGACAAAGATCAGATTGCGCGACAGGGCAAAAATCTCGGCAGCGCGCTGGTCGGACGCCAGGCTGCCATCGTCGTTGATCTTGACCAGCGCTTCGAGCTGCTCATTGACCTGGCGGAACAGCTTGTTGGAAGCGCCACGAAACAGCGTGCGCGCTTCTTCTTTTTTGCCCTCGTGCGACAGCGCGGCCAGCGAGCGGCTTTTTGCCATGTAGTCGTCCAGCGATTTTTGCAGTTCGGCGTAAATGCGTTTTTCTTCCGGCTCCGACACCAGCGCCGCATAGGAAGCCTGCTGCTTGCCCAGGGTCTCGAGCCGGGTCGCCATCGATTTGTCGGTGGCCTTCATGTCTTCCTGCTCGCTGAGCAGGATGTGGGTGGATTCGGAAATCCGGTAGCGCGACAGGGAGTTCTGCATCTGCCCCAGATAGCGCACGGCGGGCAGCCAGTTGGTGGCAATGTCGCTGGACGCCTGGCTGACCCGGGTCAGCTGCGTGACTGAAAACAAGGCCAGTGCGCAGGTGCCCAGCGTGAGCACTGCAAACGCAATCATTAATTTCTTGCCGATTTTTAAATCATAAAACCACTGCATGCTGTCCCCCGGATTATTTTCCCTTTGGAAACATAATCATAGCGATGGCATATTCAAAAAGGCGAACTAAACGCCGTATCGGGGGAGGAATGGAGAGATTGTGTGGTTTTTTTGGGATTAGCG
>JBEVNE010000090.1:0-6625 GCA_040508275.1 Duganella sp.
CAGGCCGCTGGTGGAACTGGCTGCCTTTCACCCTGCTGCCGACAGCCGCGCGCCCGAAGCGCTCGAGCGCGTAGGCAAGGACGTCAAGGGCGCGAGCTACCGCTTTGCCGCCGTGCTGTCCGGTGGCGAATACCAACTGTTCAGCTTGGATGCGCCGAACGTGCCGCCGGAAGAATTGAAGACCGCCGTGCGCTGGCGCCTGAAGGACATGCTCGACTTTTCCGTCGACGAAGCCACCATCGATGTGCTCGACATTCCGGTGGACACCAACGGCATGTCGCGCGGCCATTCGATGTTTGCGATTGCTGCGCGTAATGCGCTGATTGCCGGGCGCCAGAACCTGTTTACTGGCTCCGCACTGGAGCTTGCCGTGATCGATATCCCCGAGATGGCGCAACGGAATATCTCGGCGTTGCTGGAAACGCCGGGACGGGGCCTTGCCATGCTGTCCTTCGACAGCGACGGCGGCCTGCTGACGATTACCTTCAAGGGCGAGCTCTACCTGTCACGCCGGATCGATGTCACCATCGAGCAGTTGCGCGAACCTGATACCGACAAGCAGCAGCAATGCTTCGACAAGATCACCCTGGAACTACAGCGTTCGCTCGACCACTTCGACCGTCAATTTAATTACGTGAATGTGAACAAGCTGCTGCTGGCGCCCACCGGCGCACCCGGCCTGCATGAATACCTGGCCGCCAACCTGTACACGCCGGTGGAAGCGATGGGGCTGGAAGATGTGTTCGACCTGGGCAAGATCGGCGATTTGCAGGACGCCGAGCAGCAGCAGCGCTTTTTCCTGACACTGGGCGCGGCGCTGCGCCATGACGAGGCAGCGCCATGAGCCAGCAAATCAATCTGTTCAACCCGGCTTTTCAAAAGAAAAAGAAATTTTTCACGGCAGTGCCGATAGCGGAAGCGCTCGGCGTGATCGTCACCGGCGCGCTGTTGCTGACGTGGTATGCACATTACCAGGTGGGACAGCTGGAACAGCGCGCCCAGGCTGGAAAGATGCTGGTGGCCGAACGCGAACGCCGTCTGGCCGACGCCAACCGGCAGTTCGCGCCGCGTGAAAAAAGTGCTCCCCTGGCGCAGCAACTGGCACAGGTCCATGTCGAGCTGGCCGCCATGCAGCGGCTGGAGGCTTTTCTGGCCACCGGTGCGCTCGGTAACAGCGATGGCTATGCCGAGTACTTCCGCGCGCTGGCGCGGCAGAATCTGCCGGGCCTGTGGCTGACCGGGGTATCGATTGCCGGCGCTGGCACCCATATCGGCGTGCAGGGCCGCGCCATGCAGCCGACCCTGATTCCCCAATATATTTTCCGCCTGACCAGTGAGCCTGTGATGCGTGGCAAAACCTTTGCCAGCCTCGACATTGCACGACCGCAAACGCCTGCAGTCACGACCGTGACGGCGCCATCGACTTCCACGGTTCCAGTCACGGTCGCGACGGCTGCCACGGCAGCGCCTTACGTGCAGTTCAGCTTGCAATCCGTGCCGCCGGAGGGCGCGCCATGAAGCGCCTGCAACAGCAATGGCTGGTCTTGAGCGCCCGCATCGACGCGCTGAGCCTGCGCGAGCGCGTGCTGGTATTTGCAGCGGTGACCGCCGCCATCCTGTTCGTGCTATTTACGGTGGCGATAGAGCCCTTGCTGGCCAGGCAAGCGGCGCTGTTGGCGCAGATCCAGCAGCAGAACACGCAGATCGGCACCCTCGACAACGAAGCCGTCAGCCGTGCGCAGAGCTTCGTGGCCGATCCCGATGCCGGCACGCGCACCGAACTGAGCCAGGCCCAGGTGGAACTGACCCGACTGGGCGCGCAGTTGATGAACGTGCAAAAAGGACTGGTGGCGCCGCAAAAAATTGCGCCCCTGCTGGAACAACTTTTGCGCGGCAACGGCAAGCTCAAACTGTTGTCGATGAAAAGCCTGCCTGTGACCGGCATGAACGAGGCCAGTGCGGCAGCGGGGCCGGCCGAGGCCGCTGTGGCGCCCGCTGGCGGCGCTTCGGGCGCTGCTTTGCTGTCCCATGTGCCGCCACCGGCCGGCGCCACACTGGACAGCGTGACCACGGCGGCGGCCGCCACCGCCATGGTGGCTGCTGCCGCATCTGCGCCTGCACCGGTCAATGCGGGCCAGCCAGCCACGCCTGCGCCGGTCAGCAAGCCGCGCGAACTGCTGTACCGCCATGGCGTCGAAATTGTGCTGCAAGGCAGCTACCTGGACATGATTCAGTATATGCAGGGACTGGAAGCGTTGCCGGTGCAACTGTTCTGGGGCGGCGCCCGCCTCGATGCCGAACAGTGGCCGCAAGCGCGCCTGACCCTGACGCTCTACACCTTGAGCATGGATGAGAAATGGATGAAATTATGAGGCGCTTGCTGTGCTTTTCTGCTGCTGCGCTGCTGCTGGCCAGTGCCGCGCCGGTGATGGCGCAGCAACTGGCCGATCCCACCCAGCCGCCACCGGAAGCCCGGCTGGGCGCAAATGGCGAAGCCTACACGGCGCCGGTACGCAGCGGCCCGCAACTGCAGTCCGTGCTGCTGGGCAGCGGCGGGCGCCGTGTGGCGGTGATCGACGGCCAGACCGTGCGCACCGGCGAATCGGTCAATGGGGCGACCCTGGTGCAGGTGGAAAAAGACCGGGTAGTGTTGCAACACGGGCGGGTGAAACAGGTGTTGCGCCTGTACCCCGATGCCGGCGCGGCTGCGAAAGCAGCGGCGCATTCACGTTAAACGAACGACGATCATGCAAAAGTTACTGACAATCGCCATGGTGGCCACGCTGGTGCTGAGCGGCTGCGCCACGCCGCCCAAACGCGATACCTACAACAAGATCAATGAAGAGATCGCCGCAGCAGCGCAGTCCAGGTCGTCCGCACCGAGCCAGGCCGACGCCGTGGCCAGCGCCTTGCTGCCGCCGGTGGCGCAGCTGACCGAACAACTGCCCAAGGCGCGCGCGGTGCTGGAAGAGCGCTTCAACGTGTCGTTCAACAATGTGCCGGTGCAGCAGTTCTTCAATTCCATCGTCGCCGGCACGCGCTACAACATGCTGATCAACCCCGAGGTGACGGGCAACATTACCGCCAACCTCAAGGATGTGACGCTGTTCGAGGCGCTGGAAGCCGTGCGCGAGCTGTACGGCTACGATTACAAGATCGACGGCACGCGGATTTATATCCGTCCGCTGACCATGCAGACCAAGATGTTCAAGGTGAATTACCTGACCTCGGTGCGCAAAGGCATATCGAGCTTGCGCGTGTCATCGACTTCGGTGGCCAACGCCGGCACCAGCAACAGCGGCAACAATAACAACGGTGCTGGCAATAATAGCAACGGCAACAATCAGGGCAATTCCGGTGACGGCAGCAATGGTAACAACGGCGATCCGAACCAGCGCCAGTCGCAGCGCGACGCCGCCAATGTGCAAACCTCGTCGGACAGCGATTTCTGGCTCGAACTCAAAACGGCGCTCGACGCCATCGTCGGCGCCGGCAAGGACAACCGCAGCGTCACGATCAGTCCGCAGTCGGGCGTGATCGTGATCCGCGCCATGCCCGATGAACTGCGCGACGTTGATCAGTACCTGCGCGCCACCCAGCTGTCGGTGGACCGGCAAGTGATCCTGGAAGCCAAGATCCTCGAAGTGGAGTTGAACAGTAATTTCCAGAGCGGGATCAACTGGGCCGGATTTGGCAAGCTGAGCGCCAACAGCCGCATTTCGACGGGTTTGCTGCAGCCCGGTTCTGCGCTCGCTCCGCTGGGCGCCAACAATGCCACCAGCACCTTGGGCAATGATGCGGTTCTCGGCCGTCCCGGCAGCACGATTGCCGGCGCCAGCGAAGCACTGGGGACGATGTTCGGCCTGGCGTTCCAGACCACCAATTTCGCCGCGCTGATTTCCTTCCTCGAAGGGCAGGGCACCGTGCACGTGCTGTCGAGTCCGCGCATTGCCACCATCAACAACCAGAAGGCGCTGCTGAAGATCGGCACCGATGAATTCTTCGTCACGGGCGTCAGCACCACCACGACCACCAGCGGCAACGGCGCCGGCACCACCACGCCGAGCGTCACGCTGCAACCGTTCTTCTCCGGCGTGGTGCTGGATGTCACCCCGCAAATCGATGACCACGGCAATATCATCCTGCATGTGCACCCGTCGGTCAGCCAGGTATCCACCGTCAACAAGGCGCTCAACCTGGGTTCGCTCGGCAACTTCTCGTTGCCGCTGGCGGCGTCCTCCACGTCAGAGATGGACAGCATGGTGCGCGGCCAGAATGGCCAGGTGGTGGCAATTGGCGGCCTGATGCGTCAATCGACGACTTCCGACCGTAGTGGTGTGCCGGGCGCGGCTGGCTTGCCGGTGATCGGCGCGCTGTTCCGTTCATCGGGTGAGGTCGTGCAAAAACGCGAACTGGTGGTGCTGATCAAGCCGACCATCGTCGAATCGTCGTCCGACTGGAACCGCGACCTGCTCGACAGCGGCCGCCGCGTGCGCGAGCTCGATCCGGGCAATGGGGAAAGGCGGCGTTGATCATGTATGCCAAACACTTCGGCTTGCGCGAGGCGCCGTTCAATATCACGCCCGACACCAGCTATTTTTTCACCAGCCCGCATTCGCAGGAAGCGCTGAACACGCTGCTGGTGGCGGCCCGCAGCGGCGAGGGTTTTATCAAGATCACCGGCGAAGTGGGCACCGGCAAGACGCTGCTGTGCCGTAAATTCATCAGCACCATCGGTCCCGGCTTTGTCACCGCGTATATTCCCAATCCCTACCTGGAACCGCGCACGCTGATGCTGGCGCTGGCCGACGAACTGGAAATTACGCTCGAGCGCGACGTTGACCAGCACCAGTTGCTCAAGTCGATCACGCTGCGCCTGATCGAACTGGCGCAGCAGGACCAGCAGGTGTTGCTGCTGCTCGACGAGGCGCAGGCGATCCCCGTGGAAAGCCTGGAAGCGCTGCGTCTGCTGTCCAACCTGGAAACGGAAAAGCGCAAGCTGTTGCAGATCGTGCTGTTCGGCCAGCCCGAGCTGAACCAGCATTTGCAAGCCAACTCGATCCGCCAGCTGGCGCAGCGCATCACCTTCCACTACCACCTGGGGCCGCTCAAGCGCGACGATATCGAATACTACCTGGCGCACCGGCTGCGCGTGGCCGGCTACGACGGCAGCCGCTTGTTTACGCGTGGCGCCATCGCCCGCCTGTACGGCGCCAGCGGCGGCATACCGCGGCTGGTCAACATCATCGCCAACAAGTCGCTGATGGCCTGCTTCGGCGAAGGCCGCCAGCAGGTCACGCGCCGCCACGTCAGCCTGGCCGCGCGCGACACTGTGCAGTCAAGCTGGACATTGCGTGGACGCCGGACCTGGCTGGCGGCGGGATTGAGTGTGTTGGTGGCCGCCTGCGGTCTGACATGGGCGCTGAGCAAATGAGTCTGATCAATAAAATGTTGCAGGACCTCGATGCACGCGGCGGCCCGCGCGAGGAAGGCTTGCAGCAGCAGGAATTAAAAGCGGTGCCGGCGCCGGAGCGTGACCGCCGTCTGCTGTTCGTGGCCGGCAGCGCGCTGGCGGCGGGCGTGTTGGCGGCCGGCGGCTGGTATGGTTGGCAAGCATGGCGGACGCAGGCTGCGCCACAGGGGGCGGCGCCGTTGATGGCGACGGCCCCAGCGCCAGCCAGAGCGCCAGTCACAGCGCCAGTCCAGGATGCACCGGCGCCGTCACTGGCGCCAATGCCAGCACCCGAGCTCGCCGCAGCAGCGCAGGCATCGGCCCCATCCGCGCCGCAACCCGCACCCGCAGTTCCATCAGCACCAGTGCCGCCAACACAGCCAATACAGCCAACCCAGCCGGTGGCGGCCACCGCTGCGCCGTCCATGCCAGCCACGCCGCCGGCCAAAGCGGCCAGCAAGCCTGCGCACACCGTCGCTTCAGCTGCCAAGCCAGTGCCGGCGGCGCCGGCAGCAAGCGCCGCGCGGCAGGAACTCACCCCGCAACAGCAGTCTGAAAACACTTACCGGCGCGCACTGACGGCGCTGCAGGACGGGCGCGTCAGCGTGGCGCTGACCGATCTCGACCGTGCACTGGAAATCGACCCGCGCAATGAGCCGGCACGCCAGACCTATGTGGCGCTGTTGCTGGAAAATCGCCGGCCAGAGGACGCCATCCGCCAGCTGCGCTTGGCGCTGGGCATCGATCCGCGCCAGCCTGGGCTGGCCATGGTGCTGGCGCGCCTGCAACTCGAGCGCGGCGGCCCGGCGCTGCAAACGCTGATGACCACCTTGCCGTACGCAGCCGGCAATGCCGACTATCAGGCCTTCCTGGCCGGCGTGCTGCAGCGCGAACAGCGCCATGCCGAAGCGGCCCAGCACTACCAGGCGGCCTTGAAACTGTCGCCGCTCAACGGCGTGTGGTGGATGGGCCTGGGCATTTCCCTGCAAGCTGACGGCCAGCTGGCGCCGGCGCGCGAAGCCTACACCCGCGCGCGTACCGGCAACGGCATCACGCCCGAGTTGCTGGCGTTTATAGACCGCCGGATCGAGCAACTGGCACGCTAAAGCATGAGTAAGGCCGTGCATTGTATATTGATATTGTTGTAGATAGGATAAAATTTCACGCCGCGAG
>JBEVNE010000094.1:0-6750 GCA_040508275.1 Duganella sp.
TGCTCGCTGAGCATAAAGAAAAACCGGCCACTGGCCGGTTTTTTTATCGCTGTAGCAGTTGAACGCCGATATTACAGGCGGAAAAAAACCGGCCCGAAGGCCGGTTTCTACTATCGCTGTCGAATTACTTCGAAGCAGCAGCCGAAGCGGCGGTCGAAGCAGCAGCAGCAGCGTCAGCAGCAGCCGAAGCAGCTTGCGAAGCGGCAGCAGCAGCGTCAGCAGCGGCTGGAGCAGCAGCGTCAGCAGCTGGAGCTGGTGCAGGTGCTGGAGCAGCTTCTGGAGCAGCTACTGGAGCTGGAGCAGCAGGAGCGGCTTCTTCTTTTTTCGAGCAAGCAGCCAGAGCAACGGCCAGCAGGGAAGCGATCAGCAGGGATTTTTTCATGGATTTTCCTTAGTTAATTCAAATATAAACACGTGTTGCGATGAATAATTACCGGTAATTATCGCTCATTAGGTCGTCTTCGAAGGCTTTTCGTACCTGAAATGGTGCCTGCCAGACAACGGAAACTTCCTAACCGAATATTATAGCGATTTTTAGTGCGTCGCAATAGGACAACAGCGCGTTTGTCGAACTATTTTGCGATATCGCAACTTTTCGTTTCGATCCACAAAACGTGCCGAACAGCACTCTTACCAGCGTTCGCTAGAACATGCGCATTTTACTCTGAACTCCAGCGTAATCCAGTTCCGTTGGCGCCTGAATTCAAGTGAAATTGTAATAATTCGTTGCCAACACACATAAGGCAAAAAAAAGCCGCTGGAGCGGCTCCAGCGGCGCGGATTGCACGGTGGTGCAGTGCATTAAGCTAACTCTATCCAGCCGTCCTGGTACCAGGTATACAGTGCTTCCAGTACATCATCCGATGCCTGCTGGAATTGCTCGGCTGTCAAGCTGCGCTGGTTGGCCAGCGCTTCCAGCGTGGCCTTGTCGGCGCGCCCCACGCCAAACGATTCGCCGTTGATGAAAACATGCTTGCCACGGTAGAGCATCTGGGTTTTGCGGGACAGCACCAGGCCTTTTTTCATGACGGCGTCGCTGAACTTGCCGACTGTCAGCGGCTTGGTCGGGCCGGTAAAGAATACATTGTGCTTGGGCTCGGACATGTACTCGCCGAGGAAGATGGTGATGTCTTCTTCGGTGAAACGCACCTTGTTCATTTCCTCGACGATGGTATTGAGCATGTGGCGCGGGATTTCTGCCGGCTTGCTGCTCGCTTCCAGTTGCGGATCGCCGTAGCGGCCCGGCAGGTCGATCGAGTCGGCCATGAATTGCAGGAAACCTTCGCCCAGTTCCTGGTAGGACGGCGAGCGGAAACCGATCGAATAGGTCTGGCAGTCGCCGATGGCAACGCCGTCGTGGGCGTAATGGGGCGGCAGGTAAAGCATGTCGCCCGGTTCCAGCACAAACTCTTCGTCGGGCGTGAAATTGGCCAGGATCTTCAGCGGCAAGCCCTCGATCAGGCTCAGGTCTTTTTGCGGGCCGATGCGCCAGCGGCGCTGTCCCTGCGCCTGCAACAGAAATACGTCGTAGGAATCGAAATGCGGGCCAACGCCGCCGCCGTCGGTGGCAAAGCTGACCATCAGGTCGTCGAGGCGCGCGTCCGGGATAAAGCGGAACTGGCGCAGCAGCGCGTCGGCCTTGGCGTCGAACAGGTTGACGCCCTGGACCAGCATGGTCCACTCGCGCTGGCTGCGCGCAGGCAGGGTGTCGAGCGGGCCGTGTTGCATCGACCATTCGCCATCGACGGCGGTGATCAGGCGCGATTCCGCATGGTTGGTGGAGGCCAGTTTGGCCAGTGCGTCCAGGCTCAGCAGCGGCTTGAAGCCGGGGATGGCGTTACGGATCAGCACAGGCTTTTTGTGCCAGTATTCGCGCAGAAACTGCGCCGGCGTGATGTTGCCGAGAAGAGGTAATTTTTGCATACGCCATTATAAGGCACCTCGAAAGAGCTGTTGCGCCTCGGCGGGCGCCATGGCTTGTCGGAGTGCTCCCGCATCGCCATGGCGCCGTGCAGTTTCTGCTCAGTTCCTGCTCAGTTTCTACTATGGAGCCAGCGCGCATGCGCCAGCCGTGCCAGGTAGTCGAGTGCAAAGCCCAGCAGGCCGATCAGGACGATGGCGGCCATCAGCTCGTTGTAGGCCAGGCGGTCGCGGGCGTCGAGGATGAAGTAGCCAAGTCCGGCCGACACGCCCAGCATTTCCGCCGGCACCAGCACGATCCAGATAATGCCGATCGCCAGCCGCACGCCTGTCAGGATGTCGGCGGTGATACCGGGCAGTACCACGCGCAGCACGGTTTCCGCGCGCGTGGCCGACAGGCTGCGCGCCAGCAGCAGCCAGTTGGGATCGAGCCGCGCCACCCCGGTGGCAGTGTTGAGCAAAATCGGCCAGACGGCGGCAAAGGCCAGCAAAAAGTACACGGGGGCGTCGCCCACGCCCAGCGCCATCACCGCCAGCGGCATCCACGACAGCGGCGACACCATGCGCAGCAACTGGAACAGCGGCATCAGCGCCGCCGCCGCGCGGCGTGAGCTGCCCACCAGCACCCCGAGCGGTACGCCGATCAGCGTGGCAGCCGCCAGGCCATACGTCACGCGACGCAGGCTGAGCGCGATGTCGTGCCAGATATGAACGCCTTGCAGCAGTTGCGCCAGCGCGCGCAGGGACGCCAGCGGCGCAAACGCAGCAGCCACCGGCGTTTGCCGCTCCAGCGCGCTCACGCCGGCCTGCCACAGCGCCAGCGCAGCGCCAAAGCCCAGCAGCGCAAGCGCAATGCGCGGCCAGCGCGCCAATTGTTTCGTCATCGCTTATACAGCCAGCGTTTCGCTGCGCAGCAGGTTGGCTGGCAAGCCGAAAGCACCGGGGCCGCCGACGGCGGCAATGGCCTTGCGCACAAAGCGATCGTCCACCAGGTCGCGGGCGACAAAGGCGGGATCGAGCTTTTGCAGGAAAGTCGTGTCGCCCTCCAGGCGCGTGCTCTTGAGCGCGCGCACCATCTGCTCGGTGTAAGAGGCGAACGGGAAGGGTTGGAAATCGATGCGGCGCTGGTTCCAGTTGCGATGCGCGATCACGCCGCTTTTTTCGTAATCCGCATAATCGGTCACGGTAAGCACCTTGGACAGCACCTGCAAGCTGTGCGGCGTGTAACGGCGGGCGTCGCCGCTCGAGAGCAGGCGCGCCGTGTCGACCTGGTTGGAGCGGGTCCAGAGCTGGGCCTTGACGATGGCGCTGGTGACGCGCTGCGCCCATTCCGGACGGTTGTTGATATCGCGCTCGGACAGGAAGGTGACGCAGCACGCATGGTTTTTCCAGACGTCGCCGGAAAAGCGCAGGATCTTGCCCACGCCATTGGTCTCGGCCAGCGCGTTGAACGGCTCGGCGACGATGAAACCGGCAATCGATTTGCTGGCCAGCGCCGACACCATCTCGGCCGGCGCCAGCACCACCAGGTTGACTTCGCGCGCGCCTATCGACCCCTCGCGGCCCTTGCTGACCACCGCCAGGCCGGCCTTGGCCAGGATCTGCTGCAGCAGGATGTTATGGATCGAATACCAGAACGGAATGGCCACGGTCTTGCCGCCCAGGTCGGCAACCGTGTTGATGTCCCTGGCCACGGTCAGGGCCGAGCCGTTGACGTGGTTCCAGGCCACCACCTTGGCCGGGAAACGGGCGCCGTAGCGCACCGACATGGTGGCCGGCGACAGCAGGTGGATCACGTTGACCTGGCCGGCCACGAAAGCCTCGACGATCTGCGCCCAACTGCGGAACAGGCGCGGCGCTTCCGCCTGCAGGCCCTCCGCCTCGAACAGCTTGCGGCCATGGGCCACCAGCAGCGGCGTGGCGTCGGTAATCGGCAGGTAGCCAATTTTGACTGGCTGGTCGTCGCCCTTGGGCGCCTGTCGCGCCATGGCGTCGCCGGCCAGCAGCAGCGGCGCGGCGCCGGCGGCGCTGCCTAGCGCGGACAGGCGCAGGAAGTCGCGGCGCGTCATGCCGCAATCGCAGTCGGACGAGGCGCAAAGGTGGAGCGGGCTGCTGGCCGCGGGGTTGCTGGCGTCGGTCATGGTGGGCTTTCGTTCAGTGATGTGGTCGAAATTGGATGGGTGGCGGGCGGTGCGGTGGCGTGCATGTCCTGCAGCGCCGCCAGGATGTCGAGCCGCAGGGCGCCCAGTTCGGGGGCGCCTGCGCCATGGCTCAGGCGCGGGTGCGGCAGGCCGACCTGCCATTCGCGCAGGATGCGGCCAGGCTGGCCGCCCATCAGCACAATCCGGTCGGCCACCAGGATGGCTTCGTCGATGTCGTGGGTAACCAGCAGCACGGCCGTATGCCAGCGGTGCACCACGTCCACCAGCAGCGATTGCATGCCGGCCCGGGTGATGGCGTCCAGCGCCGAAAACGGCTCGTCGGCGAACAGCAGCGCCGGCTCGCGCGCCAGGGCGCGCGCCAGCGCCACGCGCTGCGCCATGCCGCCCGACAGCGCGGCCGGATAACGGCGTTCGCTGCCGGCCAGGCCGACGGCGTCGATTGCCTGCTGCACGCGCTGCTGGTGGCTGGCCCGGGTGATCCTGGGCTGGCGCGCAAAATCAAGGCCGAAGCCGACATTGGCGCTGACGTTCAGCCAGGGCAGCAGGCTGGCCTGCTGGAACACCAGTGCACTGCGCGGACTTGGCTGCGTCAGCGGCGCATCGAGAAAATGCACGCTGCCAGCGCTGGGCGCCTGCAGGCCGGCCAGCACCCGCAGCAGCGTCGATTTGCCGCAGCCGCTGCTGCCCAGCAGGCAGACGATTTCACGCGGGCGCACGCCCAGCGTGATGCGCTCGAAGACCGGCGCCGCGCTGGCGCCTGCATCGGCGCCTTCATAGGCAAAACTCAGCTCCTTGGCGTGCAGGGCCCAGCTGCTCATGGCGCCGTCTCCGCATGCTGGGCCAGCGCCGCCTGCAATTGCGTGACGCTGGGAGTGATGACGGGAATAAAAGCCGACTCGCGCAGGCGCCGTGCAAAGCCGTCCTGCTCCGCTTCCAGGTAGGCGTGGCCGCCCTTGGCATGCAGTTCCAGCGTGACAGCCTGGCGCACCAGGTCTGCCAGGCCTATGCGTAAGCGGAACATGGCGGGTGCCTGGGTCACGAAGCGGCCGCTGGCCACGCCGTCGAGCAACTGGGCGCTGTGTGCGGCCAGCGCTGTGCGGACAGCGGCAATGTCTGCCGCCAGTTGGCCGCGTCCCCTGGCCGCAGCCTGGGCCGCGTGGTCCAGGCTGGCCTGTGCCAGGCCGATGGCCATGCCGCACTGCATGCCAAGAAAGGCGGGACGCACGCGCGGCAGCCATTGCTGCGCCTGCGCGCTGATGATGTGGGCAGCCGGCGCTGCCACCTGTTCAAGCTGCACGGCAGCGGTATTACTGCCGCGCAGAGCGATCAGTTGCAGGTTGGCGCTGCGCTGCACGCCGGCCGCAGCGCTGTCGAACATCACCACGGCCGGCGGCGCGCCGTTGACGGGTGCTACCGCCGCCGCCGCGACAAACCGCTGCGGGTGCAGATTGGTGATCCAGGCCAGCTTGCCGTTCAGCGTCCAGCCGCCGGTTTGCTCCACAAGGGTGCTGCTTTTGGTATTGTTTGACAGTGAGCCCGCTGGCGTAGCGCGGATCTGCAGCGGCTCCATCCCGGACAGGAATTTCATTGCGTTCGACAGGCCGGTGGCGCCGGCCAGTGTGCCATCGAGCAGTTGCGGTAACAGCCGTTCGCGCAGCGCTGCGTTGGGGCTTTGCAGCAGGTATTCGATAAAGGCGCGCTGTCCCCAGAACACAAAGGCTGCGGTCAGCGAGTGGCGCGCCACATCGGCAATGGCGAGAATGGCGGCGCGTGCATCGCCGCTGCCGGTGCCGTCAATAGCATTGCCAGCGCCGCCCAGGCTGGCCGGCACACCGGCCCTGAAGCAGCCATGGGCCGCCAGCGCCGGCAGCACTTCAGACGCCAGCGCGTCGGATTGATCGAGCGCGTCTGCTTGGCGCGCCAGCCAGTCGTGCAGGGCGGCCACGCTTACACCGCGCCAGGCAGGTAGGGCTGCAACTGCGGGTTGACCGGCGTGCCGGCCAGGCTGTTGGCGAAGTTGCACAGCGTGGCCAGGCTGATGCCGAGTACCACCTCGAGTGCCTGCTGCTGGCTGTAGCCGGCATCCTGAAACGCTTGCAGCGCGCTGTCTTCGACTGCACCGCGATGTGCGATGACGGCGGCGGCAAAGCGCTGCACGGCGTCGAGCCTGGCGTCGCCGGTGTCCGCACCGGTTTGCAGGGCCCGCACCAGCGCTGGCGTTTGTCCGGCTTTTTTGAGGGCGATGGCGCTATGGCCGGCGATGCAGAAATCGCAGCCGTGCAGGCGCGCTGCGGTGATCTGCACTACTTCGCGCTCCTGCAGCGTCAGGCTGCTGCGGGCATTGATGCCGGACACGGTGAGATAGGTTTCCAGCGCCTGCGGCGCATTGGCCAGTACGCCGATCAGGTTGGGCAGATAGCCGTTGTTGGCGATGGCTTTTTCAACGTAGGGCCGGCTCTGCTCCGGAGCGGTGTCGAGCGTGTGCAGGGTAAGACGGGACATGATGGCCTTTGCGTGGGGACGAGTGTCCATTATCGGGCGGTGCTGGCATGCTCACCATGCCCGAACGTACAGCTTTCTTGTTCAAACGTCTTGCGGGGGCTCGAAAACCTGCTGCGCGGCGCGCTATCGCCGCTGCGTTGCTCAGCGTACTTTCTTACGCTTGCGC
>JBEVNE010000104.1:0-22533 GCA_040508275.1 Duganella sp.
CTGCACACCATGCCGACCGCCATCGATGCGCTCACCCCCGATCTGTATTCGGGCGTATCCGAGGCGCTGGCGGCCGGCGTCGGCTGGCTGCCGCCGGAATGGTATGGCGACGACACGGTGCTCGACGCCGTACGCCATGCCATGCGCATTCCCTCGAACCGCCTGCGCGGCTATGGCCATTCGATGGGTTTTCCGACGCTGCGCCATCACCTGGCAGCCACCTTGAGCGACGAGCTGTTTGCCGTCGATGCGGAACAGGTGCTGCTCACGCATGGCGCCACCCACGCCTTCGACCTGATCCTGCGCACGCTCACGCGCCCCGGCGACACCGTGCTGGTGGAAGATCCCGGCTACAGCAATCTGCACTCGCTGATCCGCCACCACGGCTGCATCGCGGTCGGCATTGCGCGCGGCGACGACGGCATCGACCTCGATCAGCTGGCGCACCAGGCCGCCCTGGTGCAGCCCAAGCTGATGTTCGTCAACACCGTGCTGCACAATCCGCTCGGTACCTCGCTGTCGGCGGCGCAGGCGCACCGCCTGCTGGCTCTGGCCGAGCAGTTCGATTTCTGGCTGGTGGAAGACGATATCTATCGCGAACTGGCGCAGCGCGGCGAGGCCTCGCTGGCAGCCATGGATGGCCTGCGCCGCGTGATCCGCGTCGGCAGCTTTTCCAAGACACTGTCGCCGGTGCTGCGGGTCGGTTCGATCTGCGCATCAAGCTCGCTGCTGCCCGAGCTGCTGCGCGTGAAAATGCTGACCGGGCTGACCACCTCGGAGGTCAATGAACGGGCGGTGTACCACGCCATCAGTGCGCGTCCTTACAAACGCATGGTGGACAAGCTGGTGGCGCAGCTGGAGGCCGGCCGCGAACGCACGATCGACAGCCTGCGCAGCGCAGGCATGGCGCCGCTGGCACGCCCGCGCGGCGGCATGTTCGTCAGCGCCGGCTGGCAGCAACAGCAGCAGGCGCCGCGCCCGGACTGGAACGGCAAGACCATCGCCGACGCGGCGCTGAAAGCCGGCATCCTGCTGTCGCCGTGCGATTTTTTCATGCTGCGCCCGCCCGAATCGGTGTGGTTCCGCTTTAACGTCGCCTACAGCAGCCATCCGCAATTGCTCGATTTCCTGCAGTCCGTGCGTCCAGCCTGAAAGAGCCGCCATGTCCTCGTTTCCCTTGCTGCCCAAGCCCGCACCAGCGACCAAGCGCCGTGTGCTCAACCGCGACAGGC
Organism: Duganella sp.; assembly: GCA_040508275.1. Classification (GTDB taxonomy): domain Bacteria; phylum Pseudomonadota; class Gammaproteobacteria; order Burkholderiales; family Burkholderiaceae_D; genus Rugamonas. The sequence goes on from JBEVNE010000104.1 coordinate 1,233, forward strand.
TGGAAGCCGACATCGTCGCCGCCGCCGTGCGCGTGTTTGCCGAAGCCGGCTACGAAGGCGCCTCGATCGCCACTGTGGCCGAACGCACTGGCCTGTCCAAGCAAAACCTCATGTACTATTTTCCGACCAAGCAGGCGCTGTATCAACGTGTGCTCGACGACGTGCTCGACGACTGGCTGGAACGGATGGCACACCTGGCCGCAGCCGAGCAGGAGCCGCACGCCGTGCTGCGCGCCTATGTGCAGGCCAAGCTGAGATTTTCGCGCGAGCAGCCATGGGCGTCGCGCGTGTATGCGATGGAAGTAATCAGCGGCGCTCAGCTGTACGGTGCGCAGATCCGGCGCCGCGTGGTGCCACTGCTGCGCCGCGATATCGCCGTGTTTGAACAATGGATAGCAGCGGGAAGAATCGCTGCAGTCAACGCCACCCATCTGCTGTTTGCCATCTGGGCGATGACGCAATCCTACGCCGACTTTGCCCCGCAAATGGGCCTGGTACTCGGGCGCGAGCAGCTCACGCCCGAGGATTTCGACGATGCTGAAAACCTCATCGTCAATATGGTGCTGGCGGCGATTAGCGTGACGCCACGCTTTGGCGGCGCCGGCTCATAAAGCCGACCAGGCCCAGTCCGGCCACCAGCATGGCCCAGGTTTCAGCTTCCGGCACCACAGACGGCAGCACCAGTCCCGGCACATCGACGGCGGCGAAGCCGGCACCGGTCCTGATACCGACCGACGAATCCCAGCTGTTGACGATCACCGTGCCATCGATGCCGCCACCACCACCCGTCACGCTGGCGCGCGGCGCCAGCAGGTTGGCCTGCAAGCCGGTACCGATATTGACGGTGGTGGCATTGGCCAGGTTGAACAGCACGTTATAGCCGTTGAAGGCTTCGTAGCCGTTGGCAAAGGTGGCGCTGTCGCCAGCGAAGTTGACGATCAGCGTGGCGCCGGCCGCCACGTTGGAGATGTTGTAATAGCTGCTGCTATTGAGCCAGCTGGCGTCGAGGTTGATGACTTCGACCGCGCTGCCGCTACCGGCGATAAAGATGCCGTTCGACTGCTGTTCTGCAACGGCGGTGGCCGTCAGCGCCGCGAGCGACTGCGAAGTCTGCGTCAGCGACGCAGCCAGCGCGCCAATATTGACCGGCGCCGCCCCGCCCGTCGCCGGCGAAGCCAGGCTGCCGCTCGGCGCCACATTGGCGACGCCGCCCACATAGGTGGCGCCATTGCTGACACTGCCATTACTGAAGGTAAAATCGCGACCTGCAATCACCGAGTAGCCGCCGTAGGCGCCGGCATTGCTGCCGTTGACCGAGTAGCCACTCAGGCTGATATCGCGGCCAGCGACGATGGCGCCGCCCACGGCGGATCCGCTGGCCTGAAAATCCGTGAAAGAAAACACGTTGGCGCCACCAACATCAAGCTTGAGCACGGCGGCCTGGGCGCTACCCATCGAGACCACAGCAAACGTCACACCTGCCACAGCGGTAGCAATTTTTGACAAAGCCATTTCGGTTTCTCCTATGAGGTTCGGATACTTCCTAGCGTAGCACGAATTTAATTGTTTAAAAATATTTCAAACATTGCAATTAAATAGTTAATGCCGAGCCTGCTTTGAGAAAAAAAAATCAACGACTACCGTTGCAGGCATCGTTGATTTTCAGATGGCCGCAGGGCGCTCCCCTGCAGTGCGCTCAGGCTTGCTTGCGACGGCGGGCGATAAATCCTACCAGGCCCAGGCCGGCGAGCATCATGGCCCAGGTTTCAGCTTCCGGCACCACCGACGGCAGTACCAGTCCCGGCACATCGACGGCGGCAAAACTGCGTCCGGCATTCAGCGTGGTCGAGGCATTCCAGCCGTTCACCACCACCGTGCCATCAATGCCGCCACCACCCACCACCGTGGCGTGCGGCGCCAGCACGCTGGCTTGCGCGACGACGCCAAAATTGAGCGTGGTGGCGTCGGTGAAATTGAGCAGAGTGTTATAGCCGCCGAAGTTGCCATAGCCCTGGCTGAACGTGGCGCTGTTGCCACTGAAGTTGAAGATCAGCGTGGCGCCGGCCGCCATGTTCGAGAAGTTGTAATAGCTGCCGCTCTGCAGCAAGCTGGCATTGAGGTCGATCACCTCCACGGCGCTGCCGGTACCGGCAATGTAAATACCGCCCCATTTTTGCTCGACGCTGGCGGTGGCCTTCAAGGCGGCCAGCGACTGCGATGTCTGCGTCAGCGATGTGGCCAGCGCGCCCATGTTTGCCGGTGCGGCGCCGCCCACCACCGGTTGCGCCAGCGTGCCGCTCTGATCGACGTTGCTGTTGCGGCCAACGTAGGTGGCGCCATTCTGAACGCTGCCGTTGGTATGGGTGAAATCGCGGCCGGCAATCACCGAATACTGGCCGTAGGCATCCCGGTTATTCTGATTGACGGAATAACCATTCAGGCTGACGTCGCGGCCGGCCATGATGGATCCGGAAGCGCTGTTGCCGTTGGCGATAAAATCGGTAAAGGAAAATACCTGCGCACCGCCCAGGTCCAGCTCAAGAACGGCAGCCTGTGCGCCCCCGGCAGACGCCGCAGCAAACGTCACGCCAGCAATGACGGTAGCAAGTTTTGACATGCTCATATCGTATTTTCCCCAGTTTTTGCAGATACCGCATAGAGTATCATAAATTTCATTGAGGTAAATTATTTTTCCATAATGAAACAAAATACCAAGATTGTGGTTTTGTATAGACGAAAAAAATCAACGATACCTTGCGGACATCGTTGATTTTCTGATATGCCACGACGCGGGGCGCATGCCCCGTCAGCGCTTGGACCGGATTCAGGCTTTCTTGCGACGGCGCGCCATGAAGCCCATCAGGCCCAGGCCGGCGATCATCATGGCATAGGTTTCCGGTTCCGGCACGGCGCCGATGAACGGGTTCAGGTGGATTTCAGCACGCGAATCGAGGTTTTTGACGAACACACCGCCTTCGATGTTCTGGTTTTGCACCAGGTTGGCGTTAACCGCCAGGATATTACCGCCGAACTGGGCGTTAACCGTCAGATCGGTGGCATTGTAGAAGTTCCAGATCAGCGATTTGCCAGCCCATATTGCGCTGCCGCCCAGGAAGTTATCGTTGATAACGGCCGAGCTGATGGAGGAATTGATATAAACACTGGTGGCGCCGTTGAGCTTGAAATCGAACTCGCCCACCGCACCGTTATTGAACAGCGCCTTGTTTTCCAGATCGGTCAGATTGAACACGGCAACGCCATTTTGCACACCAGCAATGAAGGTGGCTTTACCGCCCTCGATTTTTACCTCACTGCCGGTCGAGTGGTATTGGCTCATGCTCTTCGACAGATCACCCAGTACCGTGCCAAAGTCGGTCGACTGGGCCGCTGCGGTGTTGACAGCCTGCAAGCTACCAGCAGCAACGGCGTCGAGTTTTTTGGCGACGTTGCCGCCGGTGAAACCGCCGCTGGCGTACACGGTGCTGCCGCCGTTGAAACTGGTGTTCACGGATTTGCCGTAAATTGCACTGGCGCCGTTATTGATGCCGGAATTGGTGATATCACCGAACACCACGGCGCCATAATCGGTCACCTGCACATTGTTGACCGCAGCCTGGCCAGCCTTTACGCCCTGCCCCATAACAGTCAGCGCAGCGTAATCGGATTTAGGCATGTCTTGCGGGTGCATGCCGAATACGGCGTTTTGGCCTTGTACGGAACCCACCACGAAGGTACGGCCGTCAACGTGGTTATTGGTGACGACATTACCCAGCGCTACCACATTGAACTGTTCAAATACTTGTTGTGCCTTGAGCGGCGCGGTAGCTGCATGGGCGGCGCCGGCAAACATGGCGGCAGTGGCTACAGCGCTGAGAGCAAAAAAACGGGCCATTAAAATTTCCTGATGAAAGATGGAGAGCAGTAGCGGCACCGCCCAATGATTTAGGAGAAAACCAATTTAATTGCGTTTAGTATATCACATATGATTTCAATCAATACATTTTTCTATCTTTTTATGCAATTTTCCAACACGCACGTATCCACCGCCCAGGTCGCGCTGTCGCAGGCATGCCAATCAGCGTTACAGCGTGGATTAGTTGGGTAGCGGCGCCAGCGCAGCAACCAGCGCCCGGTCGCTCACCTGGCGCGGCTGCAGGGAGATAACGTCGCGGTACAGCGGCGGCAGCGCCGCGCACAATGCTGCCAGCTCGGCTGCCGGCAGACGCGGCAGCACATACTGAAACTGCGCCGGATTATGGGCCGGCAACGGCCCTTCCATGGTCGAGGCATAAGCGCCAAGGTCCATGAAACTGGCAGCACTGCGGTCCGGCCCACGGGCAAACACAAACGTGCCCTCTTTCGGATGCCCCAGGTACAGGCGCACCTGTTCCTGCTGCGCCGCCGTGGCGCCGTCCATCAGCTTGAAACGCAGCTGCGCATAGGCGCGCGTGATTTCCATGAAGGCGCTGCGGATGTCCGACTGCGCCAGGCGGCCGGGCATGCACAGCAGCAGATTGCCAAAGCCGTCGAGCAGGGCCACGGCGTCTTCGCCCAAGCCAGCCTCGCGGCCGTGGCGCGCCATGGCCTGGCGCAGGAAGGGCGCCAGGCCGGCGTCCGGCGCATAGGGCGTACAGCGATAGGTCAGCGCATCGGGATACAGCTGCTTGAGGGCGCGCACAATCGCATGATCGGCAGGCAGGCAGGCCGGGTCGAGCAATTGCTGGCGCGGACGGTCGGCGCTGACCAGCGCCACCACGTCGCGCGCGGTGGCTTCGAAGGCCAGCGCGCACAGCGCCTGGGTGGCCTCGGCAATGGTTTTACCGATGAAAAAAGAACGCGGCGATGCACCGGCGCTGGCGCGCGCATACAGCGAAGCGCCCAGCACCGCCGGATAACTGAAGGTTTTTGCCGCCTGCTCGCGCAGCGCCGGGGGCAGCGACTCGAACGTGGCGCGGGCGTCGTGGTTGATGCCGGCCACCGGGTCGGGCGCTGCCGCCACCACGTTGAAGCCGCCCGCCAAAATGGCGCCGCTGCACATGCAGCACGGATCGAGCGTGGTGACGATGGTGATCTCCGACGGCGGCGGCAAGGCCCTGCCCTGTGCGCGTTCGGCGTAGTACCAGTCGATCAGCTGGCGTTCGCCGTGGGCCGTGGGGTCGAACACCAGGCCCCGCTTGATGACGTTGTTGTGCAGCGACTTGAGCACATTGCCATGCTGGTCGAGCATCAAGCCGCCGACACCAAAAGTGCCCTGGGTTTTGGCGGCAATGGCTTCGGCCGCCGCAATGGCGACGGCCGCCTGCACATCGATTGTCTTGCGGAAGACCAAGAGCGCTTACTTCTTTTTCAGGTCGGCGCCGCCGAACGCGTTCGGCAGTTGCGCGGCTGCCGTGGTCTCGGCAATGTCGCCCTTGAGATTGGTCAGCAGCACCGGCAGCTCATTACCTCCGAGCTCCAGAATCACCTGGCGGCAGGCGCCGCACGGTGCGATCGGGCCATCGGTTTCACCGATGACGACCAACTGCGCAAAATCACCGGGCCGGTAGCCGTGGGCGAAGGCGCTGAAAAAAGCCGTACGCTCGGCGCAGTTGCACAGGCCATAGGAAGCGTTTTCCACGTTACAGCCATGGAATACCTTGCCGTCGTTGGTCAGCAGCGCAGCGCCGACCTTGAAGTTGGAGTATGGCGTGTAAGCCTTGAGCCGCGCGGCGGCGGCTTCGGCGATCAGTGCTTGTTTGTTCATGGTGTGCTCGTGTTGTTGGGTTACGGACGAATCGTCCGGTATACCACCGGATTGGCTGCCGCAGCCACTGCGCTGATCTGGTACGCCGCCTGGATTTCACGCACTGCCTGCGCTGCCGCTTCCTCGGTGCGTGCATGGACCATGGCCAGCGGCTGTCCCACTTCGATGCGCTCGCCGAGGCCGGCCAGACCGGTCAGGCCGACGGCGAAGTCGATCGAGTCGGCAGCGCGGCGGCGGCCGCCGCCCAGGCTGACCACGGCCAGGCCGATGCCGCGGCAGTCGGTGGCGCTGGCGTAGCCGGCCGACAGTGCCGGCGCCGGCACCACGCTCGGCGAGCGCTCCAGGTACTTATCAGGATTATCCATCAGGTCGGCCGGGCCGCCCAGCGCCACCACCATGCGGGCAAAGCGTTCAGCTGCTTCGCCGCTGTCAAGGCTGGCCTGCAGTTTGGCGCGTGCTTCCGCTTCCGTAGCGGCCAGTTTGCCCAGCACCAGCATCTCGGCGCACAGCGCCATCGTCACTTCGTGCAGGCGCGCCGGGCGCGATGTGCCGCGCAGGTAATCGATGGCGCCGCGCACCTCGATGGCATTGCCGGCGTACGGCGCCAGCGATTCGTTCATGTCGGTCAGAATGGCCGAGGTCAGCATGCCGGCGCCGTTGCCGACCTTGACGATGCTGTCGGCCAGCTCCACCGATTTGTCGTAGGTCGGCATGAAGGCGCCGCTGCCCGCCTTGACGTCCATTACCAGCGCATCGAGACCGGCCGAGAGTTTTTTCGACAGGATCGAACCGGTGATCATCGCCACCGATTCCACCGTGGCGGTGACGTCGCGTACGCCGTAAAAAATCTTGTCGGACGGCGCCAGCGACGAGGTCTGGCCGATGATGGCCACGCCAACTTCCTTGACTACCTTGCGGAACAAGGCGTTGTCGGGCACGGTGCTGTAGCCGGGAATCGAATCGAACTTGTCGAGCGTGCCGCCGGTGTGGCCCAGGCCACGGCCCGAGATCATCGGCACGAAGCCGCCGCAGGCAGCGATCATGGGCCCCAGCAGCAGCGAGACCACGTCGCCAACGCCGCCGGTCGAGTGCTTGTCCACCACCGGACCAGGCAGGTCGAGCGAGCGCCAATCGAGCACTTCGCCGGAATCGCGCATGGCCAGCGTAAACGCCACGCGTTCGTCCATGGTCATGTCGTTGAAATAGACAGCCATCGCCAGCGCGGCGATCTGGCCTTCGGTAATGCTTTTGGTGGTAATGCCACCGACGAAGAACTGGATCTCCTCGGCCGACAGGACGCCGCCGTCACGCTTCTTGCGTATGATCTCTTGAGGTAGAAACATGCAATGCTCCGCTTGAAAATTCGGTGTTAAAAAATACGAGGGGCCGGTGACTTCGAAAAGTTCACCAGCCCTGACCACGTCATTGCAGCAAATCAGACGCCGTAAGGAATCCAGACATTCTTGACCTGCGTCGCATGCGCCAGCACCGCGCGCCCGCCCGCTTGCGCCGTGCTGTACCAGTCGCGGCCACGGGCGCCGCCTACCCAGGTGCGCTTGAGCGAGGCGGCCGACAGGCGCTCCACTTCCGCACAGCCTTCGGCCGAGCCGTCATGGCGCCAGACAGCATCGATGTCGGCGTGGGTAGCCAGCGTGCGCGCCAGTTCGTCGGCGCTGCCGGTGACGATGTTCACCACGCCGCCCGGCAAGTCCGAAGTATCGAACACCTGGTACAGATCGGTGGCCGAGAGCGGATGGGCTTCCGACGGCACCACCACCACGCGGTTGCCCAGCGCAATGGCTGGCGCCACCAGCGAAATAAAGCCCAGCAGCGGCGCTTCGTTCGGGCAAACGATGCCGATCACGCCGACCGGCTCGTTGAGCGCCACGGTCACGCCGTGCATCGGCGGCTGGTGCGCCAGGCCGTCGTATTTGTCGGCATAGGCGGCGTAGTAGAACAGGCGCTCGATCGAAGCCTGCACTTCCTTCTCGGCGTTTTTGCTGCCGGTCATGGCGGCGATGCGGGCGGCGAATTCCTCGCCGCGCGCGGCCAGGTTTTCAGCGATGTAGTACAGCACCTGGGCGCGGTTGTGGGCAGTTGCCTTGCTCCAGCCGCCGGCCTTGTGCGCTGCCTCCACGGCATTGCGGATGTCCTTGCGGCTGCCCTCGCCCACTTCGGCGATGAAGGCGCCGTCGGCGCCGTGAATGGCGCGGCTGTAGGCGCCGTCCGGGCGTGCCTGCTTGCCGCCGATGTACATCTTGGCGGTGCGGTCGATGGCAAAGGCGCCGCCAGCGGCTGGTGCTGCGGCCTTGGCTTTGCCCTTGGCTTCCACCAGCGGCGCAGCCGGGCGCGCATCGTCGGCCAGTGCGGTCAGGTATTCATACATGCCCTCACGGCCACCTTCGCGGCCATAGCCCGATTCGCGGTAACCGCCAAAGCCGCAGGCAGCGTCGAACTGGTTGGCAGTGTTAATCCAGACCACGCCAGCCTTGATCTGCGGCGCCACGTCGAGCGCCAGCGAAATGTTCTCGCTCCACACGCAGGCGGCCAGGCCATACACCGTGTTGTTGGCCAGTTGCACCGCCTCGGGCGGGGTGCGGAAGCTCATCGCCACCAGTACCGGGCCAAAGATTTCGGCCTGCGCCACGGCTGCCGAGGTCGAGGCGCCGGTGATCAGCGTGGGCGGGAACCAGGCGCCGGTGCCAGGCACTTCGCAGGCCGGCTGGTAGATGGTGCAGCCTTCGGCGCGGGCCGATTCCACCAGTTCGGTAATGCGCTGCTGCTGGATCGGATCGACCAGGGCGCCGATGTCGATCGATTTTTCCAGCGGCGCACCGAGGGTCAGCTTGTCCATGCGCGCGCGCAGCTTGGCGAGGAATTTATCCTGCACCGATTCCTGCACCAGCAGGCGTGAACCGGCGCAGCACACTTGCCCCTGGTTGAACCAGATCGAATCGACCAGGCCTTCGACTGCGGCATCGAGGTCGGCGTCGTCAAAGACGATGAACGGCGACTTGCCGCCCAGCTCCAGCGACAGCTTCTTGCCGCTGCCGGCGGTGGCGATGCGGATCTGGCGACCGACTTCGGTGGAACCGGTAAAGGCCAGCTTGTCGATGCCCTCGTGCCTGACGATGGCTTCGCCGACGCTGCCGTCGCCGGTCACGATATTGACCACGCCGGCCGGCACGCCAGCCTGTACGCAGATCTCGGCAAACAGCAGCGCCGTCAGCGAGGTGAATTCGGCCGGCTTGAATACCACCGTGTTACCGGCGGCCAGCGCCGGGGCGATTTTCCAGGACAGCATCAGCAGCGGGAAATTCCACGGCACGATCTGGCCCACCACGCCAACGGCGCGATAGTCGGCAAATTCTTCGGCCTGCAACTGCGCCCAGCCGGCGTGGTAGTAGAAGTGGCGCGCAGCCAGCGGCAGATCGACGTCGCGGGTTTCGCGGATGGTCTTGCCGTTATCGAGGGTTTCCAGCACGGCGAACAGGCGCGAATGCTTTTGCAGCAGGCGCGCCAGCGCGTACAGCACCTTGGCGCGGCCATGGCCGCCCAGTCCCTGCCAGGCTGGCTGGGCGCGGCGCGCCGCTGCCACAGCGCGGTCAACGTCGGCGCTGGTGGCCTGCGTCAGGTCGGCCAGCTTGCTGGCGTCGGCCGGGTTGGTCGAGGCAAACAGTTCGCCCGCCTCGCTCCACTGGTTATCAATGAACAGGCCAAACGTGCGGCCATGCTGCTCCAGCCACGCTTGCGCTTCTTTCTGGCTCTCGGGTGCTGGGCCGTATTCCATGGTGTTGAGGATCTCTTTAATTGATGGCATGACGTGTCCAGATTAAGGTTGTGCGTGGCGATGTGCGGCCGAGTAATTGCCGGTCACGTAGTGATCGAGCTGGCGTTCGATGTCGGTCAGCAGGCTCGATGCGCCAATGCGGAACAGGTGCGGCTCGAGCCACTCGTTGCCCAGTTCTTCCTTCATCAGGGTCAGGTATTGCAGCGCGGCCTTGGCCGTGCCGACGCCGCCGGCCGGCTTGTAGCCGATCTTGAAACCGGTCTGCTCGTGGTAGTCGCGAATCGCCCGCACCATGGTCAGCGACACCGGGATGGTGGCGTTGACCGGCTCCTTGCCGGTCGAAGTCTTGATGAAATCGGCGCCCGCCATCATGCACACCCAAGAGGCCTTGGCGACGTTGTCGAGCGTGACCAGTTCGCCGGTGGCGAGAATCGCCTTGACGTGCGCTTCGCCGCAAGCCTTGCGGTAAGCCAGCATTTCGTCGTACAGCGCCTGCCAGTTACCGGTCAACACGTGCTGGCGGGTGATGACGATATCGATCTCGGTGGCGCCGGCAGCGACCGACAGTTCGATTTCGCGCACCTTGGTTTCCATGCTGGTCAGGCCGGCCGGGAAACCGGTGGACACTGCAGCAATCGGCAGGCGGCCTTGCAGCACTTCGGCTGCCGGCTTGATCATCTCGTGGTACACGCACACGGCGCCGGTGGCCAGCGGGTAGTCCTGCAGGCCCAGCGCTTCGACCAGGTCGGCGCGCAGCGGACGCATGGCCTTGCGGCACAGGCGCTCGACGCGGCCCGGCGTATCGTCGCCCGACAGCGTGGTCAGGTCGATCAGGCCGATGGCCTTGACCAGCCAGGCGGCCTGGTACTCTTTTTTGACCGTGCGGCGATTGGCCAGGCTGGCGGCGCGGCGGTCGGCCGCGCTCTTGTTGATGTGGATGTGATTGATCCAGCCCAGGTCCAGCGGGACCGCTTCATTGCGTTTGAAGCCGGCGTTTGTCGAATCTGTGCTCATGGTCATAACAGGTTGTTTCCGTTCGAAAGAGGTTTGACGCCGAGGTGATGGGCCAGGGTCTGGCCGATGTCGGAGAAGGAGTCGGAGATCGGCAGCAGTTGCGGCTGGACGCCGGGACCGAAGAAGATCATCGGAATGTGCTCGCGCGTATGGTCGGAGCCAGGCCAGGTCGGGTCGCAGCCATGGTCGGCGGTGATCACGGCGACATCTCCCTCCTGCATGCGGGCGATGAATTCCGGCAGGCGCGCATCCATTTCGTGCAGCGCGTTGGCATAGCCGGTGACGTCGCGGCGATGGCCGAAAGCCTGGTCGAAATCGACAAAGTTCACAAACGTCAGCGACTTGTCGCCGGCTTCGTCCTGCACCTTGAGCAGCGCGTCGAACAGCGCCATATTGTCCTTGCCCTTGACCACGCGCGAAACGCCCTGGGTAGCGAAAATATCGCTGATTTTACCGAGGGCGATCACTTCGCCGCCATCGTTCTTGACGTGGTCGAGCAGCGTGGGCGCCGGCGGCGCCACGGCGTAGTCGTGACGGTTGGTGGTACGCGTATAGCTGCCGTTGGCGCCCGTGAACGGACGGGCGATCACGCGGCCGATGTTGTACGGCTCCACCAGCTTGAAGGCGATCTCGCACACTTCGTACAGGCGCTCGAGGCCGAACGATTCTTCGTGCGCAGCGATCTGCAGCACCGAGTCGGCCGAGGTGTAGATGATCGGTTTGCCGCTGGCCACGTGCTCGTCGCCATGTTTGTTGATGATCTCCGTGCCCGAGGCGTGGCAGTCGCCCAGAAAGCCCGGCACGCCGGCCAGTTCCTGCAGCTTCCGGGTCAGCTCGGCCGGGAACGACGGTACGGTTTTCGGGAAGTAGCCCCAGTCGAATTCCACTGGCACGCCGGCGATTTCCCAGTGGCCGGACTGGGTGTCCTTGCCGGTGGAACGCTCGCGCGCGGCGCCGTAGGCGGCCGTAAAACCGTCACGCTGGGCAAAGCCGGCAGCCCACTCGCCGCTGGCGGCGTGGGCGGCAGCGGCCAGACCCAGTTTTTCCATGGTCGGCAGTTGCAAGGGCTGGCCTTGTTTTGCAGCCCAGTCGGCGATATGGCCGAAGGTGTTGACGCCGACATCGTTGTACTTGTCGGCATCGGGCGTGGCGCCCAAACCGAAAGAATCGAGCAGGAGGATAAATGCGCGTTTCATGGTGTGCTCCTAAAAACAAAAGTGCGGAGCGACAAACGCGCAACCCGCACTGCGACTGCCCAGGTTTAATCTTTGCTTTACTGGAGGTTTAAGCCTGCGGGGTTTTGCCCACGTTACCCAGAAACGCCAGAATCACTTCAATCAGCGACGTCGCCGCAACCGCCGCATATTTCAGCGTCTGCTCATGCGACAGCGGGAACGGCGACAGGCCTTCGGCCAGGTTGGTAATCGCCGATACGCCAACCACTTTCAGACCGCAATGACGGGCCGAGACGACCTCGGGCACCACCGACATGCCGACCACGTCGGCGCCCAGCGTTTTGAAGGCGCGGATTTCGGCAGGGGTTTCAAAGTTCGGACCGGCGTAGGCGATGTAGACACCTTCGTGCAGCGTGACGTTCTTTTCCTTGGCCGAGGCATGCAGCAGCGCGCGCAGGTCGGCGTCGTAGGCATTGGCCATGCTGAAGAAACGCGGGCCGAAACGCTCGTCGTTCGGGCCCATCATCGGCGTGCCCGGCAGGAAGTTGATATGGTCGGTCAGGGCCACCAGCGAACCGGCATCCACTTCCGTGCGCAGCGAACCGGCAGCGTTGGTCACGAACAGCATTTCGCAACCGAGCAGCTTCATGGTGCGCACGGCGCTGGTCATCACGCCCAGGCCGTAGCCTTCATACACGTGGCCGCGGCCCTTCATGCACACCACCTGCACGCCAGCCAGGGTGCCAATCACCAGTTCGCCGGCGTGGCCGTGCACGGTGCTGATCGGGAAGCCTGGCAGCTCATTGAAGCTGATGGTGACGGCGTCGCTCATCTGCTCGGCCAGCACACCGAGACCGGAGCCCAGGATCATCGCCACGCGTGGCTTGAAGTCGGCAGGAATACGCGCGCGAACGATTTCAGCGGCCTGGAAGGGGGAATTGTTAGACATGGTTTCCTCTGTTTTTCTTGGAGTGGGCCGCCCGCCGGACTGCTGCGCGGCCATGGAACATAGTGAGAGATGCGACATGATGCCTGATCCCTTATATGTATGGCAAATACCATTTTTCTTGGCAATTTATATAAAACTTGTATAAATCGGCCGTAGTATAAACGATGGCAAACTATACTGCAGCAAGCCACTCCGCCTTGGTTGACCAATTGCAGACAAGTGTTTACCATTACAAACAAATGTTTAAACATGCTGACACCACCGTGACCGACACCCCAAAAAAGGACCAGCTGTATGCGCTGATCCGCGACGACCCGTTTATTTCGCAGCAGGAGCTGGCGCAGCAACTGGGTTTGTCACGCTCGGCCGTGGCCGGCCATATCGCCAGCCTGATCCGCGAACGCCGCCTGCTGGGCCGCGCCTATGTGCTGCCGCAGCCGGCCGATCAGCGTCCGCTGCTGTGCATCGGCGCCGCCAACCTTGACCGCAAGCTGCGCACCAGCGCCGCCATCCAGCCTGGCACCTCCAACCCCGCCACGGCGCAGGAAGTCTGCGGCGGCGTGGCGCGCAATATCGCTGAAAACCTGGCCCGCTTGGGTCTGCCCGTGGGCCTGCTGACAGCGCTCGGCGACGACGCCGCCGGCCGTACCCTGCACGATCAGGCGCAAAGCGCCGGCATCGATACGCGTGGCAGCCTGAGTCTGGCCAATACCGCCAGCGGCACCTACACCGCCATCCTCGACCAGGGCGGCGATCTGCATGTGGCGCTGGCCGACATGGCCCTGTACGAGCAGTTGACGCCGCAGTTCCTGGCCAGCCGCCAGCCGCAGCGCAGCGCCGCCGCCCTCACCGTGGCCGACCTCAACCTGCCGCACGACAGCGTGGCCGCCCTGCTCGAGCACGCGCGCGCCGACGGCCCGCCGCTGGTCATCGTCGCGGTGTCGCAACCGAAGATGGCGCGCCTGCCGCACGACCTGCGCGGCCTGCGGCTGTTGATTTTGAATCGCGGCGAACTGGAAACGCTGGCCGGCCAGGCCCTGCCCACCGAAGCTGCCGTGGGCGCCGCCTGCGCCGCGCTGCAGGCGCGTGGCGCCGGCGACGTGATCGTCACCTGCGGCAGCCAGGGCGTGTTCCACACCAGCGCCGGGCAACTGGTATGGTTGGCCGCGCACGAAGTGGGCGTGGTGGATGTCACCGGCGCCGGCGACGCTTTTTCGGCCGCCGTCTGCTGGTCACTGTGGCACGAGAGTGGCCCCGGCGATCTGACGCTGGCCTGCCGGCGCGGCCTGGCGCTGGCCGCCGCCACCGTGCAAAGCCCGCACACGGTCTGTCCCACGCTGGACGCCAGCCTGCTGAGCGCCATCACCGCCTCTCCCGCCGCCCACCAGCACGACCATGGTGCGCCGCTCTATCTCAACCAGGATTAAGGACTTCCCATGCAATCCCTGACTACCTACCTGCAGTTCTCGCCCGAAGTCGCCGCCGCCCGCGCGGCTGGCAAACCGATTGTTGCGCTGGAATCGACGATTATTTCGCACGGCATGCCGTATCCGCAAAACGTGCAGATGGCGCGCGAAGTGGAACAGATCATCCGCGACGGCGGCGCCGTGCCGGCCACCATCGCCATCATCGGCGGCAAGATCTGCATCGGCCTGGCCGACGAGCAGCTGGAACTGCTGGGCACCTCGCCCGACGCCATGAAGGTGAGCCGGCGCGACCTGCCCTACGTGCTGGCGCAGTCGAAACTGGGCGCCACCACGGTGGCCGCCACCATGATCTGCGCCGAGCTGGCCGGCATTGCGGTATTCGTCACCGGCGGCATCGGCGGCGTGCACCGCGGCGCCGAAACCAGTTTCGATATTTCGGCCGATCTGCAGGAACTGGCGCACACCTCGGTGGCGGTGGTCTGCGCCGGCGTCAAGTCCATCCTCGACATCGGCCTGACGCTGGAATACCTGGAAACCCACGGCGTGCCGGTGGTGAGCGTGGGCCAGCGCGGCTTCCCGGCGTTCTTCACGCGCGAAAGCGGCTTCAACGCCGACTTCCAGCTCGATACGCCGGCCGAGCAGGCAGCGTTTATCCGCACCAAGTGGAACCTGGGCCTGCAAGGCGGCGTGGTGGTCAGCAATCCGGTGCCGGCGCTTGACGCCATGCCAAAAGAGGAAATCGACGCCATCACCTTGCAGGCGCTCGGCGAGGCCGATGCCCAGGGCGTGACCGGCAAGAATGTCACGCCGTTCCTGCTGTCGCGCATCAAGGCATTGACGGAGGGCCGCAGCCTGGCCACCAATATCGCCCTGGTCAAGAACAACGCCCGCTGCGGTGCAGCACTGGCGGTGGCGATGCAGGCGGCCTGAAATCGGCGACCACCACGGCCAGGCTACTAAGCTGCTAAGATATCCGCCATGTCCATCGACCTGAAACAACTGAAGTACTTCCTCGCCGTCGCAGAAGAAAAAAGCTTCAGCCGCGCGGCCGAGCGCCTGCACATTTCGCAACCGCCGCTGAGCCAGCAGATCATGAAGCTCGAGAGCGAACTTGGGGTCAAGCTGTTCGCCCGCACCACGCGCACCTTTGAGCTGACCGTGGCCGGGCGCGCCCTGATGCACGAGGCTTCCGACCTGCTGGGACGGATGCGCATGACCATCGACACCATCCGTCAGATCGATCGCGGTGAAGTGGGCCGCCTGCGCGTGGGCATCGTCGGCTCGGCCATGTGGGGGCCGATTCCCAGCCTACTCGAGGAATTCCAGACCAAGTTCCCGCGCGTGACCTGGACCCTGCATGAACTGGGACCAACCCTGCAATACGAAGCATTGCGCGCCAAGCAGGTGGACGTGGGCTTCTGGCGCGAACCGCGCATCGATGCCGACGTGCTCAGGCAGGACAATCTGCGCCAGGAACTGTGCTTCAGGGAAGATGTGTGCGTGGCGCTCAATGAGCATCATCCGCTGGCCAAGGCCGACGCCATCGAGTTGACCGACATCGCCAGCGAACCGATGCTCACGCTGGCGCTCGACAAGTCATCGTTCCCGCGCTACCTGATCCAGTGCTGCGTGGACGCCGGCTTTCAGCCCATGATTTTCCAGGAAGCGAGCGAGCCGCAAACCCTGCTGGCCATGGTCGGCGCCGGGCTGGGTGTGGCGCTGCTGCCGGAAACCACCAGCCGCATCGGCTGGCCAGGCGTGGTGTTCGTGCCGATCCGCAGCAAGCCGCCATCGGCCAATCTGTACATCACCTACACCGCACTGGACGACGCACCGGTGGTGCGGGCTTTCCTGAACATCCTGACACTGCCGCCCCGCACCGACCAGGCTTAGTAAAACCTTAGTGTGTGAGCCCGCCGACGGTGCGCACATCGATCGAATGTGCCAGCGTGGTGCGGATGGCGATGCGCAAGCCTTCGACCATGTCGTCGAGGCGCATGCTGGCGGCGCCCGGATGCGCTGCCGCCTGCTGCGGCAGATACGGAATATGAATGAAGCCGGCGCGCATGGTGGTGCCCCAGTCGCGCGCATGGTGCATCAGGCCATAAAACACGTGGTTGCAGACAAAGGTACCGGCGCTGTGCGACAGCGAAGACGGCAAGCCGGCCTCGCGCAGCGACTGCACAATGGCCTTGATCGGCAAGGTGGAAAAATACGCGGCCGGGCCGCCACTCACCACCGGCTGGTCGATCACCTGGCGCTGCTGGTTGTCGGCAATCGGCGCGTCGTCGATATTGATGGCCACCCGCTCGACCGACAGGTCAACCCGGCCGCCGGCCTGGCCCACGGCGATCACCACGGCCGGCTGCAGTTCTTCCAGCGCCTGATTCAGCACGCGCCGGGCCTGCCCGAACACGCAGGGCAGCTGGCGCGCATGGACCACGAAGTCGCCCTCGCCCCAGCCTTCCAGCGCCCGCACGGCTTCCCACGATGGATTGATGGTCTCGTTGTTGAACGGTTCAAAACCCGTTAACAGTATGATTTTTCGCATTGGCATAGTCTTTACCTCCCTACCAGCCTGCTACTCTACCCTAAATGCCCATCGCTCGCGGACCGTGCACGGGCCGTAATCCGAACATTACATGTTCAATAAAAAGTACAACAATAGAATATTAGCTAGCAAAATCGGCAATGCGGTAGCGATCTGCACCTTGACCACGGCGTTCTTGTCGGGCAGTTCCAGCAAGGCCGCCGGCACGATATTGAAGTTGGCCGCCATCGGTGTCATCAGGGTGCCGCAGTAGGCGCTGAACATGCCGATGGCCGCCATCACGGCGGGATTGGCGTCGTACACGCCCACCAGCACCGGCACGCCGACGCCACCGGCAATCACGGGAAAGGCCGCGAAGCCATTGCCCATGATGATGGTAAACAGCGCCATGCCCACGCAGTAGATCGCCACCGCCACCAGCTTCATGTCCATATTGATGTAGGAAGTGACCACGTGCGCCACCGCCTTGCCCATGCCGGCTTCGGTAAACAGCAGGCCCAGCACCGCCAGCATATGCGGCAGCACCACCGCCCAGCCCAGGTGATCGACCAGCCGGCGCGATTCACGCATGGCCTGCAGCGGCGTGGCGCGCGTGAGCGCGCAGGCAAGCGCCACCGCGATCAGCGAACCGCAGCCAAGGCTGACCAGCGTAATATTCTTTTGATCGAACAAAAAGCGCCCATCGAACTGCACTTCCTTGAACACGGTGGAGCCGAGCATGGTCACCAGCGGTATGGCCAGCGCCGGCAGCAGCAGCTTGTGGCCCAGGCGCTGCGCACTGGCCTGGCGTTCGGCCGGCGTGCGTTCGCCGTAGCGACCCAGCGACACGCCGCCAAAACCGGCGATCAGCGCCATGGTCAGCATCAGCAGACCGGCTGCCACCGGCGGCAGCTGCTCGCCGGCCAGGTACACCACGGCATACAGGGCCCAGAACAGCGCACTCGAATAGCGGCGCGGATTGTGGGCGTCGCGCAGGGCCATGGCGGCAATCAGCAGCAGCATGGCGCCCAGCACGTAGTAGAAATAATCGAGCGTGAGGATCATGGCTGCACCTTCAGCATGGCGCGGGCAATCTGGGCGTCGAGACGGTGCAGCCGCCACGAATGGATGATGAACGCCGTGATGGCCGTCGGTATGCCCCACAGCGCGATGTGCAGCGGTTCGACCTGCAACCCCTCTCCTTGCAAAAAGGTCTGCATCAGGACGATAGCGCCAAAGGCCACGAACACGTCTTCTCCAAAAAACAGGCCGACGTTGTCGGTGGCGGCCGACATGGCGCGGATACGGTAGCGCAGATGCGGCGGCAGCGCCGGATAGCGTATTTCGGCGGCGCCCTCGGCCATCGGCGCAATCAGCGGGCGCACCATGTTCGGGTGGCCGCCAAGGCTGGTCAGCCCAAAGGCGGCGCTCAGTTCGCGGATGGCCAGGTAGACGATCAGCAAACGACCAGTGGTGGCCGACTTGATGCGCGCAATCGACGCCTGCGCATGTTCCTTGAGGCCGTAGCGCTCGAGCAGGCCGATAGCGGCCAGCGGCAGCAGCAGGATCAGCGGCAGGTTGCGGGTTTTGATGAAGGCTGCGCCCAGCGTGGCCAGCAGGGTGGAAACATCCATGGCGGCGGCAAAGCCGGTGACAAAGCAGGCGGCCACCACCACCAGCACAGGGTGGGCGCGCAAGGCAAACCCCAGGATAATGACGCCGACGCCCAGCAGCGGCCACAGGTTGACGGTGTGGTTCAACATAACTCCTATAGCAAAAAACCCCGCGCACTTTGCGGTGCGCGGGGCCTGGTCAGGTGCCGGTCAGCTTAGAAATTGACCTTGGCAGTCGCGCCCCAGGTACGCGGCTCGTTGAGGATGCCGGTCAGGTTGTCAAAGTCGATTGCACCCAGGATCACGCGGCGGTTGGTGATGTTGCGGCCGAACGCTGCCACTTCGTATTTACCGTTGCCCCACTTGTAGCCGGCGCGCAGGCCGCCTTCGGCCAGCTTCTTGGCCTTGTACTCTGGCGCTTCGTACAGGAAGAAGTTGTAGCTGGTGCGGTAAGCCCAGTCGGTCAGTGCATAGAATTCGCCGTTGGCGATTTCGGTGCTGTACTTGAGCGTGAAGTTCAGCTGGTTCTTCGGTGCGCGCGGCAGCGGATTGCCATCGATCAGCGAGGTACCGGCAAACGGGCCGCGCGGATTGGTCGGCGTGCAGCCGCTCGATCCATTGCTGCCCGGACGGCTGTTGGTATTGTTGCCGCAGTACTGGACGAACAGGTTTTTGTCCTTGATCTCGGTGTCGTTGTAGCTGTAGCCGAGCGTCATGCTGAAGTCGTCGCTGAGGTTGGCCTGGAAGTCCAGCTCCACGCCCTGGCCGGTGACCTTGTCGGCGTTGATCAGCTGGTTCATATTGATGGTGCCGCTGCCGGCGGTCAGCTGCTTGTCCTTCATACTGTAATGGAACACGCTGGCCGACAGGCGCGCGCGGCGGTCGAACAGGTCCTGCTTGATACCGGCTTCGTACGACACGGCTTTTTCGGCGCCGGCAAACGAAGGACGGCTGGTCAGATCGTCCAGGCGGCCCTGCATCGATGGTGCGCGGTAGCCGGTCGCCACGCGGGCAAACAGGTTGGCAGCCTTGGTCAGTTCATAGGTGCCGCTCAGATCCCAGCTGACGTTGTGCGAGCTGTCGTTCAGCGTGAAGTTGGTGCGGCCGTCGGTCTGCACGCGCGAAGCCGAGAAGTCTTTCTTGTCGCTGGTGTAGCGCAGACCGCCGCGCAGCTTCAGGCGGTCCGATACCGCATAGTTGAGCGAGCCGAAAGCCGCCCACGATTTTGTGTCCTGGAACTGCACCGCGTAGTTGGGGTTTTGCGGATTACCGGCGGCAAAGCTGTTAAAGCTGATGCTGTCGATCTGGATGCTCTCGTCAAAGTAGAACAGGCCGGCGATCCATTGCAGCGGGCCGCTGTAGTTCGACTCGGCACGGAACTCCTGCGAGAACTGGCGGTGGTTCGGCAGCACGTCGGCCGTCTCGACCGGGAAAGGAATGTAGCCGGGCCCCGACGGCGGTGCAAACACGGCGCCGTAGCCGCCATCGACGTCGGCGCGGCTGTAGAACTTGAGTTTTTCGTAACCGGTGATCGAATGCAGCGTGATGTCGCCAGCGTTGTACTTCAGGCGCATGCTGCCGCCCTTGGTCTCCAGGTCCTGCTCATTGACGCCGTCGCTCGGGTAGGAGCCGTAGTCGAAACCGTCCACCAGCTCGTTGGTGCCCTTCTTGATGATATTGGCGCGGAACAGCGCCGCATTGCCGTGGTAGTTACGCGCGTGGACATTGAACAGCGCGCTGAAGTCCTTGTTCGGCTGCACCAGCGCCTGCAGGCGGAAAGCCTGGTCGCCGTAGCCTTCGAAGTCCTGGGTGCCCTTGCCGGCGGTCGGGTTGGTGTTGCGCACGCGGTTGTCGCGGTGCTGGCTGGTGCCCGAGAAGCGCAGCGCCACGGTATCGCTGACCGGGAAGTTGAACGCGCCTTCCGCCGTTTTGGCCGAGAAGCGGCCGATACCGAGCTGCAGATAGCCTTCCTGCTTGAACACCGGCTTGGCCGAATCGAACTTGATCACGCCGGCCGGCGAGTTACGGCCGAACAGCGTGCCTTGCGGGCCGCGCAGCACTTCCACCTGGTCGACGTCAAACACCGGGAAGCCCTTGAGCATGGCGTTTTCCATGACGATATCGTCCATTACCAGGCCGACCGGCTGCGAAGCGTTGAGGTCGAAGTCGGTATTGCCCAGGCCACGGATATAAAAGCGCGGGAAGGTGCGGCCATAATCGGATTCGATGCTGACCGACGGCGAACGGCCGGACAGGAAGCGGATATCGGCTGCGCCGGAAGTGAGCGCATCGAGCTTGTCGCCCTTGACGGTGGCAATCGACATCGGCACGTCGCGGATGTTCTCGGCGCGGCGCTGGGCCGTGACGATCACGGTTTCGAGCTGGTTCTTGCCGGCGGCGGCGGTGCCTGCAACGGCTTCCTGCTGCTCGGCCGGAGCTTCGGCCACAGCTTCTGCGGCAAAAGCTGCTGTCAGCGGAAAGGCGCTGGCCACGGCCAGCGCGATCAATGTTGGTACGGCAAAGCGTCGATTGCTCTTCATGTGCTACTCCCGGATTTATTGTTTATATGAATAGTTGGATTTCGTTATAAGGCGATGCTAGCACGCGCCAAAACCGCCGCAAACCGACTTTTGGGCCTGTCGGATTGATAGGGTTTTCATATAAATAACGAAGCAAAAACGAATTTGCCGTACATATCCGGGGTGATGCATAGTGACAGGCTGCTTAAAAAATAGTCGGCAGCACGTGTTTACACAGTTTCAGAGGGAGATGAGGCAAGTCGCGAGACAAGCTCGTCTTTCTTAAGTGGTGTCGTGAGCGCTGTTCAGCAGCCAAAAACGCAACACAAGAAAAATATTTTATTTGGTTGGCAACGTTGCTGCATTGCGACATCTTTAAATTGATTGCCCTGGCGAAAAATTGCGCTCCGCAAAACGCCGGTTCGCCTGAAAAAAAGGCAGCTCATGCGAGAAAATGCGGTCAAATTACATGTTTCGCCCAATAAAAATATACAATATCGTTCTTCCAGGAGCCTATTCATGAAACTTAAACAACTTAGTT
>JBEVNE010000106.1:0-3355 GCA_040508275.1 Duganella sp.
CGTCATGGATATGGTCTGTTCTATACCTTAGGCGTTTCACTCCTTTTCGTCCAAAGTCGGTCGCTTCGAAGAGGTCCTGAAGTAGGCTTCGAGGTATTTCGTTTTGCATAGATAGTGTTTCATGGGGGTCAAAGTCAGCCATGATGATGCAACGGAGCACGATAAGTAGGCAAGAGGATAGAGTGGCTCAGTTAGGATTTCGCCGAAATGCTTTGCCGGAGGTACTCGCGAAGCCCGAGCACTAAGCAAGGGGAAGCCGCTGATATATACTTTTGGGCGTCGTTGACGTTATAGGAGTTTCATCCAGCCCCTGCATGAAACGCTGGACTACCGAATTGGCAAATGTCGGGTCATCTGCAATCCATGCGGCTATATCAATCGTGACGGCAGCCCAGAAAATTCACAGTTTGATCCCGCTTTCTTAGCCGAGCTACCGAACGCTTGAAATCGCTAGTCAAATCGCAAGACGGTGGCACCTCCAATTTCGCCCTGAAATGCGACGTGACCCGGCTAACCAGCTCCCGTCCAATCAGGCGCGATGTCCTTAGTTAAAAGCCACTCAGAGCACCTCAACACTTATCCACCAATCTCATCTCATGCGTCAAAAATCTCGCATATGGCGTCAATAATATCGCCCTATGTGTCACTTTACGGCTCATCGGCACTTCGAGAACCGCGACAGCCGCGTGGTCATGCAAAAGATAAACATTTAATGAAAATAACCATGAAACTGCCATTTGCGTCCCGGCAGCACCGACTTAAAAATTTATTTTGTATTTACTGCATCCAAGTCAGCTGCTCGTGTGTAGTGCTCAGGTACGCCTGCTGAGCTCTCAGCGCGGCGCTACCCAACAACCGATCACAATCACTACAGGAGCCACGACCATGCCTACCCTGCCTTACGCCAAACTGCTGCTTGCTTCCGCTGTCTCCCTCACGCTGGCCGCCTGCGGCAGCAGCGACAATCATCACGACGACGCCAACACGCCAACGCCGCCTGCGGCCAGCGCCGGCGATGTGTTTGTGCTGACGGCCAGTAACCGGCTGCTGTCGTTCGACCGCGCCACACCGGGCGCCATCCGTACCACGGCCACGGTCAGCGGCCTGCAATCGGGCGAGAACCTGCTCGGCATCGATTACCGTCCGGCAGACGGCCTGCTGTATGGCGTGGGCAGCACAGGGCGTATTTACACGATCAACGGCAGCACTGGCGCCGCCACCCTCAAGTCAACCTTGAGCGCCGACAGCACCGACACCACGGCGCCGTTCACGGCGTTGGCCGGCGCCAGCTTTGGCGTCGATTTCAATCCGGTGGCAGACCGCCTGCGCATCGTCAGCAATACCGGCCAGAGCCTGCGCATCAATGTCGATACGGGCGCCACCACCACCGACGGCAATATCAACGGCGGCGCCGCCACCACCGCCATCAGCGCAGCAGCCTATACCAACAGCTTTGCCGGCACCGCCAACACCACGCTGTACGTGATCGACGCCGCCAACGCCACCCTGTACACGCAGAATCCACCGAATAACGGCACCCTGGCCAGCCCGGTCGCGCTGGGCTTGACGGCGTCCAGCGTGGCCGGATTCGACATCGATGCACGCAGCAACCTCGGTTACGCCGTGATGACGGTGGGCGGCGCGCGCAATCTGTACACGGTGAACCTGGCAGCCACCAGTGCGCCAGCCACACTGGTCGGTGCCGTGAATGTCACCGAAGAGCTGCGCGGCATTGCGCTGGCGCCGGTGGCCGCGCCCATCGCTTACGGCCTGACCGACGACGCCCGCCTGGTCACCTTCAAAACCGCCGCCCCGAACACGCTGGACGCCAATGTCGCCATCAGCGGCCTGAACGCCGGCGAACGCCTGCTGGGCATCGATGTGCGGCCCAAGGATGGCATGCTGTACGGCCTGACGTCCAGCGCGCGCCTGGTCACCATTGATACCAGCACCGGCGCGGTCACCGCCAAGGCCACGCTGTCGGCCGACGCCGCCGACACCACTGCACCCTACACGGCGATTGCCGGCACGGCCTTTGCGGTGGACTTCAACCCGGTGGCTGACCGCCTGCGCGTGATCGGCAATACCGGCCAGAGCCTGCGCATCAATGTCGATACTGGCGCCACCACCACCGATGGCGCCATCAACCGCGCCGGCGCAGCGCCGGTGGTTACCGCCGCTGCCTACACCAACAGCTACACCAATCCCACCACCACCCAACTGTTCGATATCGACACGGCAAGCAGCAGCCTGGCGCTGCAAAATCCACCGAATGACGGCACGCTGGTCAATGTCGGCGCACTTGGCGTCGCGGTAGCGGGCGACGCTGGCTTCGATATCGCCGGCGGCGCCAACGGCCTGGCGCTGGCAGCGCTGCGTACCCGCGCCGGTGGCCCAAGCTCGCTGTACCGGATCGACCTGACCACCGGCGCCGCCGTGCTGGCCAACGGCGCGACCACGCCAGCCACCTCGGCGGTTGGCAACGGCGCCGTGGGGCTGGTTGATCTGGCGCTGTCCATCAAGTAAATAGCGATGTAGGTGGCTGAATATTGGCTAGATAAGGGCTGAATAACTGTCCAGGCAAGCGATAAATTGAACGCCGGGCCGGCATGGCGCCATCGCCATGCCGGTTTTTTTACGCCGTTTTTACGCTGCCGCGCATGGCTGACGCAAGCTTCCTCCATCTGTTCACGAGGGTGTTGATCGACGGTTTTGCCAAAAAATCAAATTATTGATTGTGCGTGAATTGTGACGATTTGATAGCTTTTTTTATTACTTGCAGGAATATACTGATCGGTGAACTCGCCACGAGGCCTTGGTGGGTATCGGCGCCGTCGCCACCGATGCTATCCATCGCCGTGCCGGACGGATTTTGATTGCGCAATGACGGAGAATGAACAATGGAAGTGCAAACGCGGCATTCTGGCCCCCCTGACCTATCTGACTACCTGCGTTCATAGAAGACGGGGCAACTTCTTGCACAAAGCATTTATGCATATCTAATTTATCCAGCACTTGGCATACTTGAAAGCCTCTTCTTAGCTGCTGGAGGCGGTCCTGAACGTGATGGCGGCTGCATTCAGCCCATCCTTTTAAAAGATTGCCCTTCCCTTTTACCGTGCATCTGTGACATAATGCAGCCCACTTCGGGAGGTTAGCTCAGGGGTAGAGCACTGCATTCACACTGCAGGGGTCGCAAGTTCGAAACTTGCACTTCCCACCAAGATTACGTTGTATATCAAAGGCTTGCGCGGTTATCTGCGTAGGCCTTTTTTGTTTGGCATGGGATATATAAAAACTTTGGAGTATTTGCGCAGCTTTCGAGGGATTCAGGTGGGTTTGACGTAAATAAGCG
>JBEVNE010000136.1:0-3090 GCA_040508275.1 Duganella sp.
CCGAACTGATGGCGGCCGCCCAGCGCATGGGCGAATACCTGCGCTACCGCAGCGCCATCGGCACGCGTCTGACCGAACTGGCGATACTGGTGACGGCGCGCCACTGGAGCCAGCAGGTGGAATGGGCCATCCATGCGCCAATCGCGCGCGACTACGGCATTAGCGAGGCGGTGATTGACGCGATTGCCGAACGGCGTGCGCCGCCAGCGCTGCTGCCCGACGATCAACTGGTCATCAGCTTCTGCACCCAGCTGCATCAGCACCAGCGCGTGGACGACGCCACCTACGCAGCGGCGCTGGCGGCCTTTGGCGAACATGGGGTGGTGGACCTGATGGGCATCAACGGCTATTACACGTTTCTGGCGATGGTGATGAATGCGGCGCAGACGGCGGTGCCGCAGACGGATGCGGCGCCGTTGCCGGATTAGCGACGGGCTGCCTGGGCACGGTTGCCGAGCGCGCCAGCACGCGGTCCATTTTTTTACCCGATCAAGAAAAATTTTACTTTTCTCGAATTTAGCCCAGTTTTTTTACGGAGCGCCGGTTTCTTTACGCCAGCCATGTCACTCAAGCAACTACCAACACCGCCCTGCTAGAATATCCGCTCAACCTACCCCTGCAGCTGCCCATGCCCTCCGCCCTGACCGAACACTTCCTGCACCTGCAAACCCAGCTTCCCGCCAGCGGCCCCGGCTTCAGCGCCGTGGTGCTCGACCACGGTGCGGTCACTTTTGAGTTACATCACGGCCTGGCTTCGCTGGAGTGGGGCGTGCCATTGTCGGCGCAGTCGATGTATTACATGGCATCCGAATCCAAGCAGTTTCTGGCGGCCGCGATTCTGCGCCAGGTACAGGCTGGCGCTATCGGGCTCGATGACGACGTGTGCGCGCACCTGCCCGAGCTGGCCGGCTTCGAGCAGCCGTTTGCGCTGCGCAGCCTGCTCAATCACAGCAGCGGCATACCCGATTATTTTCAGTTCCTGCAATGCCAGCCGACGCGGCACGCCGCCGATTATTTCAGCAACCGTGAGATCCTGGCCGTGATTGCACGCATGGACGAGGTCAGCGTGCCGACC
This sequence comes from Duganella sp., assembly GCA_040508275.1. Lineage (GTDB taxonomy): Bacteria > Pseudomonadota > Gammaproteobacteria > Burkholderiales > Burkholderiaceae_D > Rugamonas. Next base: position 1,076 of record JBEVNE010000136.1, read on the forward strand.
GGTAGCGCGCATCGCTACAGCAACAGCAATTACATCCTGCTGGCGGCGCTGCTTGAACGTTTGACCGGTATGCCGGTGGCGCGCCATGTGCGCGAGACCTTGCTGCTGCCGCTGGGGATCACGTGCACGGGTTTTGACGACGACCGCCAGAACGTGCTGCCGCAGCGCGTGTTCAGCTATGAAAGCGATGCGGCGCGGCCGTTCGGCGTCAAGCAGCACCTGGGCAACGCCAACACGGTGGGCGACGGCGGCTTGTATGCCTGTACTGAAGAATTGCTGCTGTGGGAGCGCGAATGGCATCGCCAGTGGGCGCAGCCCGACAGCGTGCTGCGCGCCATGCTGCAGCCATCGCCATTAAACGATGGCGCCACGCCAAGCTACCGCTTCGGCCTCGAATGGCTGCAGCGCGATGGCCACGATATCGTGTTCCATGGCGGCAGCCTGTGGGGATTTCATACCTTGCTGCTGCGCGTGCCGCAGCGGCAGCTGTCGGTGATCATGCTGTCCAACAGCGACCGCGCAGACCCGGACTGGGAGCAGATTGCCGCCCTGGCGCTGGCTTAGCTTAATTAGCTTAAATTAGCTTAAATTAGCTTAGGCCAGCACACGGCGCAGCCAGGCGCCGATGTCATCCACCTCCTGCTGGCACAGCGAGTGCTGCATCGCATACTCGTGCCATTCCAGCTGGTAGCCCCATTGCTGCAACTGGTCGCGCGAGGCTTGGGCGCGCGCCAGCGGCACCACCGGGTCCATGCGGCCATGGCCCATGAAGATCGGCGTGGCCAGGCTTTCCTGGGTATATTCGGCGGCGGCCTTGGGGGCGATCGGCAGATAGCCGGACAGGCACATCATGCCGGCCAGTTTTTCCTTCTGGCGCAGGCCTGTTTGCAGCGTCATGGCGCTGCCCTGCGAAAAGCCGGCCAGCACGATTTTGTCGGCGGTGATGCCGCGCGCTTTTTCGCGCGCAATCAGCGCTTCCACTTGCAGTTGCGAAGCGCGCAGGCCCGCTTCGTCTTCCTGGCGACCGAGGTCGGTGGCGACGATGTCATACCACGAGCGCATCACGTAGCCGCCGTTGACGGTCACCGGCATGGTGCCGGCGTTGGGGAAGATAAAGCGGATGGCCGGCAGGCCGCTCAGGTCGAGCTCCTGCACCATGGGCACGAAGTCGTTGGCGTCGGCGCCCAGGCCGTGCATCCAGATGATGGCGGCGGTGGGCTGGGGACCGGTTTCTTTTTCGATGGTTTGCAGCAGGCTCATGGCATTCCTGAATGGTTAAATGGCAGTGGGACGCAGCGCCGACTTGGGACGGAAGGCCTTGCACACGGCGGGATCGGTTTCCATGTACGGGCCGCCGATCAGGTCGATGCAATAGGGGACGGCGGCAAAGATGCCGCCGGCGACTGTATTGCCGTCGGCGTCCTTCAGGCCGCCCAGCGTTTCGGCAATCGCCTTGGGCTGGCCCGGCAGGTTCATGATCAAGGCCGCGTGGTCCGGTGTTTCGCGGATCACGGCGGTCTGGCGCGACAGGATGGCGGTCGGCACAAAGCGCAGGCTGATCTGGCGCATCTGTTCACCGAAACCCGGCATTTCCTTGCTGCCCACGGCCAGCGTGGCTTCGGGCGTGACGTCGCGCCGTGCCGGACCGGTGCCGCCGGTGGTCAGCACCAGGTGGCAGCGTGCGCTGTCCACCAGCTCGACCAGCGTGGCTTCGATCTGCGCTTGCTCGTCGGCGATCAGGCGCGTCTCTAGCCGATACGGCGTGGTGATGGTGCGCGCCAGCCAGTCCTGCAGGGCGGGGATGCCCTGGTCCTGGTAGACGCCGCCGCTGGCGCGGTCCGAGACCGACACCAGGCCAATCACCAGCGGCGCATCGGTATGCAACGGCTTACTCGTCATCTTCTTCGCTGTCGGCGTCGTCCGCATCGGCTGCCGTAGCGGTAGCCGCTTTTTTCTTCTTGGCCTCGACCTGCTTGAGGATCTGGAAGATTTCGCGGTAAGCCTTGGGCGGCTTG
>JBEVNE010000175.1:0-5022 GCA_040508275.1 Duganella sp.
ATTAATAAGCGTTTAATTATCAGTGATCGCTGATGGCTTTACCATGTTCGCGCGGCACGTAGTGATAGGTGCGCAGCTTGTGCTGGATGTCGATTTCCGGATTTTTCAGCAGGCGCAGCATTTCGGCGCCGGCCAGCAGTACCGGACCGTAACCGTGCATGGCGTTCACGCTGGTAGGACGGTTGTAGTAGTACACCTGGTCGCTGGCAAACGTGGTGCCCACGCAGGTGCCTTCGACCTGGCCCTTGGCGTTGATGCGGGTGCTCAGACCAATCCAGCCAGCCTGGGCGATGGAGCCGTAGGTGGTCGGGCTGATCCAGCCTTCATTGATCGCGTGCGCAAACACATACACGAAGATGGCGGTGGCCGAAGTTTCCAGGTAGGAGTCGTTACGGTCCAGCATCTGGTGCCACAGGCCGGTGCCCGATTGCGTTTCGGCGATACCGTGCAGGCTGGCGCGCAGCTGTTCCAGCACCTTGTTGTACGACGGATGGTCTTTCGGCAGCACGTCGAGCAGATCGCTCATGGCCAGCACGGCCCAGCCGTTGGCACGGGCCCAGTAGAAGCGCGGCGCATCCGGATTGTTGGCGTTCCAGCCGTGGGTGAACAGGTTGTTGTCCTTGTTGTACAGGTGCTTGGCCATAGTCAGCACGTTCGAGGCAGCATCGTCAAACCATGCCTTGTCCCCCGTCAGGTGGCCCATTTCGGCCAGCGCCGGAATGCCCATGTACATATCGTCGGCCCACAGCGAAGACGCTTGCGGACGCTTGCGGGCAAAGGTGCCGTCATCGAGGCGATATTGCTGCTTTTGCACGTACTGGCTGCAGGTATCGATCATGTCCTTCAGATCGGGACCGACCTTGGCAAAGCGCGCGCGCACCAGCGCGGCACACATCGAGCCGCTGTCGTCAAGCGACATCGGCTGCAGGAAGCGGGTAAAGCTGTTGGAACGGCCCAGCTTGAACTGATCTTCCTGGGCGCGGAAGTAAGGCTTGGTGTCCTTGAAGAATTGCAGGTGACGACGGGTCATGTCCGTATAGCGCTTGTCGCCGGTCACTTCGGCAGCTTTGATCAGTCCCGAGTGGATCACGCCCATTTCATAGACCATCAGGCCGAATTCATTGGTCGAAGGCTCGAAGATGGCGCCCTTGACCGGCTTGCGCAGGTCGGTAATCGGCTTCTTGGTCTCTTTATCGATGATACGGGTCGGGGTGATGCTGTCCACGTAGCCGCGCACGCGGTCGAGCGCACCGGTAATTTCGGCGACGGTCGGCTTTTTGTACGGTACCGGGTAGGTGCCCTCGCTGGTGTCGTTGAGGTTTTTGTTGTCGGTGTTGCGGTATGGCCCTTCAGCGTGGACTACCCCGGTGGCCAGAATGGCGGTCAGCAGCAGCGCCAGGCGGCTTGGAACGTGTGTCATCGTCTACCTTTCTTCTATAGTGAATTGAAATCTCCGGTAGGAAGGCTAGGGAAGGTAAACGATTTCGTCAAGTTACTTTTCGGAATATCGCGCAGGAATTTGCGACATGGCCTGAAAATGCCGTACTGGCGTGCATGGCGAAACTGTCCAACTCGGCTACACTCTGCTTAATTTCCCCAGCTGTTCATCCCATGCCCGAGAAGAACCTGCCCGAACTGATCACCCTGAAGCGCCTGATCGACGCCGGCGCCAAGCATATGGAAGTGGGCATGCCGTGCAGTATAGACATGGATGGACGGCAATTTCCCGTTTATACAATCGCTTTGGGCAACCCCAGCCCCGATGTGCCGGCACTGGGCTTTTTTGGCGGCATCCATGGCCTGGAGCGGATCGGCACCCAGGTGCTCCTGTCCTTCATGGAAAGCATCCTGGCGCGGCTGCGCTGGGACAGCACGCTGCACCAGCAGCTGGAATCGATGCGGCTGGTGTTCATGCCGCTGGTGAATCCCGGCGGCATGTGGCAGGCCACGCGCTGCAATCCGCAGGGCGTGGACCTGATGCGCAACGCGCCGCTGAGCGCCGTGGACCGCGTACCCTTCATGCTCGGCGGCCAGCACTACAGCGCCCGCCTGCCCTGGTACCGGGGGCCTGCCGGGGCGCCGATGGAGCCGGAAAGCCGCGCCGTCTGCGAACTGGTCGAGCGCGAACTGCTGAGCCGCCAGTTCAGCATGGCGCTCGACTGCCACTCGGGCTTTGGCCTGCGCGACCGCATCTGGTTTCCCTACGCCCACACGGCCGCGCCGATTCCCCACCTGGCCGACATCGCCGCGCTGGAAGCACTATTCAGCGAAAGTTATCCGAACCACAACTACATATTCGAGCCGCAAAGCCGCCAGTACCGCACCCATGGCGACCTGTGGGATTACATGTACCTGAACGGCACCAGCTACAGCGAGCGGGTATTTCTGCCACTCACGCTCGAAATGGGATCGTGGCTATGGGTAAAAAAGAACCCGCGCCAGTTGTTCGACCGCGTGGCCATGTTCAACCCCACCGCCACCCACCGGCTGCAGCGGGTGCTGCGCCGCCACCTGATCTGGTTTGATTTTCTGATGCGGGCAGTGAACAGCCACGGCCGCTGGCTGCCCGAAGGGCTGGCGCGCAAGCAGCAGCAGCGGCGCGCGCTGGTGCAATGGTACGGAGGATAAATGGCGACCTGGATTTTGCTGCGCGGCCTGATGCGCGAACAACGCCACTGGGGCCGCTTCCCTGGACAACTGGCGCAGGCACTACCCGGCACCGTCATCGTCACGCCCGACCTGCCCGGCAATGGCATGCACCATGCGCTGACCAGTCCGACGTCGGTGGCGGAAATGGTCGAATTCTGCCGCGCCGACCTGCGCCAGCGCGGCGTCCCGCCGCCGTACAATCTGCTGGCGTTGTCGCTGGGCGGCATGGTGGCGGTGGAATGGGCCAGCCGCTACCCGCATGAAATCGCCCGGGCGGTGCTGGTCAACACCAGCATGCGGCCGTTCAGCCGTTTCCACCAGCGCCTGCGCTGGCGCAACTACCCGGCCATCTGGCGCATGCTGGCCGATGGTACCGTGGAGGCGCAGGAAAGGCTGATCCTGCGCCTGACCAGCCGCCACGGCGACGCCGCCGCCCGCGAAGGCTTGCTGCGCCGCTGGCTCGGCTACCAGCAGCAATTCCCGGTCACACGCCGCAACGCCCTGCGCCAGCTATGGGCCGCCGCACGCTTCCGCGCCCCGCCATCACGCCCGGCCACGCCGCTGCTGGTGCTGTCGAGTGCCGGCGATCAACTCGTCGATCCGCGCTGCTCACAGTCGCTGGCACAAGCCTGGCAGGCGCCGCACCGCATACACCCGGATGCCGGCCATGATTTGCCGTTAGATGATGGCGACTGGGTGGCGCAGCAGGTGGCTGCATGGGTGGGTGCGGGCGTATAATCGCGGTCTTTACCGAACCCGCCTGCTATCCACCTGCCGCTTGGCCGGCACACCAGAGAAACTGATGAAATGCCGTGAAAACTGCGGCGCCTGCTGCACCGCGCCTTCGATTACCAGCCCGATTCCCGGTATGCCGGATGGGAAACCTGCGGGCGTCAGGTGTATTCAGCTGGGAGCAGACAACCGCTGCAACATCTTCGGCAAGCCGGAGCGGCCGGCGTTTTGCGGGGGATTGCAGCCTTCGGAGGAGATGTGTGGGTCTAGTCGGGAGCAGGCTATGCAATGGCTGGAAGAACTGGAACAAGCCACCTGCCCAGATACCATCAACACAATCCAATAGAATTGAGCTACTTTCCTGCATGCTTCTTGGGCTTTCGGCTGCTTGCACTCGTCGTGATATCACAACCATGATAGGCGACGAGCAACTACCGCTCAATCATTTGTACACGCGAAAGAGGTTGCCCCCAGCTGTAACAATCCCGGCACGGCGCACCGCTTGAGCGGCTTCCTTGTCTGATATGGCATAGGGGTTGGCCACCTTATCAGAAGAAGATGAGGCGGATGAGTTGACTCCATCACGCTTCGCCTTGGGTGCAGGCTCACGCGCTGACTTGGCTTTGGATTTCAAGGTAACCATGCTTCATTTTCGCACAACCACTAAGCTGCTGAAAATTTAAGCACTCCCAAATCCAGCTTGTTGTAAGCGCCTTCACGAGGTGAGTAAATCCTCCCGACATTTGCCAGCCGCCTCTTTAGCTGTCCCCCTGTGTGTGGCTTAGCGAGCAGATCATCATGTTAAAAAAATTTCCATCACCTCCCATCGGTGCCAACAAACAGACGAAGCACGAGAGGGAAATGGCGATTTTACGTGCTCACCACGAACGCGTTTTAAAGGATAAGGCTCTGCGTGAAGCAACGCTGATTAGTGCAGGCATATTTGTGCGTGACGCCAATGGCACACTTGTCGTTGCAAAGCCGTACGATAAAGTGATTATTTCAAAAAACGCGACAGTGTAGCCCGCCGCCGTTGATAAGCAACCGCAATCCCTCTCAAGGCTTACCATGCGACGGCGTCAGTCGCAGCAGTTTGCCATCAACACCATCGGTAAGAACATAAATTGCACCATCAGGCGCCACTTTGACATCGCGTATGCGCAAGTTCAATTCCGCCAGCAGCAGTTGTTGTCCAACGATGCGCTGGCCGTCACGCAGTACGCGGCGTACAGCGCGTTCTCTTAAGGCAGGTACCAGCAGGTCGCCGCGCCAGTCGGCGAACAGTGCGCCGTCATAGATGGCCAGTCCGGCCGGGGCGATGGAGGGTGTCCACACCAAATCAGGATCGCGATATCCCGGCAGGTGGCGGAACGGCGTGATGCTGGCGAACGGGTAGTCAATGCCTGCGGTCACCACCGGCCAGCCGTAATTGCCACCGGCGACGATGCGGTTCAGTTCATCGCCGCCGCGTGCGCCGTGTTCTGTGATCAGCAGTGCGCCCGTGGCCGGATCGAGCGCCACGCCCTGCGCATTACGGTGGCCCAGGCTGTAGATTTCCGGCGCGGCGCCAGGCTGGCCCACAAAGGGGTTATCGGCGGGCGCCCGCCCTTCGCGGTCCAGCCGGACCAGGGTGCCCAGGTG
>JBEVNE010000194.1:0-19945 GCA_040508275.1 Duganella sp.
CTCGTCTTCAAAGCGTCTGGCATCGCCATAGGCACTGGCCAAAGCCATTTGTGCATCAGGACTTCCCAATTCTGCTGCGCGAAGGTAATAGGCCCACGCGAGATCCGTATCTTGAGGAACATCGCCATAACCATGCTCATACGCTACGCCCAGGTCGTAGAAACCCCAGGGTTGGCCTGCTGCGACAGCCATGCGTTCAATTTCGATGGCTTTTTCTGGTACAGGATCAAGAACCTTATTCGTTTCAAGACCACCCAGTCCGTATAGATAAAAGTGAGCCATCAGGGCCCGTGCTCCCCAATCGCCCATGTCTGCCGCGGTACTGACATCTTTCAATATTTTTGCATTCTCCTCTCGCGTAAGCACCCAGGCTTGCTTGCTGCGCCATAGTTTGCGTGCCTCGATATACAGGCGGTAGGCAGCAGGGTCACGGCGACTGAGCAGGCGGCGGATGAAGGCGGCGTCCGATTCGTTGTGCTGCATGGTGAATTCGCGGCGCGGATACTCGGCCAGCTCAAATGCTTCGTCGGTATCGTGCAGGAAGCAGGTGCCCAGTATCGGGCTTTTATGGCGCCACTCGTGGAGCAGGCGCTGAACGATTTCCACCTCGTTCATGTTGCGGAACGCCGGCGTATTGCTGCGCTTTTCCAGGATCGCCAGCGCATCGCGCAGCACCAGCTGGTAGCTGGCCAGGCCGCCGTCGCTGTCGTCGGCGCTGGCTTCGGTGATGATGCCGTGAAGTTAAGGCGAAATTTGAGATTATCATTCCGCATCGGCGGACCGCCGCGAAAGCGGGAAGGACGGAGCTTAACTTAACGGCATTACTGGCCGCGCCGCAGATTACTCGATTCATCTTACTGACGATTACCCTCGTTGTCGGCAGCCAGTTCACGCAGCTTGTCCTTCTTGCTCTTGCGCTTGCCCTTGATGCCGCCGTTGACGGTATCAGTGGCGGCATGGATGGGTGCAGGTGCGGTTTCCACCGGCTCGAATCCCGCTACCTGCTCGCGTGGCAGGCGCAGATTCTGGCGCTTTTCGATCAGGCGGAAGTGCTGTTCGGTGTCTGCGCTGACAAAGCTGATTGCCAGGCCGCTCTCGCCGGCGCGGCCGGTGCGGCCGATGCGGTGCGTGTAATCGACGGCCGAACGCGGCAAGTCGTAATTGACCACCGCCGGCAGGCGCGCAATGTCGATGCCGCGCGCGGCGACATCGGTAGCCACCAGCACCTGCAGGCGCCCGGCCTTGAAGTCACCCAGCACCTCGGTGCGGGCGCCCTGGCTGAACTCACCGTGGAAGGCGCCGGCCTTGATGCCGTTGCGATTGAGCTTGTCCGCCACATGTTCGGCCGCGTAGCGCGACGCCACGAACACCAGCACTGCGGGCCATTGGTATTGCAGGATCAGGTAACGCAGCAGCATGGTCCGGCGCGGCACATCGACCATGATCGCACGCTGCGCGATATCGGGTTTGCTGGCCGGCTCGGATAACACCTCGATGCGGGTTGGCTGGTGCAGGATGGTATCGGCCAGTGCCTGCACGGCCGGCGCGAAGGTGGCGGAAAAGAACAGGTTCTGGCGCTGGCGCGGCAGCAGCGCCAGAATGCGCTGCAGTTCGTCGGCAAAGCCGAGATCGAGCAGGCGGTCGGCTTCGTCGAGCACCAGCATGGCGGCGCGCGAAATGCTGAGCGCATTGTGATCGATCAGGTCCAGCAACCGCCCAGGCGTGGCCACCACCACGTCGGCGCCGCCGCGCAGCGCCATCATCTGCGGGTTGATCGACACGCCGCCAAACACGATGGACACCTTGACCGGCATCGGCAACTGCGCCACCAGCCGGCGCAGCGATTCGCCCACCTGCACCGCCAGCTCGCGCGTCGGCACCAGGATCAGGCCATGCAACTGGCGCGGGCCGCTGCGGTTGTCAAGCAGCGCTTGCAGCAGCGGCAGCAGGAAAGCCGCAGTTTTGCCGGAACCCGTTTGCGCCGCGCCCAGCACATCGCCGCCCTGCAGGATGACGGGAATGGCCTCGCGCTGGATGGCGGTGGGCTGCTGGTAGCCCATGGCGGTAACGGCGTTGACGAGCGAGGGGGCGAGGCCCAGCGAAGAAAATGGCATGTTGGCCTGAACGGTAAAGGTGAATTTACCGGCAGTATACGCTATGGCCATCGCCCAGCATGCCCAGCCCCTCCTCTAGCGGCGGAACCTAATCAGAATTTTTGCAGTCGTCAGGATTGAACACCGGATCGAACAGCAACTGCACACCGCCGATATCGAGCGCCTTGTAACGCGGCGGCGCCAGCGTATAACGGCCTTCGCGCAGCGCTTCGAGCAGCGGCTTGCAGGCGCTGGCGCGCATGTAGGCGGCAAGCTGCCAGCGGCCGCTGGCCGACTGGCTGAACAGGTAGCCGCCGAGATATCCCTTGTTCAGCACCAGCACGTCCTGCTTGCCGTCGCTGTCGGGATCGATCATCACTACGTCGCACTTGGGACCGGCGCCGCGCATGCACGCCGGCAGCTCGGGGTGTGCGACGTCGTTCCAGGGCTGCGACAAAAAGCTGTCCGGCAGCCTGGCCGTGGACGGCCATAGCGTGAGATTGTCAGCCAGCGACGAGGCGCTCAGCACATCATCTTTCGGGTCCCAGCGGCGGGTTCTTTTGAGTGCGGCGGCGGCGCGCTCGCTGACCAGTTTGGGGTTGTCGCCCACGCCTTGCGCGGCCAGTTGTTCCAGCGCCTGCTGGCCGTAGCGCTGCCCGTCGAAGCGCAGATAAAGATAGTCGAAGCGGTCGGCCGTCACTGCGCCGGACTGCAGCCGCGCCATCTGGTTGTTGACCGACAGGCGGGCCGGGTCGGCCAGCGGCGTAAACAAGGCCAGCAGCACGGCCAGCACCAAAAAGGCTGCAGCGACGTTGACCGGAGCGATTTCCACCAGCCAGGTGTGATAGCGGTGCGCCGCCCACTGGTAGCCGATGGCGTAGCAGGCCACCACCAGCAGGCAGGCGGCAGCGATGATACGGTCCGAGGTCCAGCCGTAATCGTGCACGCGCAGGCCCAGCGCATACACGGCGATGCCGGCCAGCGGCAGCAGCAGGATGGCGCCCATGCGCGCGCTGACGCGTATCGCCAGCGGCGCCGCCGTCTGGCCGTTCTGGAAGGCGGCGTTGATCAGCATGATCAGCATGGCGCTGGCGCCCAGCAGCAACGAGGTGGCGCGGCGCGTGCCCCACAACGCTTCCAGGCCGGTGAACGGCAGCGTGCACAGAAAACCGGCAATCACCAGCACCGCCACCGGCAGCAGCCACGAAGCCAGCACCAGCAACAGCGTTCGAATGCCGCGCACAATCGCCGGCCGCACGTCGGTGATGTGCAAGGCCCACGACAGCGCAAAGAAAATCACCGGCATGAAAAACCAGGGCTTTTCCAGCAGGCGACTGAGAAAGTCGAGTTTGACCAGTCCGAACAGACCAGCGCCCATCCACAGCACGGCCCACAGCGTGCTGACGAAAAACGCCGAAAACAGCAGTTGCACGGCCAGCTTCCAGGCTACCTCAAAGTAGCTGCCGTAACTGGCAATGCGCTTGCCGTCCAGCGTGCCCGCCATCACCAGCGCGTGCGAGATGTACAAAAACGCCGCCGCCAGCATCATCGCCATGGTGGACGGCTGGTGCCGGTTGCGACGGCCCAACAGCTCGGCGTTGAACTCGCTGCCGCCGGTGCGCCAGATATCGTGCAGGCCAAACACCAGCAGCACCAGCGCCGCTAAAGCGCACCACAGTGCCACCCGGCGCGGCGCCATGTGGCCCAGGCTGGAGATCAGCAGCGGCGGCAGCAGCAACACCAGCAGGACCAGCGGAATGAACAGATAGGGCGTGGTGGCCGGCCAGACACCCTGCGTGCCGGAGCGGTACAGCCAGTACAGCACCAGCCCCTGTAACAGGCCCGTGACCAGGCGAATTGCCATCACGCGCCGGCTCACGTCTGCGCCAATCACACCATCGTACTGTTCTACTTGCATAAGGCTCCCGCAATGACTGATCTGACGCCAGTATCGCATTAATTGCGTATTCTTTTCACACCAATTGCCAAACCCGCCATTTGATTGTTTTGATATGGTTTTTACGCGCATCACGAGCGGATGACAGAGACGTTATAATGCAAGACGCGCGCCGACCGCAGCACCGCCTTGCGCAGTCAGACCCGCAGTCAGACATGCAGTCAACCCGTGTTTAACCCTTTTTTTCAATGCCCGCTTCCGGTCCTTCACAGTGAATCCATATCTCGACAAGCTGCAACCGTACCCCTTTGAAAAGCTGCGCCAGTTGTTCGCGCAGGTGACTGCCAACGCCGCGTACAAAGCCATCAGCCTTGGCATGGGAGAGCCCAAGCATCCCACGCCGCGTTTCATCGAGCAGGCGCTGGTCGATAACATCGGCGGCCTGGCCAGCTACCCGACCACGGTCGGCTCCGACGCACTGCGCGGCGCCATCGCCGCCTGGCTTGAACGCCGCTACGGCCTGCCAACGATTAATCCGGCTACCCAGGTGCTGCCGGTAAACGGCTCGCGCGAGGCGCTGTTTGCCTTTGCGCAGACGGTGATCGACCCGGCAGCCAAATCGCTGGTGGTGTGCCCCAATCCGTTTTACCAGATTTACGAAGGCGCGGCCTACCTGGCCGGCGCTGAGCCCTACTTTGTCAACTCGGACCCGGCGCGCAATTTCGGCTGCGACTACGACAGCATTCCGGCCGAGATCTGGCAACGGGTATCGCTGCTGTTCCTGTGCTCGCCCGGCAACCCGACCGGCGCCGTGCTCACGCTGACCGACTGGGAAAACCTGTTTGCCCTGTCCGAGCGCTATAACTTCATCATCGCCGCCGACGAGTGCTATTCCGAGATTTACCACGGCGATGAGGCGCCGCTGGGCGCGCTGCAGGCGGCCCACGTGCTGGGCTTGTCCACGGTGGAGCGTCCGTATGCGCGGCTGGTGGTGTTCAGCAGCCTGTCCAAGCGCTCCAACGTGCCCGGCATGCGCTCGGGCTTTGTGGCCGGCGACGCCGAAGTGCTGAAAAAATTCCTGTTGTACCGCACCTATCACGGCAGCGCCATGAGCCCTGCCGTGCAAGCTGCGTCGATCGCGGCCTGGAACGACGAAACCCATGTCGAACAGAACCGCGAACAATACCGCGCCAAGTTCAACGCCATCACGCCGCTGCTGCGCGACGTGCTGGACGTCGAACTGCCCGACGCCGGCTTTTACCTGTGGGCCGACGTCAGCCGCACCGGCCTGTCGGACACCGAGTTCGCCCAGCGCCTGTACGCCGAATATAATGTCACGGTCCTGCCGGGCAGCTACCTGGCGCGCGATGCGCACGGCAGCAATCCGGGCCGCAACCGCATCCGCATGGCGCTGGTCGCCGAAACCGCGGAAGGCCTGGAAGCGGCGCAGCGCATCGTCCAGTTCTGCAAAACCCTCAACAAATAAGATAGAACCATCATGACCCAACAACTCCAGCAAATCATCGACCAGGCCTGGGAAGACCGCGCCAACATCAACCCAGCCAACGGCGCCGCCGAACTGCGCGACGCCGTCGCGCACGTGATCGCCGGCCTCGATGCGGGCACCATCCGCGTGGCTGAAAAAACCAGCGGCGACTGGGTCGTCAACCAGTGGGTGAAAAAAGCCGTGCTGCTGTCGTTCCGTCTCGAGAACAACGTTGCCATGCCATCGGACGGCACCATGCAGTTCTACGACAAGGTCCCGACCAAGTTCGCCAACTACACCGAGGCAGACTTTGCCAAGGGCGGCTTCCGCGTGGTGCCGCCAGCCGTGGCGCGCCGTGGCTCGTTCATCGCCAAGAACGTCGTGCTGATGCCGTCCTACGTCAACATCGGCGCCTACGTCGATGAAGGCGCCATGGTCGATACCTGGGCCACCGTCGGCTCCTGCGCGCAGATCGGCAAGAACGTCCACCTGTCGGGCGGCGTGGGCATCGGCGGCGTGCTGGAACCGATGCAAGCCAATCCGACCATCATCGAAGACAACTGCTTCATCGGCGCCCGCTCGGAAATCGTCGAAGGCGTGATCGTCGAAGAAAACTCGGTGATCTCGATGGGCGTCTACATCGGCCAATCGACCAAGATCTACGACCGCGCCACCGGCGAAGTGAGCTACGGCCGCATTCCATCGGGCTCCGTGGTGGTATCGGGCAGCCTGCCATCGGACGACGGCAAGTACTCGCTGTACTGCGCCGTGATCGTCAAACGCGTGGACGCCAAAACCCGCGCCAAGACCGGTATCAACGAACTGCTGCGCGGGGTTTAAGCACGCGTAGCGAGAAGAGGTACGCCGGGAGAACGCCATGGCAATGGAGCGCCTGTTCCAGCTAATGCAGGAAAAGCACGCGTCGGACATGTTCCTGGCCGCGCATTCTCCGGTGCACCTCAAGATCGGCGGGCGCCTCACGCCCGTCAACGAACAAATCCTCACGCCCGAGCATATCGAGGCGCTGCTGGCACAGGTGGCATCGCCAGCGCAAATGGCCGAACTGGCCGCCACCAACGAACTCAATATGGGCGTATCGCTAACCGGCGTGGGCCGCTTCCGCCTGTCGGCATTCCGCCAGCGCGGCAGCATCTCCGCCGTGTTCCGCTACATCCCCAGCGACATCCCTGCCCTGTCCTCGCTGAACCTGCCGCCGGTACTGGGCCAGCTGATCATGGAAAAGCGCGGCCTGCTGCTGGTGGTCGGATCGACCGGCTCCGGCAAATCGACCACCATCGCCGCCATGCTCGACCACCGCAACGCCAGCGCGCCGGGCCACATCCTCACGCTGGAAGACCCGATCGAGTTTTTATTCAAGAACCAGCAGTCCATCGTCAACCAGCGCGAAATCGGCAGCGACGCCCGCGATTTTTCCACCGCCCTGCGCAACGCCCTGCGCCAGGCGCCCGACTGCATCCTGATCGGCGAAATCCGCGACCGCGAAGCCATGGCCGCAGCACTGGCCTACGCCCAGTCCGGCCACCTGGTGGTGGCCACGCTACACGCCAACAACAGCTACAACGCGCTCAACCGCATCATCGGCTTTTATCCGATCGAAAGCCGCGCCGCGCTGCTGCAAGACCTGTCGTCCACCGTCAACGCCATCGTCTCGCAGCGGCTGGTACCGGCCCTGAGCGGCGGCGCCCGCGCAGCGGCAGTGGAAGTCATGGTCAACTCGCGCGCGATCGCCGACCTGATTGAAAAAGGCGATATCGGGCAAATCAAAGAGGCGCTCGACAACAGCATGTCGCCGGGCTCGCAATCGTTTGAGCAGGCGTTGCGCAAGCTGGTGCAGGATGGCGTGGTTGGCCGTGATGAGGCGTTGGCGAATGCTGATTCGGCGAATAATCTGCTGTGGCAGTTGAATAATGGGGCGGATGGCAAGGCTGGGGAGGCTGCGGCATCGCCTGGCGCGGCGGCTTCTTTTACCGGATTTACCTTGAACCAGTAAGCACGGCGTGCGGGCTGGGGATTGAAAATCCTTGTATTGGTGGTTCGATTCCGATTTGGGACGTTCAAGGAAGCAGTCGAGTAAACAAAATAGAGCCGCCCTAGTTGTCTCGTTGCTCCCTATGCCAATTGGAAATTTTATGTAGTCCGGTCTGAATAATTCAAATTCTGTTGGCCCACAGTCCCGCAGTGGGTGTAGCTTGAGCAGGATATCGGCCCGCTTGTCCCCGTCGGGCGCCAGAAATCGGCGCTGCGCCAGTCGCAGCAAGTCAAGCAATATTGGCCAGTACGCGATTGGCACAAAAAGAAGCCGCAGCTTCCGCAGAATCATTCATCAGACCAAGTCATAATCAGTTCTGCCTGTTCATGCCCAGCGCCCGCTACGTATACACTGCCTCTAGAATGCAATGTGACACACTGGAAATTATAGATGTATTTTTGGCAACTCAATAATATCCTAAAAGCACTTTTATTGATATGAGAGAGACAATGGCGCAGCTTTCGCAAGAATAGCTGTCGTCTCATGGGACGTGAAAATTGCCGTTAAGCCGCGCTGATCCCACACGTCTTGCGGCATCCCAATCCCCGCCACCGCCAACAGCGCAACCATAAACGCCCCATCCCATCTATTTTTGGAGGCTCTATGGCAAGCGACGTGTACCTGTTCATTGAAGGAATCAAAGGCGAATCCACAGACGCGGCACACCAAGGCTGGATAGAAATTACTTCAGCCAACTGGGGCGTCAAGCAGCCCAACAGCGCAACGGCATCAACCGCCGGTGGCCATAGCGCCGAGCGTTGCGAGCATAAGAGTCTGCACCTTACGAAACTTGCCGATATCTCCTCGCCTATCCTGATGCAGACCTGCTCTTCCGGGAAAACGATCCCGAAAGCGACGCTCGAATTCATGCGTGCCGATGGCGACGGCAAGCCCATCAAGTACTACGAGATCGAGCTGGAAAACGTGATGATTGGGAGCATCGACCAGGGCGTGCACGGTGGCAGCATCGTGCACGACTCGATCGGGTTGAAGTTTTCCAAAGTCAAATGGAAATACGCCCAGCAAAAGATCTCAGGCGGCATGGCTGGAAATACTTCCGGCGGCTGGGATTTGACGGCCAACAAGATCGTTTGATGGAGGCGGCGATGCTAAATCTCCAACCGCAAGACTCTCGCCGTTATTTCATGCTCCCGCAGGCGCCAGCGGACGCTGGTTATTACGTCTATGGCACCCCTGGTGCGGGGGCTTTCCACTACGCTCACCCTTCAATGATCAGTGTCATCATGTTCGTTGAGCGGGAATGGGCGGCGATAGATCATCGCCAATTTGGCGTTGGCAACATCAGCCTTGCCGATGGTCCTGAAAACAAGGACCATGCGTCGCACAAAAATGGCTTACAAGTAGACATCCGCCCACTCCGCAAGGATGGTGCTCACGCTCCTGTTACCTGGCATCAAAAAGATGAGTACGATCAAAAGGCAACGGCAAAACTGATCGGCATCTTCTTTTCGCATGCGTTGGTAAGGAAGATATTGTTCAACGACACCAGTACCCATCCATCCGTCCAGGCATGGACAAACCATGATGACCATTTTCATGTTGCGATCAAAGCAGAGGTGATCAGATGAAAAAGCTGCTCGCTACCGCCCTCGCCTCAACCGCGCTATTGTCGTGGACCTATGCAAGCGAGATTGCAAACTGGGACGGGAAATATCGGCCACTCAAAGCTTCGTATTTGGTTTACTCCAGCACCCCTGGTGAAAAAGCAGCACCGACAACGAGCGACCGCAAAATCGCTATTACCATCGAAGGCTCGGCTGCAAAGGAAATCTTCGATTCGCTGTATCCGGACGCGACGGTCACTTGCAGCGATGAAAAAGGAGAGCGTCTGCGTAGCAAGGGCGAGGTGTGGTGCTCCTATACACCCAGCGCCAAGTATCGCTGTTTCGTCGGGTTCGACCTGCGTACAGGGAAAAGCTACTCTGGCGCCAGTTGTTGACGTATTCATTCAGTTTGCATGCTGCTTCAGGACTAAGGCTATTGTCACTGCGCATCGGCGGACCGCCGCGAAAGCGGGAATTTGTAGGGAGTCCGCCAGGCAAATTCAGCATGGGTTCCCGCTTTCGCGGGAACGACGGCTCTTAACTTAATGGCACTAAGGGCTTAGCCTACTCACAGCGCAGCGCCTGTGATACAGCAGCCCGTCCCTCTGCTTTTCCGGGTTCCCCTTGCCATATCCCGCTACTGCCCTGCAACAAGGCAAATCGCCTGGTCTGCCGTTCCTGCAATGTCAGGCCAGCCAAGTCCACCTTGGCCTCTGGCGCCAGTTGTTGCAGCCCTTGCTTAAGAACAGCGCCCAGCATCTCCAAGGGCTCGGTTTGCCTAAAATGCGCCACAGCCTGCAATGTCTGCAGTTCGCTATCGTTTATGTCTATATTTAAAGTGATTTGGGGCATGGCGACCTCCGAGACGTCGGCATGAAGATTAATGTATCCGATTTTTGCCAAATAATAGCAGGCGCGAGTTCCCACCAAAATTTTGATGCCCCTGCCGCCCGTGCTAAGCTATAGCCCCTCCGCACAGACACAATCGAACAAGCAACTTATCCGGCTATGACCATCACTCTCTACGGCATCCCCAACTGCGACACCGTCAAAAAAGCGCGCACCTGGCTCGCTGATCAGCAGCACGCTTTTGCGTTTCACGATTTTAAAAAACAGGGCCTGAGCCGCGATATCGTCGCTGGCTGGCTCACGCAGCTGTCGCGCGATGTGCTGGTGAATAAAAAAGGCACGACCTGGCGTGCGCTGTCCGATGAGCGCAAGGCGTCCATCGTCGATGACGAGGCGGCGATTGCCCTGATGCTGGAAAATCCGTCCGTGATCAAGCGCCCGGTGCTCGACAAGGACGGCGCTTATTCGGTCGGTTTCGCCGACGCGCAATACCAACAAATTTTTAAATAACCGACATGACTCCATCCAAGACCCTGGCGCTGACCGAAAAACTGATCGCACTGTCCTCCGTCACGCCCGACGACAAAGGCTGCCAGCAGCACCTGATCGACCTGCTCACGCCACTGGGCTTCGTTTGCGAAACCATCGCATCGAATGGCGTGACCAACCTGTGGGCGCGCCGTGGCACGACCTCGCCGGTGCTGGTGTTTGCCGGCCATACCGATGTGGTGCCTACCGGTCCGGTGGACAAATGGCAGTCGCTGCCCTTCACGCCCACGCACCGCGACGGCAAGCTGTATGGCCGCGGCGCCGCCGACATGAAAACCTCGATCGCTGCCTTCGTGGTGGCGGTGGAAGAATTTGTCGCCGCCCACGCCGATCACAAGGGTTCAATCGCCTTTTTGATCACCAGCGACGAAGAAGGTCCGGCTACCGACGGTACGGTGGTGGTCTGCAACCTGCTCAAGGAACGCGGCGAAACGCTGGACTACTGTATCGTCGGCGAACCGACCTCGGACGAAACGCTTGGCGACATCATCAAGAACGGCCGCCGCGGTTCGCTGTCGGGCAAGCTCACCGTCAAGGGTGTGCAGGGCCACATCGCCTACCCGCAGCTGGCGCGCAACCCGATCCACCTGGCTGCGCCCGCGCTGGCCGAACTGGTGGCCGAAGTGTGGGATGAAGGTAATGAGTACTACCTGCCGACGTCGTGGCAAATGTCGAACATCAATGGCGGCACCGGCGCCAACAACGTGATTCCCGGCGAGATGGTGATCGACTTCAATTTCCGCTTTTCCACCGCCAGCACGCATGAAGACCTCAAGCGCCGCGTGCATGCGATTCTCGACAAACATGGCCTGCACTACGAAATCAAGTGGGCGCTCAGCGGCCTGCCCTTCCTCACGCCGCGCGGCACGCTCAGCGACGCGCTGTGCGCAGCCATCAAGTCGGAGACCGGCGTTGATGCTGAACTGTCCACCACCGGAGGCACCTCGGACGGACGCTTTATCGCCCAGATCTGCCCCCAAGTGATAGAATTCGGCCCTCCCAACGCCAGCATCCACAAGATCGACGAACATATCGAGCTGCGTTTTATCGATCCGCTCAAAAATGTTTATCGCCGTACGCTGGAAAACCTGCTGGCCTGACGCTGTGCGCTGTGCACCGCACACAGCGAACGGCACCTTACTGAACGAGATAGTCATGAATACCACGCCTTTCACCACGCCGCGCGACCTGCTGCGCTATGCCGTCACCCGTTTTAATACGGCCAAGCTGTTTTTCGGCCATGGCAGCGCCGAGGCGTTCGACGAGGCGGCCTACCTGATCCTGCACACGCTCAAGCTGCCGCTCGACCGTCTCGATCCCTTCCTCGACGCGCAGTTGCTGCCCGACGAAGTAGCGTCGGTGCTGGCCGTGATCGATCGCCGCACCAACGAGCGCGTGCCGGCCGCTTACATCACCAACGAGGCGTGGCTGGGCACCTACAACTTCTACGTCGATGAGCGCACCATCGTGCCGCGCTCTTTCATCGCCGAGCTGATTCCCGAGTACTTTGCACCGTGGGTCAACTCGCCCGACGATGTACAGAACATCCTCGAACTGTGCACGGGCTCCGGCTGCCTGGCCATCATGATGGCCGACGCCTTCCCCGATGCCGCTGTCGATGCGGTCGATATCTCGGCCGATGCGCTGGAAGTGGCGAAGAAAAACGTCGCCACCTACCAGCTGGAAGACCGTTTGACCTTGATTCAGTCCGACCTGTACGCCAATGTACCGGCCAAAAAATACGACCTGATCATCACCAACCCGCCATACGTCAATTCCTCGTCGATGAGCAAGCTGCCGATGGAATACCGCGCCGAGCCGGAACTGGCGCTCGACGGCGGCAAGGATGGCATGGACATCGTGCGCCGCATCGTCGAAGGCGCCGCCGAGCGGCTGACCGATGATGGCCTGCTCATCGTTGAAATCGGCAACGAAAAAGAATTTGCCGAAGCCGCCTTCGGCGCGCTGGGCCTGACCTGGCTCACCACCAGCAACGGCGACGACATGGTATTCCTGCTGACCGCCGACCAGCTCAAACTGTAAAAGAACACAATGATCCGCTTCATACAAGTAAGCCTGATGCGCGGCACCAAGCCGCTGCTGGAACAAGTCGACGTTACCCTCAACCCCGGCGATAAAATCGGCCTGATCGGCGCCAACGGCGCCGGCAAATCGAGCCTGTTCGCGATGATGCGCGGCGAGCTCCATCCCGACCAGGGCGAAATCGACTTTCCGGCCAAGTGGCGCGTGGCCCACGTGGCGCAGGAAACGCCGCCGCTCGAACGCGCGGCGCTCGATTACGCCATCGACGGCGACGTCGGCCTGCGCAAGCTGGAAGCGGAACTGGCGCGCCTGGAGAGCGAACCCGAATCGACCGAGAACGGCATCGCCATCGGTAATATCTATAGCGCGCTGGCCGACGCCGACGCCTACACCGTGCAGTCGCGCGGCGAGCAGTTGCTGCTCGGCCTGGGCTTCACCATCGAGCAGATGCAGCGCCCCGTATCGAGCTTCTCGGGCGGCTGGCGCATGCGCCTCAATCTGGCGCAGGCGCTGATGTGCCCATCGGACCTGCTGCTGCTCGATGAACCGACCAATCACCTGGACCTGGACGCCATTATCTGGCTTGAGGACTGGCTCAAGCGCTACCCCGGCACGCTGCTGATCATCTCGCACGATCGCGACTTCCTCGATGAAGTGGTCAACGTGGTGGTGCACATCGATGAGCGCAAGCTCAAACGCTATTCGGGCAACTACTCGTCGTTCGAGCGTCAACGTGCGGCGCAAATGATCCTTGCTGCCGGCGCGCTGGAAAAGCAGCAGCGCAAGCGCGCTCACCTCGAATCGTTCGTCAACCGCTTCAAGGCGCAGGCCTCCAAGGCACGCCAGGCGCAAAGCCGCATGAAGGCGCTGGCCAAGATGGAAGAACTGGCGCCGCTGCGCGCCGCTGCCGAATTCTCGTTCGAATTCCGCGAGCCGCTCAGCGCCCCCAATCCGCTCCTGGTGATGGAAGACGTCAACGCCGGCTACGCGACTGAAAACGAGAAGACCGGCGAGATCACCACCAAGACCATCGTCAACAACATCAAGTTTTCGCTGCAGATCGGCCAGCGCATCGGCCTGCTGGGCGTCAACGGCGCCGGTAAATCGACGCTGATCAAAACGATTGCCGGCGAACTGGCGCCACTGACCGGCGAAGCCACGGTCGGCAAGGGCCTCAATATCGGCTACTTCGCCCAGCACCAGGTCGAGATGCTGCGCCATGACGAATCGCCGCTGTGGCACTTGGCCAAGATCGCACCGAACGTGCGCGAGCAGGAACTGCGCAATTTCCTCGGCGGCTTCAACTTCCCCGGCACCATGGTCACCAGCTCGATTGCGCCCTTCTCGGGCGGCGAAAAAGCGCGCCTGGCGCTGGCCATGATCGTCTGGCAGCGGCCCAATCTGCTGCTGCTCGATGAACCGACCAATCACCTGGACCTGGAAACGCGCGAAGCGCTGACCGAAGCGCTGGCGCAGTTTGAAGGCACGCTGGTGGTGGTCTCGCACGACCGCCACCTGCTGCGCGCCACCACCGACCAGTTCATCATCGTCGCCGACGGCAAGCTGCAACCGTTCGATGGCGACCTTGACGACTACAAGGACTGGCTGTTCAACACCAAGCTGGGCAAAGGCGGCGACGTGCTGCCGGCAGCGGGCAAGGCCAACAAGACCGAGTTCCCGGTCGCGTCGCCGGTAGCGCCGCCAGCGGCCGCTGTGGCTGCGCCGGTAGTCAATAGCAAGGAGCAAAAGCGCAAGGAAGCCGAAGAGCGCCAGCGCCTGGCCACGCTGCGCAAACCGCTGGAGCAAAAAATCAAGCGACTGGACGAACAGATCGCCAAGCGCAGCGCACAAAAAGCGGAAGTCGATGGCCGCCTGGCTGACGCCACGATCTACGAAGCGGCCAACAAGGCCAAGCTGAAACAGGCGCTGGCCGACCAGAGTTTCTTTACCAAGGACCTGGGCGAACTGGAAGTCCAGTGGCTTGAGTTGCAGGAACAGATGGAAGCTTTAATTTAAAACTTGAGCTGAAATCAGAATCAAGCAGCCTGGCGTGGTGCGCAGGCTGCTTTGCGGATCGACATCAGCTTGTCGATATCGACTACAATCAGGCGCCGTCCATCCACCTCGGCCAGGCCAAGCAGATAATCGACTGCCGGCGCACTACCCAGTGAAGGTATCGGCTGTAATTGCTGCACCGTCAGCGCAACGATATCGGTCACGCCATCGACCACCATGCCCATCACGCAGCTCGATAGCTTGAGGATGATCACGTCCGTATGCGGATCGTGGGCCGGTGGCCGCGGCCCGAAAGCGATGCGCATATCGACAATCGGCATGATCACGCCGCGCGATACCGCCACCCCGCTGATGATTTCGCCATCCGACGAAAAGCGCTCGAGCTCCTGCAAGGGCCGCAACTCCTGCACCCGGCTGAAATCGAGCGCATATTCAAGGCCGCCAAGCCGGAACACCAGGTACTGTCTGGCAGCGCTGGCAACGCTATCGGCGGCTTGTGTGATTGAAGAAGGCATGATGATCCTTTCGTCCGGGGACGTGCAGTAACGGGCATGTGCCATCCTAACTGTGTGTCCGTACGACATGTTGACTGATGTCAATATTGAGATCAACACAAGGGCCATGACGCAGCTTTGCTACAATGGACCAATGAATCAGCAGATCGACGCCAACCAGGTGGTCTTGACCGCCATCCGTGCGCAGGGACCGGGCGGCCAGAACGTCAACAAGGTCTCCAGCGCGGTACACCTGCGTTTTGCGATTGCCAGCTCGTCGCTGCCGGACTACATCAAGGAGCGCCTGCTGGCGCTGCGCGACCACCGCATTACGCGCGACGGCGTGGTGGTGATCAAGGCGCAGCAGTCGCGCAGCCAGGAGGCCAACAAAGACGATGCGCTGCGGCGCCTGCAGGAACTGGTGGACAGCGTGGCCGTGCTGCCACCGCCACGGCGCGCCACCCGCCCTACGCGCAGCGCCCAGCGCAAGCGCCTCGACAGCAAGGCCAAGGACGGCGAGCGCAAGCAACTGCGCGGCAAGGTCACGCTGTAGTCAGCTGCATCAAACGCCGGCCATCCACCCGCGCACGCCCTGGTGCACACCCAATAACACCAGCGCGACAAAAAAGCAGCGCCGGAATATCTCGGCCGACATGCGCTGGCGCAGCCACTGTCCCAGCATGATGCCCAGCGCCGCCGGCAGCAGCGCCAACAGCGACCCCGTGGCAGCCGCCATATGCCACTCGCCGCGCCAGGCCAGCATGAGCGCCAGCGCCAGCGTGGAGACGGTAAAACTCAAGCCCAGTGCCTGCACCAGCTCATCCTTGCTCAACTGCAAGGCTTGCAGATATGGCGCCGCCGGCATGATGAACACGCCGCTCACGCTGGCCACCAGGCCGGTGGCGGCGCCGGCCAGCGGACCGGCCCAGCGTTCAGAGCCAGAGGCCACGCGGCCACGCCAGCCGGACAGGCCCAGCAAGCCATAGCCCACCAGCAACGCGCCCAGCACGGCCGCCGTCCAGTGCGCCGCCGCACCAGCGCCCACCAGCATCACGCCGCCCAGTCCCATGCCGGCACACACGGCCAGCAGCATGGCGCGCAGGCGCCGCCACAGCGGATATAACGCGGCGCCGGTGGCCAACTGCCATACATTCGTCAATGCCGAAGGCACGATCAGCAGGGCCGCAGCTTCCAGCGGCGCCATCTTCAGCGATAGCAAGGCTACCGCCACCGTGGGCAAGCCCATGCCGGTCACGCCCTTGACCAGGCCGGCCAGGACGAAGACCAGTGCAATGAATAGAGTCATGGTGTTCATATGCTCCATTGTGCGCTTGCACAGCGCATCTGAAAATGTGGAATATACTGATACAGACTTCGTTACAGACATAGGCTGATCCATGCGCTTTGACTTTACCGATCTTCAGCTATTCATCCACATTGCCGACAGCGGCAGCATTACCGCCGGCGCCCGGCTGGCGCACCTGGCGCTGCCCTCGGCCAGCGCACGCATGCGCAACCTGGAACAGGCGCTGGGCGCCGCCCTGCTCCAGCGCGGCCGGCGCGGCGCCGAACCGACCGAAGCCGGCCGCGCCCTGCTGCGCCATGCGCGCCTGATCACGCGCCAGGCGCAGGACCTGCGCGCCGACCTGGCGCTATTTTCACAAGGACTGAAGGGCCAGATCCGGCTGCTGTGCAATACCTCGGCCATGACCGAGTTCCTGCCCGATGCGCTGGCCGCCTTTTTGGCCAGCCATCCGCAACTGGGGGTGGACCTGGAAGAGCGGCTCAGCCACGACATTGTGCAGGCGGTGACCGACGGCGTGGCCGACATCGGCATCGTGGCCGACGCCGTGGACCATGGCGCGCTGCAAACCTTTGCCTTTCGCGACGATACGCTGGTGCTGGCCATGGCGCGCCAGCACCCGCTGGCGCAGCAGTTGGGCCAGCGCCGCAGCATGGCTTTTGCCGATGCCCTCGATCACGACTTTATCGGGCTGGCCGGCGATAGCGCGCTGCAGCAGTATGCGGTGGCCCAGGCGGCGCGGCTGGGGCGCACCTTGCACTGCAAGATACGCTTGCGCAGTTTCGAGGCGGTCTGCCGCATGACGGCGCGCGGCGCCGGCGTGGCGCTGCTGCCGCACACGGCAGCGCGCCGGCACGATGAAGGGCCGGGACTGCGGGTAGTCAAGCTGACCGATGGCTGGGCCGCACGCAAGCTGCTGATCTGCGTGCGCGACCTGCAAGCGCTGCCCGGTCCGGCGCGCACGCTGGTGCAGGCCTTGCGCGCAGCGTGATGGGTGGGCGCCGGCTCAGTCCTGCGGCGGCGCCCAGTGCAGCGGCGCCTCGCTGCCGGCAAACAGCGTGACCATGCCTGGTGCGGCGCTGCGCACGCGCGCCTTGAGCTCTTTAGGCGACAAGTCATGCGGTGGCGGGCCGTCCGGCAAATACGGCATGGAGCGCAGCAGCACTTCGCCGGTCAGCAACTGCACCGAGCATTGCGAACCGCGCACCAGCGCAGCTTTGGCCTGCTGCACCTGGGCCACTTCGTCGCGCGCCTGCTGCTCCTGCGTTTGCGCCGCTTTCATCGCCAGCGAAATGCGCGCTACCTCGCGCAGCGATGGGCCGACCGTGGTCGCCATCTTGTGGAACAGCGGTTCCTGCTCCGGTGTGAGTATCAGCTCGCGCTTGCGCACGCGGGTGGCCAGCGTCAGGTAGTTGCGCACCTCGGCCTGGCTGGTGATGTCATCCATCGCCTTTTTTTGCTGGGCCGCTTCGCGCTGCGCAGCCGCCAGCTTGGGCAGCAACTCGGCCATGCGCTTGTCGTAGCTGCTCGTATCGGGCAACAGCGTGTACAGCAGCATTTCGCTCTGACGGCGCGGACCGGCGTGGACGATATCGATCTTGCGTGCGGCGATGGCGCAGCCTTCGGCCACCTTGATGATCACTTCATCGGCCATGATGTCGCAGTTACTGGCCTCGCCTATCACCACGCGGGTGCCGGAAATTGTGCAGTTTTCAGCGCGCGTCAGCGCTACTTCGCCGTTTTTGGTCTGCAGCACGGCGCCGGACGCCACGCCGCGCACGCGGATGGCGCCGTCTGCATTGGTGGCCGAGCCGCCCATCAGGTTGCGGTTCAGGGAGATATCGCCGCCGCGCGATTCGATGATGCCGTAGACGTCGCCGTGGATGGTGATGTTGCCGCCTTCGACCTTGCGCTGCTCCTGCACCGCGCCAAATTCTTCGTACTCGCCCGTCAGTTGCAGGTTGCCAGTGGTGCGCGCGCTCACCCCTTCGCGGCTGATGATCTTGGGGCCGATGGAAATGCGCTTGCTGGCAGGGTCGATGCTGAGGAAACCTTCCACTGCCGAGACCAGATATTCGCCATCGCGAAAATGTTCGATCACCGTACCTTCGCCGGCCAGGGAAGCGAGTTCGATATCCTTGGGCGGCGGTGGCTCGATGACCTTGCCCGACATCTCGAAGCCGCGCACGCCCACCGCCGGCGGCACCTTGCGCAGCAGCTTGACCTGGGGCCCGACCTGGGGAAAGCGGTTCTGGAAGGCTTGCAGATCGAGGCGGCCGTCGGATTTTTCGCGCGGGGCGTTGCTGCGGTGGATGTCGCGCGACACTTCCACGATGGCGGCGTTACGGCCGGCCACTGCTTTCAGGCAGCGCGCCACCGTGATGCGGGCGATGCGGCCGGTGGCGATCACGTCGCGCACGGCCGGTGCATCAATGCCGAAGCGTACACCCTTGGTCCACATGTCGGCGACGAATTCATCGAACTGCAGGCGCGCCGGCTGCGGCGGCATATCCGGCACATCGAAAAATACCTGCTCAAAGTAGTACTCGGCCTCGCCGCCGACGATCTTGACGTTTTTATACAATTGGCGCCGGGCCGGATGAAACGGTTCGATGCGGTTGGCAAAGCGCAGCAAGGGCAGATCGGCCATGCTGGGCGGCAGGTCGGGTCCACAGTTGTAGACCATTTTGGTCAGCACCGCGTAATTGAGCGCGTTGAAATAAGCGCCGCCCAAAAATACCTGGCCAACGGCTGCCAGGCAGGCCACGGGCGTGGCTGCGGCGTTAAAGTACAGTCCGTCATCTTGCTGGACGATCGCTGCCGGCAGTTCGCCCTCGGCGCTTGAAGTCAACGTCGTTGCGTCGTCTGACACGGTAAACCCCACGAAGATGTACGTCGGAGCAGCTGCGCTCCTTCACTTTCAATATTATTAATAATAAAAGGAACCTTGAAAAACCGTAGCGAGCGGACCGATATCGTCTTGAGTAGCGCAAGCGTACGGAGGTACGCTGAGCAACGGAGAGGCGATAGCGGTCTGCGCAGTAGGTTTTGCGAGGTTCCCTCAATCAGCTTAGCATGAACTGTCAGGTCTGTGGTGCGGATCGAGATGCCAGTCGAAGGAACCGGCGCTGGCGCGGAACAGCACTTCGCCGCCATCGGGCGTGCCGCGCAGGCGCTGCCGGATATCGCGCGCCGGCAGCTGCGCCAGCTCGCCATCGTCGCCCCTGCAGGGCATGCTGCGCACCAGCGTCTCGCCGCTGACCATGTGCAGACCGCAGCGCGCCAGTCCGGCGGCGGCTAGCCGCTGTTCGATCAGCCGCTGCTGCCGCTCAAGCAGCAGCGTGTGCTGGGTCAGCGCAACCTGGCTGTCCTGCCGGAGCTTGTCGAGCGCCTGCATCTCGGTCGCCACACCGGCCGCGATCTTGCGCAGGAAGTGGGCCTGCTCGGGCGACACCATCAATTCCTGGCTGCGCAGCTTGAGCGACAACGCCAGGTAGCGCCGTACGTCGGGCAGCGCCGACAGGCGCTGCGTCTCGCGCTCGCAGCCGGCCAGCGCCTGTGCCAGGTCGGCCAGGCGCTGGGCCAGTTCGTCGAGTTCGT
>JBEVNE010000202.1:0-5640 GCA_040508275.1 Duganella sp.
GTCACCGGCGTTGATATCAACGATTTCAGCCTGAGCACCACCGGCAGCGCATCCGGCACCATCGCCTCGATCAGCGGCAGCGGCAGCAGCTACGCGGTCACCGTCAACAGCCTGGCCGGCGACGGCGCGCTCGGGCTCAACCTCAAGACCAGCGGCACCGGTATTGCCGATGCGGCCGGCAATGCCATTGCCAATGGTGGTTATACGGGCCAGACCTATACGCTTGACCACACCTTGCCTGCCGTCAGCTCGATCGTCCGCGCTAGCGCCACCCCGACCAATGCCACCAGCCTCAGCTACACCGTGACCTTCTCGGAAAGCGTGACCGGCGTTGACTCCAGCGATTTCAGCTTTACGACCAGCGGCAGCGCGGCTGGCGCCATCGCCTCGGTCAGCGGCAGCGGCGCCACCTATACCGTCAACGTCAACAGCGTCAGTGGCACCGGCACGCTGCGTCTCGACCTCAAGGCCAGCGGTACCGGTATTGTCGATGTTGCCAGCAACGCCATTGCCGGCGGCTATACCAGTGGCCAGCTGTATACCCTCGACAATACCGCGCCAGCGGTCAGCTCGGTCAGCGTGCCGGCCGACGCCACCTATCGGGCCGGACAGACGCTGTCGTTCACTGTCAATTTCAACGAGGCAGTGACGGTCGATACCACCGGCGGCACGCCGCGCATTGCGCTCACGCTCGACTCGGGCAGCGTGTTTGCCACCTATGCCAGCGGCAGCGGCAGCAATGCGCTGACCTTCAGCTACACGGTGGCCAGCAACAACCTCGATGTCAACGGCATCACCATCGGCGCACTGAGCGCCAACGGCGGCACCCTGCGCGACGCTGTCGGCAACAACGCTACCCTCACGCTCAACAGCGTGGCGACCACCGCCGGCGTGCTGGTCGATGGCGTGGCGCCGAGCGTGTCGTCGATCAACCGCGTGGGCGCCAGCACCAGCAGCGCCAACAGCGTCGACTACACGGTGACGTTCTCGGAAAACGTCAGCGGCGTTGACATTGGCGACTTCCAGCTGACGACTACCGGCACGTCCGCCGGCACCGTCAGCGCCATCAGCGGCAGCGGTAATGTCTACACGGTGACGGTCAGCAGCGTCAGCGGCGATGGGACGCTGCGACTGGACCTGAAGAACAGCGGCACCGGCATCACCGATGCGGCCGGCAACGCGATTGCCGCCGGCTACACCGCCGGTCAAGCCTATACCCTCGACCATACCGGTCCCGCCATTGGCTCGGTGAGTGTGCCCGCCAGCGCCACCTATCGCAGTGGCCAGCAGCTCGACTTTACCGTCAACTTCAACGAGGCGGTGACGGTCGATAGCACCGGCGGCACGCCGGCGCTGGCGCTCACCCTTGACACCGGCGGCACCGTGCAGGCCCAGTATGTCAGCGGCAGCGGCACTACCGCGCTGGTGTTTCGCCATATTGTTACCAGCGGCCAGGCCGACGCCGATGGCGTGACCATTGGCGCGCTGCAGCTCAACGGCGCCACGCTGCGCGACAGCGCCAGCAACAATGCCAGCCTGGCGCTGAATGGCGTCGCTGGGACCGGTGGCGTGCTGGTCGATGCGATTGCGCCGACCGTGGTGTCGATCGACCGCGCCGGCGCCGCCACCACCAATGCCGGCAGCGTCAGCTACGTGGTGACGTTCTCGGAAAATATCAGCGGCGCCAGTACCGGCAGCTTCGTGCTGAGCACCACGGGCAACGCCGCCGGCACGATTGACAGCGTTTCCGGCAGCGGCAGCAGCTACACGGTTACCGTCAACAGCGTTACCGGCGACGGTAGCCTGCGCCTGGACCTGAAAGCCAGCGGTACCGGCATTACCGATACCGCAGGCAATGTCATTGCCGCCGGCGGTTACACCAGCGGCCAGGCCTACACGCTCGACCATACCGCGCCAACGGTGGCCAGCGTCAGCGTGCCTTCGAACGCCACCTACAACAGCGGCGCCAGCCTCGACTTTACCGTCAACTTCAGCGAGGCGGTCACGGTCGATACCACCGGCGGCACGCCGCGCATCGCCGTCACGCTGGACGGCCCGACCACCGTCTACGCCAGCTATGTGAGCGGCAGCGGCGGCACGGCGCTGGTGTTCCGCTACATCGTCCAGCAGGGCGATACCGACGGCGACGGCATATCGCTGAACGCCGCCATCGATCTGCATGGCGGCACGCTGAAAGACAGCGCCGGCAACAATGCCACGCCAACGCTCAGCGCAGTCGGCGCCCTGAACGGCGTGCTGGTGGACGCCACCGGCGCTTCTGTCAGCTCCATTGTGCCGGCCAGCAGCGCGCCCACCAACGGCGCCAGCATGGTCTACACGGTGACCTTCTCGGGCGCCGTGACGGGCGTGGATGCCAGCGACTTCAGCCTGACGCCGAGCGGCGTCGGCAGCACCGCCAGCGGCGTGATTGGCGCCGTCACCCAGGTCAGTCCCAGCGTCTACACGGTCACCGTCAACAGTCTGGCCGGTGACGGCGGCCTGCGCCTGGACCTCAAGGCCAGCGGCACCGGCATTGTCGATGCCGGCAACAGCGCCGCCGTGGCCGGTTACACGGGCGGCCAGGCGGCCGTCATCGACCATACCGGCCCGCAGGTCACCGCCGTCGCGGCGCCGGCGGCAGCCACCTACGCCAGCGGCGCGGCGCTCGACTTTACCGTCAGTTTCAACGAAGCCGTGAACGTCGGCGGCGCGCCCACCATTGCCCTCACGCTCGATGGTGGCGCGGTGGTGCAAGCCCAGTATGTCAGCGGCAGCGGCAGCAGTGCGCTGGTGTTCCGCTACGTGGTGGCAGCGAGCGATTACGACGCCGATGGCGTCAGCGTCGGCACGGCCATTGCGCTGGCCGGCGGCAGCCTGCAAGACAGCGCCGGCAACAACGCCACGCTGGCCCTCAATGGCGTGGCCAGCAGCGCCGCCGTGCTGATCAGCGGCGCCGGTCCAGCCATCAGTTCCATCGTGCCCAATACCACCCCCAGCAGCGGCAGCAGCGTGGCCTACACGGTGACGTTCTCGCGCGATGTCAGCGGCGTCGATAGCGCCGACTTTGCGCTGCACGCCACCGGCACTGCCGCCGGCACCGTTGCTTCGGTGGCAGCGGTTCCCGGCAGCAACCGCGCCTACGTGGTCACGGTCAACGGCGTCAGCGGCGACGGTACGCTGCGCCTCGACCTGGCCGCCAGCGGTACCGGCATTACCGACACGCTCGGCCATGTCATCACCGCCGGCGGCTACACCGCCGGCCAGCCCGCCACCGTTGACCACACCGCGCCCACCGCCACCGTGGTGCTGGGCAGCAGCAGCCTGAGCGTCGGCCAGACGGCCGTGCTGACCGTGACGTTCTCGGAAGCGGTAACCCAATTTACCAATGCCGACCTGACGGTGGGCAGCGGCAGCGTCGGTACGCTCAGCAGCGGCGACGGCGGCATCACCTGGACCGGGGTGTTTACGCCGGCTGCCGGCGTGCAGGCCAATGCCAACGTCATCACGCTCAACACCACCACCCTGACCGACCTGGCCGGCAACGCCGGCACGCTGAGCATCCCATCCAATACCTACAGCGTCGATACGGTGCCGGTGGTGGTAACCCCTCCTGTAACCCCGCCCGTCACCAGCTTGCCGACCACGCCGGGCGTCAGCACGGTCGATGGCGTGACGCTGCTGACCAGCGTCAGTGTCGATCCTGTGACCGGACGTAACGTCTCCACCGTCGTCATCCCCGTGATTACCCAAACGCGTCCCGACGATCCAGGCACGCCCAACGCCAGCCTGGCCGATATTCCGCTCGGCCTTACCACCAATGGCGTGACGGCTGGCTTGACCGTCAGCCTGCCGGTCGGCAGCGGCTTGCAGGTGGAAGGCAGCACCAGCCTGCTCACTCAGAGCGATGGCTTGCTCGACCTGATCCGCCGCATCGAACAAAAAACCGTGGCCGGCAGCAGCGTGCAAAGCGAGATGACGGGCACCGGCACCGATTTCCTCTCCAACCTGTTCAGCGGCGTGCTGTTGCAGAGCATGACCATCACGCCCACCGTCACCGCCTCTGCGGGCACGGCGACCACCATCCTGATCACCGGCAGCTCCACTACCCCCGCTGCCGGTACCAACAACGCCAGCGCCATCGGCCTGGTGATCGACGCCCAGCAGCTGTCCGCCAATACCGTGCTACAGCTGAACAACGTCGATTTTGCCGCGGTGGTGGGGGCCGCCACGCTGCGTGGCGGTGATGGCCAGAACATCGTCATCGGCGACGGTGCGGCGCAAAACATTCTGCTCGGCGCTGACGACGACCAGCTGTTTGGCGGCGCCGGCGACGACGTGATCGGCAGCGCCGGCGGCGATGACCTGCTCGACGGCGGCAGCGGCAACGATATCGTGGTCGGCGGCATCGGCAACGACACGCTGCGCGGCGGCACCGGCAACGATGTGCTGCAGGGCGGGCGCAGCGACAGCGGCGCCTGGACCTTCATGCTCGGCGCCAATGGCCAGTTGACGGCGCGCCACCAGACCGCACTGTTCGCGCCCACCGCCAGCGAAACCCTGGCCGCTGCCGAACTCGATGCGGCGCGGCCGGAGCTCGGCTTCCTGGGGGCTGCGCCGGCTAAGCTGCTGCAACTGGCAGGTTTGTACCAGGCGGCGTTTGGGCGTGTGGCCGATGTGTCAGGCCTGACGTTCTGGACCAGCAAAACCGACAGTCTGCTCGATATGGCCAAGGGCTTCATGATATCGCCCGAGTGGGTCGCCGCGGGTTACGACCAGCTCGATGATCGCGGCTTTGTCGAGATGCTGTACCAAAAAGCGCTCGGTCGCGGCGCGGAAGCAGGCGGCGTGACGTTCTGGCTCGATGCGCTGAGCGGCGCCAATGGCATGGCGCTGCACAGCCGCGCCGAGGTGCTGCTGGGCTTTGCCCTCAGTGCAGAATTGCAGGCTAATCTGGCGCAGAACGGCAGTGTTACCGTGGCCGCCGCCAGCCTGGCGCAGGAAAGCGGCTGGATCGGCGGCAGCGGCAACGACCGCCTGGAAGGCGGCGCCGGCAGCGACATCCTGGTCGGTGGCGATGGCGTCGATACCATCGTGTATAGCGGCCGGCAAAGCGACTACCGCATCGAGCTGGCCAGCGATGGCCGGGTACTGGTGGCGGACAAGGCCAACAGCGATGTCGATACCATCCGAGGCATCGAGTTGGGCGCCTTTGCCGACGGTACGGTCAACCTGGGCTTTACACAGGCCAGCACGGCCCAGCTCAAGGCGGTGGGCTTGCTGTACCAGGCGGTGCTCGACCGTGCAGGCGATTTGCCCGGCTTTGCTTTTTGGATCGATCACCAGCTGAGTGTGGCGCAACTGGTAACCGGCTTTACTCATTCGGAGGAATTCAAAGCCCGTTATGACGACGTCAGCAACGCACAATTTGTGGCATCGCTGTATCAGAACAGCGGCATTGCCAGCGATGCCGCCGGCGGCCAGGGCGCCTGGGTCAGCTACCTGGACACCCATACTCGCGAAGAAATGGTGGCGCGCTGGATCGATACGGAAGTGGTTGGCCAGGCCCAGTTTGCCGGCGACGGCCTGTGGCTGGTGTAATTTCGCCAGTCGGCAAGGATTCCGGTTTTTCTGGAATCCTTG
>JBEVNE010000223.1:0-13215 GCA_040508275.1 Duganella sp.
ATCATCGGCACCGCCAACCTGTACGAAGCAGCGCACAAGCACGGCACCAAGCGCATCATCTTCGCCAGCTCCAACCACACCGTCGGCTTCTACCGCAACACCGACTACATCGACGCCACCGCGCCTACCCGCCCGGACAGCTTCTACGGCGTGAGCAAATGCTTCGGCGAGCAGCTGGCCAGCTACTACTACGACCGCACCGGCCTGGAGACAGTATGCCTGCGCATCGGTTCCTCGTTCCCGGAACCGGCCGACCGCCGCATGATGGTCACCTGGCTCAGCTACGACGACCTGGTCGAAGCGCTGCGCTCGTCGCTGTTCGCCACCCGCGTCGGCTTTACCATCCTGTTCGGCACCTCGAACAATGACGTCGCCTGGTGGGACAACAGCAAGGCTTCGCACCTGGGCTACCGTCCCAAGGACAGTTCGAACCAGTTCAACGGCAAGTTCCCGGACAGCGGCGTGTACCCCGATCCAAACAGCTCGGTCACCTACCACGGCGGCGCCTTTGCGCTGGCGCCGGTGCGCTACAAGGACTAAGTGACCAGCAGTATCACCGCGTTGTAGGCGCCATGCACCAGCATCGGCGCCAGCAGCGTTTTGCTGCGTTCATAGGTCCAGGCGGTGCACAGCCCGAGCACGAATACCGGCAGCATCGACAGCGGCGGGTGCACCACCGCGAAAATTGCAGCACTGGCCGCCATGGCCTGCCAGGCTGGCAATGAACGGCGCAGGCCACCGTAAATCAGTCCGCGGAAAATGAATTCCTCGCACAGCGGCGCGGCGATGACCGCCAGCGCCATCATCCACAGGTAGTCCGTCATGCCGGCTGCCGTTGCCGGTATTTCCACCTCCAGCTGCCTGAGTCCATACAGATAGGCCAGCGCCAGCGCGCAGGCCAGCGTGCAGGGCGCGGCGGCCTGGCGTAGCGGCTGCCACCAGCGTATCGAGGTAGCATCGCTGCCGCTGGCGCCAAGGATGCGCGGTACGCCGACGCTTTGTGCACGCCGGTAGATCAGGCGCATCATGGCGTACACCAGCAGTCCGGCGCCGCCAAAGGCTGCCGTCATCACTTGCATGCCTGGTTGCAGCTTGGTCTGCTGTTGATCGGGGGTGATGAGCAGTACGATGATCGCTTGCAGGATAAAAAACGCGGTGGCGGCCATCAGGCCGTCGGCGGCCGCTACCCGCGCTGGCGGCGCGGCGGTCGGATCGAGCAGGTAGGGCAGGGCGTCGCGCGCCTTTTGCCACAAGGCCAGCGCCAGCGCTGCGC
This sequence comes from Duganella sp., assembly GCA_040508275.1. Classification (GTDB taxonomy): domain Bacteria; phylum Pseudomonadota; class Gammaproteobacteria; order Burkholderiales; family Burkholderiaceae_D; genus Rugamonas. The sequence goes on from JBEVNE010000223.1 coordinate 1,274, forward strand.
TCAGTACCAGGATCACCACTTTTTGCGACCACACGCTGGTGTACAGCGACCAGGTGTAAAAGCTCGTCAGCAGCAGGAACAGGTAGCTGTAGGTGGGGCGTATGCGCTTGTGCACTTCGGTCGCACCCGGATCGCAGGCGAACACGCCGAGCGCTACCGCAATGGTGGAATAAATCGGTATGCCGGCCACCACGATCAGCAGCAGTACCAGCAGTTGCCAGTCCAGCTGCGGCGCCGAGGCGGCCGTGACGGCGGCGATCATCAGCGGATAGACCAGCGCCAGCACGCTCCACAGGCGGGCCTTTTCCTTCAATACGCTTTCCAGCGTGCGCGGCACCGTGTACAGCAGCCACAGCGCATTGCCTTCGTTGTTCAGCGTCTGGAAGGCTGACAGCATCAGCACATACACGCCGATGCCAAAGGCGATGGCGGCTGCTACCGACGGCATCTGGCCGAAATGGGCCAGTGTATCGAGCTTGCCGTTAAAGACCATCTGGCTGCCCACGATGATCAGCGGCAGCAGCAGCGTTTGTACGAGGAAGTTGCGGTCGCGCGCCAGCAGCCGCAGTTCGCGCCGCATCACCGGCGACAGCGCATTGGACAGCCAGGCGGGTGTAACTCGCGGTCTTCTTTCTGCCGCTGCGGTGCTGCGCGCGCTTTCGCGCACGCCCGAGCCGACCACGCCATGGCGCAACTGGCAGCGCATCAGCGCCACGCCGGCCCACATGGCCAGTCCCAGTTGCGTCAGCAGCGCCACTGTCAGCACGCCTGCCTGCGCCAGGCTGTGGGCCTGGATCAGCTGGAGCAGCAGGCCGGGCGCCAGCCAGAGCAGCCAGGCCGGCGCCTGGCGCACCAACTCCATGACAAAGCCGCTGGCCTGCGGCATGCCCAGCGCGATCACCAGGTAGATCAGCGGAATATTCGTGATCGATACCAGCGCCTGCAGGTTGCGCAACTGCGAGGCGGCCAGCCACATGCGCAGCCCGGTATCGGCCAGCGTATGCAGCAGGGCCGCCAGCGGCAGCAGCAGCGCAGTCGCCAGCAGCGCGATCGGCGCGGCGCTCCAGCGGTGGCCGGAATACCAGGCGATCATCAGATACAGGGGGAACAGTGCAAACATGCCAGCCAGGTTGCCGGCGCTGCGCTCGATCAGGCGACCCCACAGCAGCGTGGAACGCGCCACCGGCAGCGTCACCAGCCATTCGAGATCGCCGTCCGGCTTGGCCAGCTCCTTGCTGGCCAGCGGCAGCAGCACGGCAATGGCAAACAATATGGCCAGCACCATCGCCAGCGCGGTCAGCAGCGCCGGGTCGAACGCGGCGCCATGCAGTTCGGCGCTGGCCAGCCGGTCGGAAAAACCTTTTTTGGCCGAGGCCAGGGTTTGCGCGCAGGCGCTGTCGGCCACCAGCCGGCACTGCATGGTGAGCAGCGCCGTGCGCGACATATTAATCAACGAGAACAGCATCATGGCACCGACGGCCAGCGACAGCAGCCACCTGGCATTGCGCTTGCCGCCGTTGGCGCTGCGCGCGGAGGCGTCTGTTTTTTTCTTTTTGCCGGTGAAGGAGAAGGCGCTGGCCAACTGGTTGTACTGGCGCAGCAAACGCATGCGGACCAGCAGACAGATGGCGCGCGCCGGGCTCAGTGGCGGCTTCATGGCGGGCTGCCGCCGGCTTCGTCGGTGATTTTGAGGAACACGTCTTCCAGCGAACCACTGGCCGATGCTTCGGCGCGCAGTTCATCGAGGGTGCCGGTGGCCACCAGTTGGCCGCGATGGATGATGCCGACGCGGTCGCACAGCTTTTCGGCCATGTCGAGCAGATGGGTGGAGACAAACACCGTCACTCCGCGCGCGGTGGCTGCCAGCAGCCGCTCCTGCACCTCGCGCGCTGCGCGCGGATCGAGGCCGTTGATCGGTTCATCGAGGATCAGCACTGCCGGATCGTGGATCAGCGCGCAGGCCAGGCCCAGCCGCTTCTTCATGCCCAGCGAGTAATTGACGGCGTAGTCCTCGGCCGCATCGGCAATGCCGAATTCGGCCAGCAGCCGCGTGCTGCGCCCGATGGCTTCGGCACGCGAGAAGCCGTGCATCTCGGCGACGAACTGCAGGATCTCGCGGCCACGCAGATAGTCGTAAAACACCGGTGTATCGGGCAGGTAGCCTACGCGCCGTTTGACGTCGGCCGCTTCGCCATGACAGTCGAGGCCATCGATCAGCACCCGGCCGGCGCTGGGCACCAAAATGCCCATCATCATGCGGATGGTGCTGGTCTTGCCGGCGCCGTTGGGGCCGAGAAAGCCGAACAGTTCGCCGCGCTGCACGCTCAAGGTCAGCGGTTTGACGGCCTCAAAGCCGCCATAGGTTTTGCACAAGCCCTGGAATTCGATCATGGCGTTCAGTGCGCGCCTTTTTGCACCATGGCGCTGCCCACACCATGGCGCCAGCCTTCGCTGACGGCCGTCACCGTACCGTCGCGATTGAATACCAGCGCATTGGCGGCGCCGATTTCCTCGGGTTCGCTGCTCCAGTGCTGGCCGCGCCGTTCCAGCGCCTTGGCTTCTGGCCGGGCGCTGTAGCCCGGTTCGATATTGGTGGCCATGCCGTTGCGCTCGGACAGGCGCGGCGCATCGATCGCCTGCGGCATCGTCATGCCCAGATCGATGTGGTTGAAGATGGTCTGCAGCACCGTGGTGATGATGGTGGCGCCGCCGGGGCTGCCGATGGAAAACGCCGGCTTGCCATCCTTGAAGGCCAGCGTCGGCGACATACTGCTGCGTGGCCGCTTGCCGGCTTCCGGCACATTCGGGGCCGGACCGGAAAAATCGAAATCGGTCATCTCGTTATTGAGCAGGAAGCCATAGCCGGGCACCACCATGCCGCTGCCGCCCCATGATTCGATGGTGTAGGTGTAGGAGACGATATTGCCATCCTTGTCCGACACTGTGAGGTGAGTGGTGTGCGCGCTTTCGGCCAGCAGCTTGCCGGCCTGGGGGCGCAGCGGCACGCTGGCGTCGTTCTGGAACGGGTAGGGATCGCCGGGGGCTGCGTGATTGCCAGCGCGTGCGGGGTCGATCAGTTCGCGGCGCCGTGCTGCGTAGTCCTTGCTGAGCAGGCCGGCCACCGGGGCATCGACAAATTCCGGGTCGGCCAGGTAGGCGTTGCGGTCGGCAAAGGCCAGACGGCTCGCTTCCAGGTACAGGTGCTCGGCCTGGTCGCGCGGCATGGCGCGCAGATCGTAGCCTTCGAGGATGTTGAGCGCTTGCGCCACCGCCACGCCGCCCGAACTGGGCAGCGCCATGCCGTACAGGTCGTAGCCGCGATAGGTGCTGTGCACGGGCAGGCGCAGGCGCGCTTCGTAATTGGCCAGGTCGCTCAAGGTCATGCTGCCGGGGCGCACGCTGACGCCGGCCACCACAGTCGGGCTGTTGACGGCGCCGACGATGGCGCGCGCCATTTTGCCGCCATAAAACGCCCGGACGCCGCCAGTGGCCAGCTCGCGATACGCTTGCGCCAGGTCGGGGTTGCGCAATACGCTGCCAGCCACGGGCGGCTGGCCGTTCTTCAGGTAGAGTGCGGTCGTCGCCGGGAATTTGCTGAATTTGTCGCGGTTGATATCGACCAGGCGCGTGAAATTATCGTTCACCGTGAAGCCCTTGCTGGCCACGGCAATGGCCGGCGCCAGCACCTGCTTGAACGACATGCTGCCATAGCGCTCGAGCGCCTCGTGCCAGCCGCGCACGGCCCCCGGCACGCCGACGGCCATACCGCTGGCCACCACGGTATCGAAGTCCATCGGCTTGCCGTGGTCGAGGAATACGCCGGGCGTGAAATTGGCCGGTGCGGTTTCGCGGTGGTCGATGGTGATGACGCGCTTGTCCCTGGCCAGGTAAATCACCATGAAGCCGCCACCGCCTATGCCGCAGCTGAACGGGTCGGTCACGCCCAGCGTTGCTGCTGCCGCCACGGCGGCGTCGATGGCGTTGCCACCCTGGTTGAGGATGGTGATGGCGGCCCGCGACGCCGGTTCGCTGATGGTGGCTACCGCGCCGCCGGTGCCGGTGGCCACCGGCGTCTTGGCCCAGGCCGGCAAGGCCATGGCGATGATGAGGGTGGAAACCAGCAGTTGGCGGTGGGGGAAGGTCATGGGCGCCTTTCATCGGAGTGAGCTCTCAAGATATAAGCTTACCCGATCCGGCCCCGAGTTGTTTAATGGAAAAGTTTAGATTGTTGCATCCTTGCGTTATTGTGCCGGCGGCGCATTGCTGACACTGACGCTGACCCGGTAATCGGGAATGATGTCGTTTTTGGCTGGCACTGCCTGCGGCTCCACGCCCAGCAGGGTGATGGTCAAACCGTGTTGCGTGGCGCTGGTACTGCCGTTGGGCATGCTGTCGGACAGTACAAAGTTGCTGGTGGCGCCGTTGGGCATGGTCAGGCTGAAGCTGTAGCTGATGTAGCCGGCCCACACGCATACCGCGCCCTCGCGGCAGCGGCTGTCATTGACGCGGTCGAGTTTCAATACCGGCGCGGTGGCGCTGGCGGCAGCATCGTTGCTGCGCACGGCGGCCGGGACGATCAGGGTGCTGGCGCCCTGTGCCAGCACATAGGTGGTGGTGAAGCGCTGCGGCGCTGCGGCGCGGCTGCCGGAAGCCGATCCGCAGGCGTAGAGCGCGGCCATCAGCAGCATTAACAGCGGTAGTACGATCAATTGGCGCAGTATGGATTTTCTCATCGCGACCTTTCAGTAAGAACAAACGGAATATTAATAAAACGATCATGAGTGTGTCGCACGATAAGCATTTTGTCGGTGCGGCGGCAAACCTATGCCCACACAGCGCGCAAGCTGCGTAGAATGTCGGCACTTCAACATTCAGGACAACTCCCATGCGTAAAACCGATCTGGCCAAGAGCGATGCCAAAAAACTGATGAACAAAATGTCGCCGGGCAATACGTCCAGTTTTGGCAAAGTGGCAGAAGTTGTCGATAAACGCGAACAGCGCCGCCGTGACCAGGCACTGGGCCTGGTGCCGTTTGCGGTCAAGCTCAATAGTGAACTGGTACAGCAACTCAACGCGCAAGCGAAAGAGCGTGGCATTGATATGAATCAGCTGGTGGGCGATTTATTGGTCCAGGCACTAGGCCAGGATCTGGCGAAAAACGTAGCGGAGTAAAACTGCCGCACGGCGGGAGCCGGCGGCATGCTGCAATGATTGCCGGCAACCACGGAAAACCTGCTGTGCAGTTTTGTCGAGGTTGCCGGCGGTGTGACCGTTACCGTTACATGTACGCGGTCAGCGCACCTTTCATTTTCTTCAGTGCCGCCGCTTCGATCTGGCGGATACGCTCGGCCGATACGCCGAATTCTTCCGCCAGCGTGTGCAGCGTGGCGCCCGAACCGTCGTCATTGGCCAGCCAGCGCGCTTCGACAATGCGGCGCGAACGGGCATCGAGCTTGCCCAGCGCCTGTTCCAGACCTTCCGAATGCAGGCGCGTGACTTGCTCCGCTTCCAGCACGCGGGTCGGTTCGCTCTGCTCGGACGACAGGTAGGCGATTGGTGCGAATTTGTCATCCTCGTCGTCGTTGGGCGACTCCAGCGCAATGTCGCGCCCGCTCAAACGGGTTTCCATTTCGATCACTTCTTCGCGCTTCACGTCCAGCGTCTTGGCCAGACTGTCGATCTGCGACGGAGTCATGGCGTCCAGGCCGGTTTTGTGGCTGCGCAGGTTAAAGAACAGCTTGCGCTGTGCTTTGGTGGTGGCCACTTTGACCAGACGCCAGTTTTTCAGGATGTACTCATGCATCTCGGCCTTGATCCAGTGCATGGCGTACGACACCAGCCGCACACCCTGGTCGGGGTCAAAGCGCTTGACGGCCTTCATCAGGCCAATATTGCCTTCCTGAATCAGATCGGCGTGTGGCAGCCCATAGCCGAGGTAGCCACGGGCAATCGACACCACCAGGCGCAGGTGCGACAGCACCAGCTCCTGCGCGGCGGCCAGATCATTGTTTTCTTTCAGGCGCTTGCCCAGCGATACTTCATCGGCGTGGGTCAGCATCGGCAGGCGGTTGACCGCCGAAATATAGGCATCCAGGTTACCCAGGTTGCCACTGAACCCGAGTCCCAGCACACTGTTGTTGGCAGGGGCCAACGCGGTCGTTGCGGACATCATAGTCATTTTATTTCCTTTGCTCGATGGTTACTCAGCCTTGCAGTTTTCTTATATTAGCACTCTCTGTGGTTGAGTGCCAATCGTCTGAACTGATCGCCCTGATAGTAAAAAGGCTATGAGCTCTATTAGCATCATCGCTTCTATGCATGAAGTTTGAAGGATCGAGCTTAGGTTGGACTTAACCACCGGCACTGGTGCCGGCGGGTAGAGCGTGCTGAAGGCGCTCTCTCAGTGGAGGCGCGACAGATGACGTTGCACTGACAACATGGCGCCAACGAGGCCGAGGCCGGCGGACAGCGCCAGCAAGCCCGCCATCATCGGCGGCGACAGCGGCGTCAGCTGGAATTCCGACGCATACAGGCGTGCAAATTCGGCAATGGCGGTATTGAGCGGCTGCAGCGCCAGTGTGACCGCGCCCAGCGCAAGTGCGCCGGAACACAGGCCCAGCAGGGCGCCCGTGTAGTAGAACGGGCGGTGGATAAAGCTGTCGGTGGCGCCGATCAGCTTGGAGACGAGGATTTCTTCGCGCTGCGTCATCACCTGCAGGCGGATGGTGTTAAAGATCACCGCCACCACCACCGTGCCCAGCGTTGCAGCCAGCAGCAGCAGCGCCAGCCGCAGGATGTTCAGCAGGGCCGCCAGGCGCTTGACCCAGGCCGAATCGACCTGCACCGTTTCCACGCCGGGCAGTGCGCGCAGTTCGTCAGCCAGCACATCGACGTCGCCGCCGGACTGGGCCAGCCGGAAGGCATTCAGTTTGATCACATAGCTGTCGGGCAGCGGATTGTCGCCCAGCGTCGTCAAGACATCGGCCAGGCCGCTTTTTTCCTTTAGCGATTCGAGCGCTTTTTCACGTTCGGTAAAGATGATCTTGGCTTGTTTGTCGGGCGTGGCCTGGCGTAGCAGCACGGCGAGCTCCTCGGCTTGCTGGCGCGGCGTATCTTGCTTCAGGAAAATACTGATTTCAGGATCGACCGACAGTTGCTCGGACATGGGGCGCACATTGTCGAGCAGGGTAGCGCCCATGAACGGCAGCGCCAGTGCGATCGCCACCACCAATATATTAAACAGGAAACTGCCCGGCGCGCGGCGCAGGTGTACCAGCGCCACCGACAGCGCGTAACGGTGTTGACGGAACCAGTACGTCATGGCGCCACCTCCAGTTGCCCCTGGTTCAGGTGGATCACGCGGGCGGCGGCATCGAGCATCTGTTCGTCATGGCTGGAAATCAGACAGGTCACGCCCACCGAGTGGAAGGCTTTGAGCGCGTCGAGCACCTTGTTGGCGCTGGCGCGGTCGAGGTTGGCAGTCGGCTCATCGGCCAGGATCACCTGTGGTCGGTTGACGATGGCGCGGGCAATCGAGACGCGCTGCTGCTCGCCGCCGGACAGGGCCAGCGGCTGGGCGTTGGCGCGCTCGAGCAGGCCAACCTTGTCAAGCGCGGCGCGGGCGCGCTGTTCCGCTTCGCGGTGCGAAGAACCGGTGACCAGCAGCGGCAGCATGACATTGGCCAGGATGGTGCGGTCGTTAAGCAGGCGCTGCTGCTGGAAAATCAGGCCCAGCTTGCGGCGCAGGAATGGAATCGCCGCATTCCTGATGCGCGAAATATCCTGGCCGTTGACGATCACCTGGCCGGCTGTGGGCCGTTCGACGGCAGCAATCATTTTCAGCAGCGTCGATTTGCCGGCGCCGGAAGGGCCGGCCAGGAACACCAGTTCGCCTTTTTCTACCGTGAATGAGACGTCGCGCAGCGCCATCGCATCGGGGGAATATTGTTTCGAGACGTTCCGGAATTCGATCATTGCGTATGTAGTGTTATCCGAGCAGGGCTTCAACAAACTCGGCCGCGACGAACGGCTGCAAGTCTTCAATTTTTTCACCGATGCCGATGAAGTACACGGGCACCGGCCGTACGCGCGCAATCGCCGCCAGTACGCCACCCTTGGCAGTGCCGTCAAGCTTGGTAATCACGAGGCCGGTCAGTTTGAGGGCGTCGTCAAACGCCTTGACCTGCGCCAGCGCATTTTGCCCGGTATTGCCATCGATTACCAATAGCGTTTCGTGCGGTGCGCCATCCATGCCCTTGCCAATCACGCGCTGCACCTTCTTTAACTCTTCCATCAGGTGCAACTGGGTCGGCAGGCGGCCGGCGGTATCGATCATCACCACGTCGAGACCGCGCGCTTTGCCGGACTGGACTGCGTCGAACGACACGGCGGCCGGGTCGCCGGAAGCTTGCGAAATCACGGTGATATTGTTGCGCTGGCCCCAGACCATCAGTTGCTCGCGGGCGGCGGCGCGGAAGGTGTCGCCTGCGGCCAGCAGCACGGATTGACCACTCGACTGCATGTGCTTGGCAAGTTTGCCGATGGTGGTGGTCTTGCCGGCACCGTTGACGCCGGAAATCATCATGACCATCGGCTGGTGACGGCCCAGTTCGAACGGCTTTTGCAGCGGCAGCAGCAGTTCGACCAGCAATTGCTTGAGGGCGGTCTTGACGGCGGCGGCATCGAGCAGCTTGTCTTCCTTGACCTTGCGCTTGAGCGCGTCAAGCAGGTATTCGGTGGCGTCCACGCCGGCGTCGGCCATCAGCAGGGCTGCTTCGAGTTCCTCGTACAGGTCGTCATCGATTTTTGCGCCGACGAATAGCAGCGACAGGTTGCTGGAGGTTTTGGACAGGCCAGCTTTCAGACGCGACATCCACGATTGCCGCGGCGCCGGTTCTTCGAGCGGCAGCAAGGCTGGCGCTGTGGCGGCTGCGGCATAGTCGTCGGGGATGGGAGCCGCAGCTGGAACTGGAGCTGGCGCAGAAGCGGGAGGCAGTGCTGCCGGTGTGTCCGGCACTGCTGGTTTTTTCTTGAAGAAACTGAACATGGATAGGAGAGTGGGGCGCTTCAAGCAGTACCCGGCAAGACCGGGCACGGGAAAATGATGTTATTTTACCAGAGTGGGCCCCGTCGCCCGGCACGTGAGGTTCAAGCGCCTTGCAGCACGGCGTTGCGCAGGCGCCACTCGGCGATGGCGCTGCTGATCTCGGCCAGGCCCAGTACCCGTACAAAATCAGGCCGGCGCCGCTTGAGGGCGGCGTTACCGCCACCGGCCCACAACTGCGCCACACCGTCCAGGCGCGTGTGCAGTTCGGTCAGGGCGTCGAGCGCCTGACGCGGGTTCATCGCCACCGAGAACGACAGCGCCACAATGTCCACCTGCTGCGCCCGTGCTGCCTCGACGATATCGGGCAGCGGCGTTTGCACGCCCAGCGAAATGCAGTGAGCGCCCTCGGCGGCGCACAGCGCTTCTGCCATCAGCAAGCCGAGCACGTGGCGCTCCTGCGGCAAGGTGGTGAGCAGGATGCGCGGCGCCCCCGGGCTGCTGGCTTCAGCCGGCGGAATCGCGAAGATCGCGCTGTGCATCACCACCGTCAGCGACTCTGTATACAGGTGTTCTTCAAAAGTGGCCAACTGGCAGTTGGCCCAGGCTTCACCGACCAGCGCTGTGAGCGGCGCCACCAGGTCGGTGACAAAGCTTTTCAGACCCATGGTCAGCAAGGCCTGCGACAGCTTGCGGCGCAAGGCGACCATCTGGTGGCTTTTGCACAGATCGAGATAGCTTTGCAGTGCTGGCGGCGGGGGCGGCGTTGCGCCGCTGGCCTTGCCGGTGAGCGCCTGCAACTCATCGGCGTTGCACTGGACTACCTTGCCAGGACGAAAACCGAGATCGATCAGGCGCTTGATCAGGCGCAGCTTGTGTACCTGATCGCGTGGATAGACACGTTCGCCGTTGGAGTCGCGCAATGGTTGCGGAAAATCATAACGGCGTTCCCAGACGCGCAAGGTTTCCTTGGCAACGCCGGTATCGCGCTCGACATCGCTGATCGTGCTCGGCGCGCCAGGGGGAACAGCAAGGGTAGGGATGGAAGCAGTCATCGTCATAGGCTCTTTGCACGGGGGCGGGGTGCAGATCGGGAAAATGAATCTTCCCGAAGAAACAATATTTTACTGTGTTTCGATTCTCCGGTGCCTATGGCGGAATGCATAAGATTTTGGGCTGGCAAACATGAACCTGGTTCATATTGCGCCACCGGCAGCGCGCATTTTTGGCCCTTGTTTGCCCTGCTTTGGGGCATTGCCGGAACGATCTGGTGCGTCGAATGTGGTGGAAGCGCAACAGGTAGCATTTTCTTACAAATTGCTCACAAGTCCAGTGAAGTTGCATTTGGGACAGAACTTAAGCTTGTCATACGCCTGTAACAAGGCCCTCAACGCCGGTTTTTGACACATTTCGACAGATTTTCTTGCTCATTAACAATGTAACCAGGTGAGCAGTTGTAAGCTTATTAGCAATGTGTGGAAGGTTAATGCGGACTCTTCGTTATAAAATAGCGCCAGAAATAGCAACGTAGCTATTTTTACTTGGTCCAACCACGATGTAGTAATGATGCATAAGTACGGCATTTGTTACACCGGCAGACCGCACAACGGGCTGCTGTGGCAAGTTCATCGTGCGGAAAAACGGGGCTAGTTCGCTTGCTCGGCATGAAATATTGCGATGCGATAAAATACGGCCGCTTCGAACGGCAGGTCGATGTGAGAACACAGCAGCATGAATGTTTTTGCATCAACCTGTACGACGACGCATCCATATAGTGCCGCCTCCGGTGCCCAGGCGCCGCGTTCAAGGCGCAGATTAAATCGGTCGCCGTCGCCGTCTGGTGTGCACCAACAGCGCCGTACAGCGGCGTCGATCAGCAACCGAATTTAGCCGCACTACCAGCTTGACCTTTTGATAGCAACACAACTGAAGGAAATACTAATGAAAAAATCCCTGATCTCCATCGCCATTCTGGGCGCCCTGAGCAGCACCGCAATGGCGCAGTCGAACGTGACCCTGTACGGTATCGTTGATGCCGGCATCACCGCAGAACGCGGCGGCGCAAACGGTAACGTCACCAAAGCCACCAGCGGCGCCGCTTCGGCATCGCGTATCGGCTTCAAAGGCACCGAAGACCTGGGTGGCGGTCTGAGCGCTATCTTCAAACTGGAAGCCGGCGTGAAAGTGGACGACGGCGCACTGGACAACGGCAACAACCGTCTGTTCAACCGTGAAGCCTACGTTGGTCTGAGCTCGAAAACCGCTGGTACCCTGACCATCGGTCGTCAATACACCCCTTACTACGAAATCCTGCGCGACGTGGCTGACCCGTTCGCAATGGGCACCGCTGGTACCGCTAAAAACCTGTTCCCAACCGGCGGCGTAAGCGCTGTTGCTGGCGCCACTTCGGGCACCCGCAACGACAACGGCGTAGTCTACAAAACCCCAACCTACAACGGTTTCGCCGCTGCTGTGTCGTACAGCCTGGGTGAAGTTGCTGGTGATTCGGCTGCTCAACGTCAAATCGGCGCATCGGCAACCTACACCAACGGCAATCTGAACGTTGGCCTGGCTTACAACAACCACAACAACGACACCCTGCTGGTAAAAACCAACCGTCTGGGTCACAACTCGCTGATCGCTGTTAACTACAACTTCGGCGTAGCCAAAGCTTACTTCGCTTACGGCCAGGACAAGGGCCTGAACAGCGCCCCGATTCCAGTGGCTAACGCTTACGGCTTCACCTCGATCGCTTCGCAAGACAGCACCAACGCACTGGTTGGCCTGACCGCCAAAGCTGGCGAAGCTGGCACCGTGATGGCTTCCTTCATCCGTAAAAACGACAAGGAATTCGCTAACCGTGACGCTGACCAGTGGGCCATCGGCTACTCGTACGCG
>JBEVNE010000253.1:0-18252 GCA_040508275.1 Duganella sp.
TTCAGCTTTCACGCCACTTTTTTGCCCGGCACAGCCTCGTCACCGATGGGCGCTACAGCACGCCGTCCCTGCAACCAGTTGCCGGCCCCAATCAATATGCGGAACACCATGCGTACCAGAGTCAGGAAGAAGATAATCTCGCCTATCGTGATCACGATCGCCAACGCCGGGGCGGCGGCGCCCACGCGTTGGCGCCACCAGTTCACGCGGCGGCCAAACTTGCGGCCCAGATTTTCCTTCTTGATTTCAATGCTGTCGTAGAACGTCGGCACCATCAGCAAGGTCAGGAAGGTCGAGGTGATGGTGCCGCCGATAATCGCCACCGCCATCGGACGGTAGAACTCGCCACCCTCGCCCAGCGCCAGCGCTACCGGGAACATGCCGGCGATCAGTGCGAAGGTGGTCATCAGGATCGGCCGCAGGCGCATGCGGCCAGCGTACATCAGCGCATCTTCGCGGCTGTAGCCTTCTTCTTCACGGGTACGGGCCGCTTCCAGCAGCAGGATGGCGTTCTTGGCAACCAGGCCCATCAGCATGATCACCCCGATCATGCTCATCAGGTTCAGCGTGCCACCGGTCAGCAACAGGCCCACCACCACGCCGATCAGCGACAGCGGCAGCGACAGCATCACGCCGATCGGCGCCGAGAACGAGCCAAACTGCATCACCAGGATCAGATACATCAGGCCGATACCGGCCACCAGCGCAATCGCCATGGCGCCAAACACTTCCTGCATATCCTTGCTGGCGCCGCCCAGCGACAGGCCATAGCCTGGCGGGAAATCGATCTGCTCGGCCAGTTTCTTGGCGTCGTTGGTCACTTCACCGTCCGACCGACCCTGGGCGTTGGCGGTGACGGTAATCACGCGCTTGCCATCCTTGTGCTTGATGGTGGACGGTCCCTTGCCCATGGTAACGCTGGCGATCTGGTCGAGCGGCACCATCTGGCTGGAGCCGGCCACGGCGATCGGCAGGCGTTCCAGGCTTTCGGAACTGGTGCGGTCTTCCGGCGCCAGGCGCACGGCAACGTCGCGCGATTCGCCGGTCGGGTCTACCCAGTCGCCCACTTCAATACCGGCAAAGGCCACGCGCAACGCCTGCGCCGCATCACCGGCGGCAATGCCCATGGAATTGGCCAGGCCACGGTTGAGCACGATTTGCAGCTCATCCTTGGGATCCTGCTCGGACAGGCTGACATCGACGGCGCCCGGCACCTTGCGCAGTTGCTCCATGTAGGCGCTGGTAATTTCCATGAGCTTGCGCGAATCGGCGCCGGTGAACTGGATCTGCACCGGCTTGCCACCGCCGTTGGCCAGGTCGTCCTGCACCGTGTATTCGGCGCCGACCAGACCAGCCAGCTTCACGCGCAATTCTTTGGCGATCTCGGCCGAGGAACGGTCGCGCTCTTTCTTCTTGCCCACATCGACGTAAATCTTACCGCCGGTTACGTTCACATAGGCATTGGTCTGCTTGACTTCCTTGATCGTGAAGGCGATGTCGGTGGCATTCTGCAGCTTGAGGCGCGAATACTCGAGGCTGCTCGACGACGGTGAACGCACATCGATGGCAATCGTGCCAAAGTCGGACGCCGGCAGGAAACTGCTACCGCCTTTAAAGATTTGCAAGGCAATCGCGCCGGCAAACGTCATGACCGCGATCACGCCCATTGCCGTACGGTGGCGCAGCGCCCAGGCGATCACACGGCCATAACGGTCGGCCTGGTGGTCAAACCAGATATTAAAGCGTTCCAGTACGCGGCCCATGCCCTTGCGCGGCGCCGTGTGATGGTCTGGCGGGTCGCCCCAGTAGGCCGACAGCATCGGGTCCAGCGTGAACGAAATCAGCAGCGATACCGCGACCGAGCAGGTGACGGTCAGCGCGAACGGGCGGAACCATTCACCGGTAATGCCCGGCATAAAGGCCACCGGAATGAACACCGCCATGATCGAAAACGTGGTGGCGGCCACCGCCATGCCGATTTCGGCCGTGCCCTTGAGCGCGGCGGTGCGGCGGTCGGCGCCCAGTTGCATGTGGCGCACGATGTTTTCCCGCACCACGATAGCGTCGTCGATCAGCACGCCAATCGCCAGCGACAGGCCCAGCAGCGTCATGAAGTTGAGCGTAAAGCCGCACAGCCACACGCCGATAAAGGCGGCCAGCACCGAAGTTGGCAGGCTCAGGGCAGTAATCAGGGTGGAGCGCCACGAATTGAGGAAGGCGTACACCACGAAAATGGTCAGGCCGGCGCCGAACACCAGTGCTTCGATGACGTTATGCAGGCTGGCCTCGGCATCTTCGCCGCCATCCTGGGTGATTTCGAGCTGCGTGCCCTTGGGCAGCTCCTTGTTGATTTCCGCCGTCAGCTTGCGCACGGCGTGCGCCACCGACACGGTGGACGCATCGCGCGAGCGGGTGATCGAAATACCGACGTTGGATTTGCCAGAACGCACACTCAGCGAGCTCATTTCGGCAAAACCGTCTTCGATGGTGGCGACCTGTGCCAGCCGCACCAGCTCATCGCCGTTGCGCTTGACCACCACTTGCTGGAATTCTTCCGGGCGCTCGATGCGGCCGACCAGGCGGATACTTTTTTCATCGAGGTTGCCGCGCACCTTGCCAACCGGTGCGTTGGTGTTCTGGTTGCGCAGCGCATTGACCACCTCGCCCACCGATACATTGTACTCACGCAGCTTTTCCGCCTTGAGCAGCACGCTCAGCTCGCGCCGCAGCGCGCCGTCGATATTCACCGAGGCCACGCCATCGATGCCGCGGAAGCGGTCGGCCAGCTTGTCTTCGGCCATGCGCGAAATCAGCGAATGGCTCTGAGTATCCGACGACAGGGCCAGCTGCATCACCGGCTGGGCCGAAGTGTCGATGCGCTGCAAAATAGGCTCGCGCATTTCAAGCGGCAGCTTGTAACGCACCGAGGCAATGGCGTTGCGGATTTCATCGGAAGCCTCGATCAGGTTTTTACTGAAGGAAAACTTGATCAGGATACGGGCCGTGCCTTCCGAGGCGGTCGAATTGGTTTCGGTGGCGCCGGTAATCGACTGGAATGATTTTTCCAGTCGGTTGATGATTTCACGCTCCACCGTTTCCGGCGACGCGCCCGGATACGGAATACTGACGATGATGAACGGCACTTCGACATCGGGATTCTGGTTGACCCGCAATTTACTCAGGGCCATCAGGCCCAGGCACATCATGGCGACGATCAGCACGATCGTGGCGACCGGCTTCTTGACACTGAAATTCGATAAGAACATGGCGTGTTATTCCTTATTTTTCTGCCACAGAAGCAGCCGACGCCGAGGCCGACGCCATCGCTTTGCTGGTCTTGGCCGCGATGAAGGAGACCTTCTGACCATCTTTAAAGTTGGAACCGGGCACGCGCAAAATCGTGTCGCCTGCGGCCAGGCCCGAGCGCACCTGCCAGTTGCCGGTACGCTCGTCGCGCACGCCCAGGCTCAGCGTGACCTTGCTCAGCACACCATCCTTGACGCGCCAGGCATAGCTGTTGTCGCCCGCCTGCACCACCGACGCCGGCGGCACCGTCAGCGCGGCATTCGATTCGGCCTCGATCCGGCCTTCGGCATACAGGCCGGCCACGCGCGGCTGCGCGCCTTCGGCAAACGCCACCAGCACCTCGACCTGGCGGGTAACCGGATCGGCCGCCGGATCAACGCGCTTGACGCGGCCGCTGAACTGCTGGTTCGAGTAGCCGTTTACGCGGAACAATACTGGCTGGCCCGCCTTGACCACGCCGATCTTGTCGGCCGATACCTTGCCCTCAAAGCGCATGCTGGCCGGATCGATCACCTTGACCAGTTCCTTGCCGATTTGCGCCGTATCGCCATTCGACACCTTGCGCTCGCTGACGATGCCGTCAAACGGCGCCCGCACCACCGTGCGTCCCAGTTGCTGGCGCGCCGTGACCAGGCGCGACTTGGCCGCCGCCAGTTCGCTCTGGGCCGTGTTGCGGCGCAGTTCCACGTCTTCCAGCGCCTGCGACGACACCATGCCCGAGGCCCGCAAGGTAGTCTGGCGCTCCAGCATGCGCTGGGTCTGGTCCAGCGATTGCTGGGCGGCGCGCGCGGCTTCCTCGGCCGAGCCGACGTTATCGCGGATCGAGGTTTCGTCGAGACGCAGCAGCACATCGCCTTTTCTGACGGCTTCGCCGTTTTCCTTGAGTACCTGCAGCACGATGGCGCTGACCTCGGCGCGCAGGTCGGCGCGGCGCTCGGGCTGGATCGAACCGGTGATCACCGGGCCGGACGCCAGCGCGCTCGATTGCAGCACCAGCGTGTCTTCCGGCGCCACTTTGAGCGTGACTTCGGCTTCTTTCGCCTTGCCGTCCGGCCCTGCACCCGCCTTGTCAGTCTCCTTTGATGAATTGCCGCACCCCGCCAGGGCTGTGGCGACGGCGAGAGCGAATACGGTTTTGCGCAACATAAAAGAGATCTCCGGATGAATGGACAAGGTGCTATTAGAATTTTAGCCAGACTACAGGGCGCAAAGTATCTCCGACCGTCAGTCAACGGTCAATCTGCCTGCGACAGACGGCAAAATATGTGGCTGAATTGCCGAATACGGGGACAGACGGTAAAAAGCGGAGGGGAAAAGGCAGGAGGATCAGACCCGGCAAGCGGTCAGCGATACGCCAGCTTTACCAGTCAGGGTCGGCCCCCGTAGGAGGCCCGACGGGGACGCCTGGTCCCGGGTGTGGGGTGCGGGTTTGACGAAATCAACGCCCAAAGAAGTAATGAATCGCATGCGCAATGGCGATGCCGGTCGCCAGGCCGCCAGTGATTTCCACCACCGTATGGCCCATGCGTTCGCGCAGCCACTTGTGGGCGCTGTCGCCGTTGGCAATCCGGTTGATCGCCGCGGCCTGCTTGCCGACGTGCTGACGCAGGCTGTTGGCGTCGATGACGACGATAAAGCACAGGGTGACGGCAACGCCAAAGGCCGGGTGGCCGATGCCTTCGCGCAGCGCGATCAAGGTGGCCATGCTCGACACCACCGCGCTGTGATTGCTGGGAAAACCGCCGTTGCCGACCAGGTTGAACGCCCATTTTCCGGCTTTGGCGCTGTTAATCAGGAATTTGATCGGCCCGACGGTGATCCAGGTAATCAGGGGGGTAACGAGGTAGGCGATGTCCATCCAATAATCCTTTGTATTTTTTTTGGTGTAGTTCTGTGGCGTAACTGTGGCGTAACTGTGGCGCAATTATCGCAGAACGCTCACGGGCGACGCTAGCCAGCGTGGCAATTCAGATAAAATTCACCCACCTTCACTTTCAATAACAATAACTATGCGGCATTTCGGCGTTTCTTTTGCGGTAACCTTCATCCTGCTGGCCCTGGGCGGCTGGTGGGGCTACCATCAGGGCGGCACGGCCGGCCTGCTCTCGGCGCTGTGGATTTGCGCTGTGCTCGGCGTCATGGAAGTGTCGCTATCGTTCGATAACGCGGTGGTCAATGCCTCGGTACTGCGCCACTGGGACGCATTCTGGCGCAAGCTGTTCCTCACCGTCGGCATCCTGGTCGCCGTGTTCGGCATGCGGCTGCTGTTTCCGCTGCTGATCGTCGCGCTGGCCACCGGCCTGAACCTGCTGGAAGTGTGGCACATGGCGACCACCACGCCCGACGAATACTCGCGCCACCTGACTGAAGCCCATGCACAGGTAGCGGCGTTTGGCGGCGCCTTCTTGCTGCTGGTATTCCTCAACTTCCTGTTCGACGACGACAAGGAACACCACTGGCTGGGCTGGATCGAGGAAAAGCTGGGCGCCATCGGTACCGGCGGCCTGGCGGTGCTGCTGGCGCTGGCAGCGGTGTTCGGCTGCGTGGCGCTGGTGCCGGAGGCGGAAAAACTGCGTGTGCTGACGGCCGGCGTGGTCGGCGTGCTGGTCTACCTGGCGGTGAGCTGGCTCAGCGACCTGCTCGAGCAGGAGCAGGAGCAGCCTGCCGACGACGGCGACACCACCGAAGCCGGCGTGGGCAGCGCTGTCGCCGTGGTGGCGCGCGGCAGCATCGGCGGTTTTCTGTACCTCGAAGTACTCGATGCGTCCTTCAGCTTCGACGGCGTAATCGGCGCCTTTGCCATTACCAAGGACGTGGTGATCATCATGCTGGGGCTGGCGATTGGCGCCATGTTCGTGCGTTCGCTGACCGTATTCCTCGTCAACAAAGGCACGCTCGATGAATATGTCTACCTGGAACACGGCGCCCACTACGCCATCGGCATCCTGGCGCTGATCATGCTCACCAGCGTGAAATATCATATTCCCGAGTGGCTGACCGGCTTGTCCGGGGTGGTGTTTATCGCGATCTCACTGTGGTCTTCCATCCGCTATAAAAGACGGCATGCTGGGCTGCACACTGCATGATAAGATGCCCGATCCTGCCCACCACCCTGCTCATCCATGAAATCGAAACGCATCCTGCTGTACTTTATCGGCCTGGTCATCGTCGCCCTGCTGGCTTTTGCCGCCTACACCTGGACCATGCTCAACGTGACCTACTCGGACGGCGAACGGGCCGGCTACCTGCAAAAATTCTCGCGGGTGGGCTGGCTGTGCAAAACCTGGGAAGGTGAAATTCTGCTGACGTCGATGCCGGGCGCGATTCCAGAAAAATTCTTCTTCAGCGCACGCGATGAAGAGGTCGCCAAGCAGTTGTCGGCAGCCATCGGCAAACGCGTGGTGCTGACTTACGCACAGCACCGCGGCGTGCCGACCCAGTGTTTTGGCGAGAGCGAGTACTTCATCACCAAGGTAGTTATCCAGCAATAAGCAGTTAGCGGGCGCGCCAGACCGCCTGGGCTGGTTGCGCCTGCCGCGCCTCCTTGCGGGCGCGGGCGATATCGAGCATGTCCACCACGCCGACGTCAAAGGCGTCCACCTTGGCCTGCACGGAGGCCAGCGCTTTTTGTGCCGCACCATGACGGCGCGTTTCCAGTTCCAGTAATTGTTGTTTGGCTGCCGTCATGGCGGCCGTGGTGTCGGCCACCTTGCGCTGCATGGCGGCGTGGGCCTTGGCCGTTTCCAGCAGCACTTGCTGGGCGGCGGCTTTTTCAACCTGGGCCGCTGCGGCAGCCTGTTCCAGGTCGGCGCGTTCGCAGGCCGCTTCGGCCAGCGCTTTTTCCGCCTCCAGGCGGCTGGCGATCGATTGCGAAGCCCGCACTTCAGCGGCGCTGGCGATGCGCTGTTGGGTCATTTTCTGCTCGATCAGCGCCAGCGATTCACGCTCGGCGGCGACAAAATCACGTTCGGCTTGCAACAGCGCCTGGGCGGCAGCGGCGTTATCCTGCTCTACCCTGGCGCGCTCGGCGTGCACCACACCCAGTTCCACCGCCAGGCGCGCCTGTGCTTCCAGCGCCTGGGCGGCAATTGCCTTCTGATCTGCTTCCAGCGACACTTGCGCCGCCATCTTGCGCGCCGCTTCCGCCTCGATAGCGGCGGCGGCGGCCAGGCGCTCTTCGGCCTCCTGCTGCTGACGCAGGGCTTCGGCCTGCTCGCGCTCGGCATTGACGCGCTGCTGCGCGGCTTCACTGGCGCGCTGTTCGGCAGCCAGCTTGTCTTTCAGGGCGGCCAGCGCCTGCTGTTCGTCGGCGGCGCGCTGCTGCTCGGCTTGCAGCAGCGCGGCGGCCTGTTCGGCGCGCCGGGCCGCCAGCGCGCTGGCCTCCTGCTGCGCGGCGACATGCTGCGCCAGCGCCGCCACTTCCTGCTGTTCGGCGTCGTTCTGGCTGGCGGCCAGTGCCACGGTGTTGTTGGTCAGTGCGCTGCGCTCGGCGCTGAGGGCGGCGGCACGTTGCTGCTCAAAGGCTTCGGCAGCGGCAGCCTCGGCGGCGGCGGCATCGGCCTGCTGACGCAACTTGGCCTGCTCCAGCGCCTGGGTTTCCGCCTCCACGCGGGCGTGGGTGTGCAACTCGGCTTCCTGTTCTGCCTGCACGCGGGCCAGCGCCACGGCGCGCAGCTGGTTGTCGGCTTCAATCCGCGCTTCAGTCGCCGCCAGGATGCGGGCATCGGCTTCGCGGCGGGCCTGGGCGCTGGTGACGGCCATGCTTTCCAGGCGCTCACGGTGGATGGCGGCGTCGCGGATTTCTTTTTCGGTTTGCAGGCGCAGGTGCAGCGACTGCGCGGCGCTGCGTTCCGATTCGGCCTTGGCCAGGGCGATCTGCTCGCGCTCCTGCTCGAGGTGGGCCAGCGCGCGCGCTTCTTCCAGTGCACGCACTTCGGCAGCGGCACGGTTAAAGGCCGATTCCAGCGCGATCTTGTCGGCGCGTTCGCGCTGCACGGTCAGTTCCAGCGCTTCGGCTTCGGCCTGGGCCAGCATTTGCGCGGTCTGGCGGGCGGCATGGGCCTGGCGTTCGCGCTCACGGGCCAGCGTGGCCACGCGGGCGTCGGCGCTGGCGATGCCCACCACTTCATCCCTGGCGGCCTGCACGGCGGCCACGCGCTCGACCGCCTGCAGGCGCGCCTGCTCGGTCTGGGCTTGCAATTCCTCGGCGGCGCGGGCGGCTTGCGCCGCCAGTTCCGATTCCACGGCGATCTGCTCGGAGGCGCGCTTGCGGTTTTCGTTTTCCGCCTTGGTACGCTGTTCGGCGGCCTGGCGGATCTGGTTGTCGGTTTCCACGCGGGCGCGCAGCTCGGCGGTTTCCTGCTTGACGGCGTCAAGCCGGGCCACGCTGGCCTGGGCAGCGGCGCGTAGCGATTCCAGGCGGTCGCGGTTGGCGGCAATCGCTTCTTCCGACGCCAGGGCGTTTTGCTGGGCGGCAGCGGCGGCGGCGGCATCCATGGCTGCGCGGTCCTCGGCCAGCGCGCGGGCGCGCGATTCGGCATGGGCGCGGTTTTCGGCGGCGCAAGCAGCTTTGGCTTCCGCTTCCACGCGGGCAATCGCTTCCTGAATCGCCTTCATTTCCATGGCGGCGCGCGGTGCGTTCAGACTGGCCGCCTGGGTATGCGCGAGGTCGTCGCCATCGTCCTGCACACTCACCTGCGGCAAAGTGGCCGCCAGGGCGGTGAAGGTGGCGCTGTCGTTGCCGTCAGTGCTGCTGTCGCGTTGGGCCAATGGTGCTTGCATGAGAGTTCTCGCTGGACGATGTATCCCGGTCGGCACCGGGATTTCTGAACTGTCATTATCGACCAGGCGGGCGCTCGCCCGAACCGCGAGCAGAGCGGGAAAAGGAGGCTATTTCTGCGGATATCCTGGAATTTTTACACTGGCAGCGGCGGCTCATCCATCAGCGCCACCTGCTCGCGCAGTTCCAGAATGCGGTCCTGCCAATACTGCTGGGTGTTAAACCACGGGAAGGCCACGGGAAACGCCGGGTCGTCCCAGCGCCGTGCCAGCCAGGCCGAGTAATGGATCAGGCGCAGTGTGCGCAGTGCTTCCACCAGGTGCATCTGGCGCGGGTTGAAGTCACAGAAATCTTCGTAACCGGCCAGGATGTCGCCCATCTGGCGTATCTGCTCGGCGCGTTCGCCCGATAACATCATCCACAGATCCTGGATCGCCGGCCCCATACGACTGTCGTCGAAGTCGACGAAGTGCGGGCCGGCATCGGTCCAGAGCACGTTGCCGCCGTGGCAGTCGCCATGCAGCCGCAGTTGCGGCAACTCCCCTGCCCGCTCATAACTGCGACGCACACCGTCGAGGGCCTGCGCGGTGATGCTGGCGTAAGCCTGGCGCAGGTCGGCGGGAATGAAACCGTTGGCCTGCAAGAATTCGCAGGGCTCGGTGCCGAAAGTTGTCACGTCGAGCGCGGGACGGTGGGCGTAAGGCTGGACGGCGCCCACGGCATGTATGCGGGCAATGAAGCGGCCGGTCCATTCCAGTACCTGGGGATGGTCCAGCTCGGGTGCGCGGCCGCCATGGCGCGCGAACACGGCAAAGCGAAAATCGCCAAAATGATGGAGGGTGGCGCCGTTCAGCGCCAGCGCCGGCACCACCGGAATTTCGCGCTGCGCCAGTTCCTCGGTAAACGCGTGTTCTTCGAGGATGGCGGCATCGCTCCAGCGGCCGGGACGATAAAACTTGGCCACCAGCGCCGGCCCGTCCTCGATGCCCACCTGGTAGACGCGGTTTTCGTAACTGTTCAGCGCCAGCAGGCGGCCGTCGCCGCGCAGGCCTATGCTGTCGAGTGCATCGAGCACGCAGGCAGGCGTCAGCGCAGAATAAGGATGGGCTGGCGCCGTGTTGTGGACGCCGGCGTGCGGTTCGCCGCCCGACGGCTCTGCCATAGCGGCAGCCAGCGCGGCGGCGCGCGCATCGGCAGCCTCGTCATCTTCATCCTCGTCCGGATGGTAGTGGTGATCTTGGTTCATGCCCGCATTGTACGTGGCGCGGCGTGTATACTGTCGCCTTCAACCGAAGAAAGAACAATTATGCAACTCGACCAGCCACTGAGCGACAAAGAATTCGACGAACTCGACAGCTTCCTGTTATCCGACCGCAGCCCCGAAGATGCGATGACGATGGACATGTTGCACGGCTACCTGACCGCCATTGCGATTGGCCCGGAAACCGTGATGCCGGCCGAATGGCTGAAAAAAGTCTGGGGCAAGGAAGACACCGACATCCCGCAATTCAAGCACGCCAAGGAAGAGGAGCGCATCCTCAACCTGATCATGCGCTTCATGAACGAGGTGCTGGTGACGTTTGAAGTGGCGCCGAAAGAGTTCGAAGCGCTGTTTGTCGAGCATGAGCACGAAGGCCAGACCCTGATCGACGCCGAAGCCTGGTGCTGGGGCTTCTGGGAAGGCATGGAACTGCGTCCCGGTTCGTGGGACGCCATCTTCGACGAAGCGCCGGAGCTGATGCAGCCGATCTATCTGCTGGGCGCCGACGAAATCGAGGAAGAAGAACTGCCGCTGGTGGAAGATCCGGTCAAGGCCCATAAACTGGCCATCGACCTGGAAGCGAACCTGCCGGCCATCCACAAGTTCTGGGTACCACGCCGCAAAGCGCCGGTGTCCACCGTCAAGCGCGACGAACCGAAAGTTGGCCGCAACGACGACTGCCCATGCGGCAGCGGCAAGAAGTTCAAGAAGTGCCACGGCAACGACGGCGCCGAGTAATACCTTGCTGCCAGCCTGACAATGCCAGCAATCGCAGCAAGGTCAGCGCGCAGGCTGCTGGCTCTCGCCAGCCAGCACATAATCGGCCACATCGTCGAGCGTTGGCGCCAGCCAGCGCAGCGGCGCGGCCACCGAACCGATCAGCGTGGTGTGGCTGACCTTGTCGTAAGTCAGTTCCTTCACCGGCACCTGGCGTTCGCGCAGTGCTTTGGCCAAACGCGCGGTATTGCGTTGCGGGTCCACCAGCTTGTCGCTGCGCGCGGCAATCAGCAGCGCCGGTGGCGACGCTGCGGTCACATGGCGCAGCGGCTGCGAATCGGCCGGCGTATCGGGGAAGTGGAACACCGGTTTGGTGGTCGGGTTTTCAATCGGCAGGAAATCGTAGGGCCCGGCCAGGCCGATCCAGCCGCGCAGCGCCGAAGGCTGCAAGCCTTGCGCGGCCAGCCAGCGCGGATCGAGCGCAATCATGGCGGCGTTGTAGGCGCCGGCGCTATGCCCCATTACGTATAAACGCTGCGGATCGCCACCGTAGACTGGGGCATTGCGTTTAGTCCAGGCCACTGCCTGCGCCGCATCGCGCAGAAAATCGGGATAGCTGACTTCGGGATACAGGCGGTAATCGGCCACCACGGTAACGATGCCGCGCGCCGCCAGCGAACGACCAATAAACGCATAATCGCCGCGCTCGCCGGCCACCCAGTTACCGCCATAAAAGAACACCACCACCGGCGCCTTGCCTTGGGCCTGCGCGGGACGATACACGTCCACCTTGTGGCGCACGTTGGCGCCATAGGCCAGGCCATCGATATGCTCGGTATCGCCATCGGGCGTGAGGGCGTTCAGTGTTCCCAGTGGCGAACATGCCACCAGCCCCGCCAGCAGCAGTGGTACAGCAAGGACGATCAGCAAGGGCGAAGGACGGCGCATGGTGAGAGTCGGGAGTAAGGATGCCTCCTACTGTAGAGCAGTACCGCCCTTTCCACCGTGCGCTGATGCACCGAGCGCCTGCCGTTATTTGCGCACGGTGGCCGTGTACTCGCGCACCGCAACACCGCCTGGCATGCCACGGCACAGCTGCGACGACGACGCTTCGGTCAGCTGGAAACCGCGCGCCGTCCAGCCCCAGCTGGCAAAGGCAAAGCAGTCGCCCAGGCCACGGCCCTTGGCGGAGCTGTGCAACATGCCGTCCTCCCACGAGGGATTGAGCAATTGCCCCTGGTGTTTCCCCGACGGGTCCGGCAGCGCCACCGGCTTGGCCGCATACGGTGGGCGATCCCTGGCCACCACCAGTTCAAAGCTGGACTGGTAGGCGCCGCGGTTGCATTCGATGACCAGCAGCACCTCGCTGGCGGACAGGCGGTAAATGTCGTTGTATTGCTCGCCATGCAGGTCCGGGGCTTCCTCGCAACCGCTGTTCTTCAGCGTTTTGACGATGCGCGGCAGCAGTTGCGCATCTTCCTTGCGGGTGGCAACCGGCGGCAGCAGCTGCACCACCGGCGGCGCCAGCGGCGGCGGTACGGCGCTGGCCGGCTTGTCGCCGCGCCTGGCCAGGGCCGTGTTGGTGCCTACCCTGCCCTGCACATCATCCATCTTCAGCAACGCCGCCTTGATGCCGTCAAGCGAGATGTCCCAGCTCGTGTGTTGATTGCGCAGCACCATGATGTTGGCATTAAGCATATGCGGCAACAGCCGGGCCAACTGATCAGAAGGCAGATCGCCTTCGGCGCTGACGGACAGCGGCTTGAAACCATCGACATCGAGCAGCAGCGTGAGCTTGCCCGGTGACGCATCGTCTTCAGTCTCCACCATCAGTCTGCCACTGACCTGCGACACGCCGGCTTCGCGCGTGAGCCGCAGCGCCGCTGGCGCCTTGTTGCCGCTGTCGGCCTGGTAACCAACGGCCTGGCAGCGCCGCGTGTTATCGCAAGCCACTTCCCAATCGCGGAAAACAAAATGTCCCGGAGCGCCGGCAGCGGTGGCGCTATTGACCACCAGCGCCAGCAGCGCCGGCGCCATCCATGGTGAAACGCGCATAGGCTAAGCTTACAGTTTGATGAAGTGCTCGCGGTAGTACTTGAGCTCTTCGATCGACTCGATAATGTCTGCCAGCGCCGTGTGCATCTGGTGTTTTTTGAAGCCGGCCACCATGGCCGGATTCCAGCGCTTGCCCAGTTCCTTGAGGGTGGAAACGTCAATATTGCGATAATGGAAAAACGCCTCGAGCTTGGGCATGTAGCGCACCATGAAGCGGCGGTCCTGGCCGATGGTGTTGCCACACATCGGCGCTTTGCCCTTCGGTACCCATTGCTTCATGAAGGCGATGATCTGTTCTTCGGCCTGCGCTTCGGTCACGGTGGACGCCTTGACGCGGTCGATCAGGCCGGAGCGGCCATGGGTGCCCTTGTTCCAGGCGTCCATGCCATCGAGTACGGCATCGCTCTGGTGGATCACCAGGACCGGGCCTTCGGCCAGCACGTTCAGGTGCATGTCGGTGACGATGACGGCTACTTCGATGATGCGGTCGGTGTCCGGCTCGAGGCCGGTCATTTCCATGTCCACCCAGACCAGGTTCATTTCATTCTGGCGCGGGGTGATCGGGGCTACAGCGGAAGCTTCTGGCAAATCATTAGCTTGTGACATAATTCTCTCTTGGCTCTGGCTCCGGGGAGCCGATGTTGATCCGAATCCGCCATTTTCTCACAGGCATAGAATGTATACCCTCGCGTTTTCGATTTTGTTTGTTTCTTTCATCGTTTTGACGCTGACGGTACGCTTCTGGCTGGCCGCGCGCCAGGTCCGTCATGTGCAGGCGCACCGCGCTGCCGTTCCGCCGGAATTCGCCGCAAAAATTCCGCTGGCGGCGCATCAGAAGGCAGCCGACTACACGGTGGCGCGCACCCGGTTCGGCCTGCTGTCACTGGCCGCTAACACGCTGGTGCTGATCGGTTTTACCCTGCTTGGTGGCCTGCAGTGGCTGTCCGTGCAGATCTTCCAGCTGACCGGCGCCGGCATGTCGTACCAGTTGGCGCTGATCACCGCCTACCTGCTGATCGCCGGCCTGGCAGAACTGCCTTTCGACTACTACCGGCAGTTTTATCTCGAAGAGCGTTTTGGTTTTAACAAGATGAGCCGCCAGCTGTTTTTCACCGACATGGTGAAACACACGGCGCTCGGCGTGGCGCTCGGTCTGCCGCTGGTCTGGGTGGTGCTGACGCTGATGGAGCAGGCCGGCGACCTGTGGTGGTTCTACACCTGGCTGGTGTGGAGCGGCTTCCAGCTGCTGATGATGGTGCTGTATCCAAACGTGATTGCACCACTGTTTAACAAATTTACGCCGCTGGCGGACCAGTCGCTCAAGGACCGCATCGAAGGCTTGATGACGCGCGTGGGCTTTGCTTCCAAAGGTTTGTTCGTGATGGACGGCTCCAAACGCAGCGCCCATGGCAACGCCTATTTTTCCGGCTTTGGCGCCAACAAGCGCATCGTGTTTTTCGATACCCTGCTGGCGCGCCTGCAACCGCACGAAATCGAAGCGGTGCTGGCGCATGAACTGGGCCACTTCAAGCTCAAACACATCATCCAGCGCATCGTCGTGATGTTTGTCGTATCGCTGGGCTTTCTGGCGCTGCTCGGCTACCTGAAAAACCAGCTGTGGTTTTACACGGGCCTGGGCGTCGATCCGCTGCTGCTGGCCGGCCAGAGCAACAACGCCATGGCGCTGCTGTTGTTCCTGCTGGTGCTGCCGGTGTTCACCTTCCTGTTCGGGCCGCTGATGTCGCTGAGCTCGCGCAAGCACGAGTTTGAAGCGGACGCCTTTGCCGCGCAACACACCGATGCCAACGACCTGGTGTCGGCGCTGGTCACCATGTACGAAGACAATGCTTCCACCCTCACGCCCGATCCCCTGCACTCGGCCTTTTACGACTCGCATCCGCCCGCCAGCGTGCGGATACGCCACCTGAACATGGCACACGCCTCATGAGCAAAACCCCGACCGCCGCCAGCCAGAAGCTGGAAGCCACCATCATCGCCGCCCACGGCCGCCATTACCTGGCCGAAGTGGACGGCGTCAAGCTGCAATGCGTGACCCGCGGCAAAAAGACCAACGTCGCCGTGGGCGACATCGTCCACATCACCACCACCTCCAACGACCAGGGCGTGATCGACCGCATCGCCGAACGCAAAACCCTGCTGTACCGCTCGGACCAGTATAAATCCAAGCTGCTGGCGGCCAACCTCACGCAGCTGTTCATCGTCGTCGCCACCGAACCGGGATTTGCCGACGATTTGGTGTCGCGCTCACTGGTCGCCGCCGAAGCGGCCGGCATCAAGGCCCACCTGATCCTCAACAAGACCGACGTGGCAGCGGCCCTGCCACGCACGCGCGAGCGGGTGGCAGCATATGGCGCGCTCGGCTACCCGGTGCACGAGGTATCGGCCACGGCGCGACCGGAGGAAGCAGTGGCGATCCTGCAACCGCTGCTGGCGGGCCAGTCGTCGATCCTGATCGGCCAGTCCGGCATGGGCAAATCGTCGCTGATCAACCTGCTGGTGCCCGAGGCCGACATTGCCGTGCGCGAAATTTCAGCGGCGCTCGATACCGGCAAACACACCACCACCTTTACCCGGCTGTACCAGTTGCCGGCACTAGGTGCCGGATCGTCGATCATCGATTCGCCCGGTTTCCAGGAATTTGGCCTGTACCACCTGAGCGAAGGCATGCTGGAGCGGGCGTTTGTCGAGTTTGCGCCGTACCTGGGGCATTGCAAGTTCTACAATTGCCGCCATTTGATCGAGCCGCAGTGTGCGGTGCTGGCCGCTGTGGCAGAGGGCAAGATTGCGCCGATGCGCCATACCTTGTACGGCCAGTTGCTGCACGAGTCGTCGCAGACGCTGTACTAACGGGAGCCTCGATAAACCTACTGCGCGGTCCGCTATCGCCGTTCCGTTGCTCAGCGTACCTCCGTACGCTTGCGCTACTCACGACGATAACGAACCGCTCGCTACGGTTTCTCGAAGCTCCCTAACGGCGAACTGATCGCCAAAACAGCACAATCTGCGGTTATTGGCCCGTTGCACCAAATTGCCTTTATAATTATCCGGTTAAGCAGGCCAACTATCGAGATTCGGCCAGCTCACCTGTCAGTTGTCATTATGCCTATCCAAAAAACGATCAAGCATTACCTGCAGTTTTCCGACTTTACGCTGGAAGAATATGAGTACGTCATCGAACGCGCGCATATCATCAAGCGCAAGTTCAAGAACTACGAGATCTACCACCCGCTGATCGACCGCACGCTGGTCATGGTGTTCGAGAAAAACTCGACCCGTACCCGCCTGTCGTTCGAAGCCGGCATGCACCAGCTCGGCGGCGCGGCGATTTATCTGAACACGCGCGACAGCCAGCTCGGCCGAGGTGAACCGGTGGAAGACGCCGGCCAGGTCATGAGCCGCATGTGCGACATCATCATGGTGCGCACCTTTGGCCAGGACATCATCGAGCGCTTCGCCGCCAACTCGCGCGTGCCGGTGATTAATGGCCTGACCAACGAGCACCACCCGTGCCAGGTGTTTGCCGACATCTTCACCTATTACGAGCATCGCGGCGCGATCACCGGCAAAACCGTGGCCTGGATCGGCGACGCCAACAATATGCTGTACTCGTGGCTGCAGGCGGCCGAGGTATTCGGCTTCCATGTCAACGTCTCCACGCCCAAGGGCTACGACATGGATATGTCGCTGGTATCCACCGACCGCTACACCTTCTTTGACAATCCGTCCGACGCCTGCGAGGGCGCACACCTGGTCAACACCGATGTGTGGACCAGCATGGGCTACGAGGAAGAAAACGCCGCCCGCCTGAAGGCGTTCGACGGCTGGATCGTCGATGGCGCCAAGATGGCGCGCGCCGCGCCGGACGCGCTGTTCATGCACTGCCTGCCGGCCCACCGGGGCGAGGAAGTGGCCGCAGAAGTCATCGACGGACCGCAATCGGTGGTCTGGGACGAAGCCGAAAACCGCCTGCACATCCAGAAGGCGCTGATCGAATACCTGCTGCTGGGCCGTCTCGACCACACTGCAGCTTAATGGAACCTCGACAATCAATAACATTCACACATTGGAATTAGCATGAGCGATATTAAAAAAGTAGTCCTCGCCTACTCGGGCGGCCTCGATACCTCCGTCATCCTGAAATGGCTGCAAGATAACTACCAGTGCGAAATCGTCACCTTTACGGCCGACCTGGGCCAGGGTGAAGAACTGGAACCGGCACGCGCCAAGGCACTCAAGTTCGGCATCAAGCCAGAGAACATCTACATCGACGACGTCCGTGAAGAATTCGTGCGCGACTTCGTCTTCCCGATGTTCCGCGCCAATACCGTGTACGAAGGCGAATACCTGCTCGGCACCTCGATCGCCCGTCCTTTGATCGCCAAGCGCCTGATCGAAATCGCCAACGAAACCGGCGCCGACGCCATCTCGCACGGCGCCACCGGCAAGGGCAACGACCAGGTACGCTTTGAACTGGGCGCCTACGCGCTCAAGCCGGGCGTGAAAGTGATCGCCCCATGGCGCGAGTGGGATCTGCTGTCGCGCGAAAAACTGCTGAAATACGCGGAAGACGCCGGCATCGCCATCGACATGAAGCACAAGAACGGCGGTGCGCCATATTCGATGGACGCCAACCTGCTGCACATTTCGTTTGAAGGCCGCCACCTGGAAAACCCGAGCGCCGAAGCCGAGGAATCGATGTGGCGCTGGAGCGTCAGCCCCGAAGCCGCGCCCGACCAGGCTGAATACATCGACCTCGAATACGAAAAAGGCGACATCGTCGCCATCAACGGCGTGCGCATGTCGCCCGCCACCGTGCTGACGGAACTGAACCGCCTGGGCGGCAAACACGGCATCGGCCGCCTCGACCTGGTGGAAAACCGCTACGTCGGCATGAAGTCGCGCGGCTGCTACGAAACCCCGGGCGGCACCATCATGCTCAAGGGCCACCGCGCCATCGAATCGATCACGCTGGACCGCGAAGTGGCGCACCTGAAGGACGACCTGATGCCGCGCTACGCTTCGCTGATCTACAACGGCTACTGGTGGGCGCCCGAGCGCGTGGCGCTGCAAACCCTGATCGACCACACCCAGGCCACCGTGAACGGCTGGGTGC
>JBEVNE010000423.1:0-17816 GCA_040508275.1 Duganella sp.
TGCCCGCACGGCGGCCAGATCGATGGTAGGTGTATCGTCCAGGGCGCCGGCCAGCACCACGCCCTGGCTGTGGACAATCGGTGGCCTGGCAGTGTCGGCGGCGTCGCTGAAAATGGTAAAACCGATCTCGCCATCTTCGTGGCGCGTCAGCGCAATATGGATCAACGTTATGGTCTTCGCTTCGCAGGCGACTGGCCGCATCCACACCACGTTCTTGATCTGCATGCGGCGCGTATCGAGCTGGCCGGCGCAGGCGGCGTGCACCGCTGCGCGCACCATTTCCAGGTGGCCTACACCGGGCAGTACCGGGCGGCCCATGATCTGGTGCTGGGCAAAGAAAAACTCGGCGCCGCTGAAGCGCGAGCTGTAGCGCTGTCCGCTGAACAGCGTCGAGGTTTGCTGATGCAGCAGCGGATGCAGCATGGCCGGCGCTTCTCCCGTTACAGGTGCAGCGGCGGTTGCAGGCAGCCAGTAGCGCTGCAGCTCAAAGGGATAGCCGGGCAAGGACAGCCGGCGTGGCTGTGCAGTCCCTTGCCAGTAGAGGGACATCCAGTCCAGCGGTGCGCCTGCCACCCAGGCCGCCACCGGTGGCGACAGGTGGTCAGCGTGCTCGCCTCCTCGCGCCAGTTCCCGCAACGCGCTGCGCAACTCATCGAGCGTATGCACTTCCAGCGCCAGCCGCGCCGCCATCGCTTCGCGGCCCACCTGCAAGGTGTAGGCCACGTCGGCCAGCGCAATGGCCTGCTGTTCCGGCTGTTCCAGAAAGTCCAGCAGGCGCCGCGCCATGAATGGCAGGCGGTCTGGCTGGCGCGCCGATAACACAATAGCGTGCGGCCCGCCGGCTGCCAATGCAGGTGCGAGAGAGAGTGGAATGTATTCCTCGATAACCATGTGCGCATTGGTGCCGCTGAAGCCGAACGAACTCACAGCGGCGCGGCGGGTTTTTCCCGCCATCGGCAACCATGGCCGCGCACTGCTGTTGATGAAGAACGGCGAGCCGTTCAGCGCGATATGGGTGTTGACTTGCTCGACGTGCAGCGTGGCCGGCATCAGCTGGTGACGCAGCGCCAGCAGCAGCTTGACGGCGCCGGCAATCCCGGCCGCCGCCAGCGTATGGCCGATATTGCTCTTGACCGAGCCAAGGGCGCAATAGCCGCTGCGCGTGCCGAAGGCGCCAAATGCCTCCTTCAAGCCTTCGACCTCGATCGGATCGCCCAGGCGGGTGCCGGTGCCGTGGGCTTCGACGAGGTCGATGGTGTCGGGC
Organism: Duganella sp.; assembly: GCA_040508275.1. Lineage (GTDB taxonomy): Bacteria > Pseudomonadota > Gammaproteobacteria > Burkholderiales > Burkholderiaceae_D > Rugamonas. The sequence goes on from JBEVNE010000423.1 coordinate 1,265, forward strand.
GCGATGGCGAACTGGCGATACACCTGTTGCGCCAGGCGCGCCTGCGCCTGTGGATTGGGCGCCGTCATGCCGTTGGTCTTGCCGTCCTGGTTCACGCCCCAGCCGCTGATCACGCCGTGAATGGCGTCGCCATCGCGTTCGGCGTCTTCCAGGCGCTTGAGCATGAGCACCGCCACGCCCTCGCCCGGCACAAAGCCGTTGGCGCGTTCATCGAAGGTGCGGCAACGGCCATCGGCCGACAGCATGCCAGCCTTGCTGGTCATGATATGCATGTCGGGACCGGCCAGCACGCACACGCCGCCGGCCAGCGCCATGTCGCTGGCGCCGGATACCAGGCTGTCGCAGGCGGCAGCCATGGCCACCAGCGATGATGAGCAGGCGGTATCGATCGACAGGCATGGTCCCTGCAAGTTGAGCAGATATGCGATTTTTGCTGCCAGTATCGAGGTGGCGCGGCCCATGAAGTTCTGCGCATTGAGATCGAGGCGTTCGATCTGCTGGCTGTAATCGCCGGCCGTGCAACCGACAAACACGCCGCAACGGCTGCCGGACAACGCGGCGGGGCTGTAACCGGCATCCTCCACGCAGTGCCAGGCATTTTGCAGAAATACGCGCTGCTGCGGGTCCATCCATTCCGCTTCGCGCGGCGAGATACCGAAAAACAGCGGGTCGAACAGCGCCACGTCGTCCAGGCAGCCTAGCCACTTCGAATAGCTTTTACCCGGCTGTTTTGGATCGCTGTCAACGTAGCGCTCGATGCTCCAGCGCTCAGGCGGAATTTCGCTGATGCAGTCGCGCCCCTCGGCCAGGTTGCGCCAGAACTGCGCCAGGTCGCGCGCCTTGGGGAACTGGCCGGCCATGCCGATGACGGCGATTTTTTCTGCGGTGGTGCCGGCAGGCTGCTGCGCCGGGAGTTCAATTTTTTGCTCAGCGGCCGGCACTGGCTTCGACGCCGTTACTGGCGCAGTAATCGTGCAGATTTTTTGCGCGGGAATCGAATCCACTGCGACAGGCGCCGGCGCAGCAGTTGTCGGCGCCTGTTCGCGCACGTACTGCATAAAATCGTGCAAGGTCGGGTGGCGGTAAATGGCAGTGGCGTTCAGCGCCAGCGCGTAGCGCGTGTTAATCTTGCGCACCCAATTCACGCCGGTGATCGAGTCGAGGCCGATGTCGATGAATTTCTGCTGTGCGTCGATGTCGGCCGCCTGCATGAACAATTCTTCGGCGAGCATGGCGCGCAATTCCTGCAGCAGCGTATCGGCAGGCGCTTGCTCACCGCGCTGAGGCGCCGCTGGCAGAACTTCGCCTGCTTCGGTGACGGCTGCCATCCCTTCGTCGAAGTGCTGGCCGATGCGGGACAGCACGTCAGCGTTACCGACAAAGCACTGCGCGTGCATGGCCTGCTCCTGCGCAAACGCGGCTTGGCGCCGCTCGGCGATACGCGCGCCGTTCTGGCGCTTGAGCACCTCGAGCGCAGCGCGATCATGCACGGCAAGCTGCGCCGCCAGCGCCAGTGCGCAAGCTGTCACCGCGCCGCCCGCCGCAAACACGCCGGGCACGCCGCGCGTGCGCAGCGCCGCGCCACTGTACTGGCCTGCGCAAAACAGGATTTCACGCGCCAGATCCAGCCCGAATTTTTCCGCAAACGCCAGTGTGGCGCCGGCCCCCGGTGTGAAGCCGTAACGCATATAGGGGCTGGAATAGCTGTGCTGCGTGCTATGCACAAGGATATCGCAGAACATGCCGAACGCCCAACCGGCGCCCACGCCATGGCCCTGCATCGCCGCGATAACGGGTATGCCCAGCGTTGCTGGCCTGCTGTAGATATCGATGTCAGTGAAGCGCGCGTGCCCAGCCTGGATGGCGAGCAGGCTGGCGCGGGTGCCGCCGGTGGAAAAATAACTGCCCTCGGCGCTCAGCACCAGCACGCGCGCCTGGGGCAGCCCGGCGACGGCGTCAAAGGCCCTGGCCACGCCGCCGACCAGTTCATCGCTGAAGGCATTGCTGCCGCGCTGGTCGCACAGTGTCAGCAGCGCCACGCCGCCGGCATCGATGTCGAGCCTGACGACGGTGCTGCCGGTATCGATTTGCCGCACATCCTGTCGCGGTGGTGCGCCAGGATTGGCTTCGGCAGGTGACAGCGACAGCGGCCAGCCCGGCGCAGGATGGCCGCCTGGCAGCCCTGCGGGCAGGCGCGCTATGGTCCGTGCACGCTGCCCTGCGCTGCGCCACACATCGAGCATGGCTTGCGCCAGCGCGCGGAGTTCCTGCGCCATATGCTGTTTGAGCAGCACCAGCGCCGGCGCGGGAGCAGCCGCCAGTTGCCCTGCCAGCGCCTGCGCCGCCGTGTTCACATCACTGCGCGGCAGCACGGTCAGTCCCAGTCCGGCAGTCTCCAGCTGGCGACCGCTATGGGCGATATCGCTCAACAGTACGGCACCAGCATCGCCAAGACGGTAGCGCGCATCCAGCAGCGCCTGCTCGGCAGCGCTAATCTTAGTAACGTAGCGGTAGCTGCTCTCCTCGGCGCACAACACAAAGTCGCACAATGCCGCAAACAGCCAGGCAGGCCCGCAGGCGTCGCCCTCGAGCACCGCGATCACCGGCAGCGGGCAGTCGAGCGGCAGCAAGGCTGCGCTGCTGTCGAAAAACGCCTGTTCGCCGTCCTCTGGCAGGAACTGTGCACCGCCGCGTAGCAGTAGCGCGTGCGCATCGGCGCGTGCCGCCACCAGTTGCATGGCCTCGCGCAGTTGCTCGGTCAATGCTGCGTTCCAGGTTAGAGCCTGCCCACGCAGTTCGAGTGCATACACGCCGCCGCCATGGTCGATCACGTCGATTTCCCACGACTGCTCGCGCTCAGGTGTTGACTGCGCAGGCGCTGGCAACGGCGATAGCGCCAGGGTTGGCTTGTCCGGCGGTAGTGTGTGAGCGCCAAGGCCAACGGCCGGGTCGCATAATTCGATGGTGCAGGGCTTGCCCGGCGCTGCCACTTTGCGCTGCGCCAGCCACTGGGCAACCTGCTCGCGTGTCAGCACTTTGGCCTGGTAGGCGGCAATGACATCGTCGATGGAGTGATCAATCTGGTTCATCTGCTGTTCCTCGGTTGCTCTGGTTTGCTACGGCGCGCTGACTGCGGCCAGCGTGTCATCGATGCTGGCGGCGCCACGTCCGAGCGCCATCAGCGCTTCGAGCACGGGATCGAATGCCGGCGCCGGTGCCGGGGCCAGCGTTGCAGCCACAGGCCACAACTGTTCCCGGGCAAACGGATAGGTGGGCGCGCTGATACGGCGCGGTCGCTGCTCGGGTGCCAGGTGCCGGTACAGGCTGTTCCAGTCGAATGCCACGCCCTTTACCCATAACCCCAGAAAGTGCTGAACCTTGCCCTTGTTTAGCCACAGGGCCATGGTCGCCTGCAGGTCTTCATCATCGGCATAGGCGCCCAGCGCTTCGCGGCTGCGGCCGACCTGCCCCTGCACAAAGCCGCCGGCCACCGGGTCGCCAGCGAGGAAATGGCGCAAGCCCTGCTCCAGCTCAGCGACCGTGTGCACGGCCAGCGCCAGCCGCTCGTCCATGGCGTCGCGCCCTACTTGCAGGGTATAGGCCAGCGCCGCCAGCGATATCGCCGGGTGGGCGGCCAGATGGTCGAGCAGGGCCTGGGCATAGCGGCGCAAGGCAGCCGGGGTTTTGGCCGACAGCGGCACCAGCACGGGGCCAGCTGCTACGGACGCACTGCCGGCCAGCGGGCGTTGCGGATATTCCTCCAGCACCACGTGGGCGTTGACGCCGCCAAAACCAAACGAGCTGACGCCAGCGCGGCGAGGCAGCGGCTGGCCGTGCTCCCCATTGGGCGTGCTCCAGGGCTGCGACTGGCGCGGAATATGGAAACGGCTTGCCGCCAGGTCGATATGGGGATTGAGTTCGGTGCAATGCAGATTCGCCACGATGCGCTGGTGGCGCATCTGCAGCAGTACCTTGATTACCCCGGCCACGCCAGCGGCCAGCTCCAGGTGGCCGATATTGGTTTTTACCGAGGCCAGCGCGCACGGCACGGTACATTCGTGATGCGCATGGCCGGACTGGAATGCCGCCTTGATGCCATTGATCTCGACCGGATCGCCGAGCGGCGTGCCGGTGCCATGGGTTTCCAGGCAGCTTGCGCTGTCCATGGCGATGCCGGCACGCTCCCAGGCTTTTCGTATTACCTGCGCCTGGGCGCTGGCGTTGGGAGCCGTCAGCGACGTGGCACGGCCGCCGTGATTTTCTGCGCTGCCCCGGATCACGCCGTAAATGTGGTCGCCATCGGCTTCGGCTGCCGACAGCTTTTTGAGAAACAGCATGCCCACGCCCTCGCCGCGTACATAGCCGTTGGCGGTACTGGAAAAAGTCTTGCAGCGGCCATCGTGCGCCAGCATGCCGGCCTTGCTGAAGCTGATGTGCAGGGCCGGCGCCACAATGGTGTTGACGCCGCCCACAATCGCCTGTTCACAGTCGCCGCTTCGCATGGCCAGCACGGCGCGGTGTATCGCCACCAGCGACGACGAACACGCGGTTTCCACCGGCTCGCTGGGGCCGTGCAGATTGAGCAGATAACTCATGCGGTTGGGCCCCACCGACGGCACCACGCCGGTCGCGCTGAAGCCTTCGATGGCCAGGCCGGCGCGCGCCAGCACGCTGTCGTAGCCGGTGCTGGCAGTGCCCACAAAAATCGCCGTGGCACTGCCACTCAAGCTCGATGGCGCATAGCCTGCATCCTCGATAGCTTGCCAGATATGGGTCATCAGCAACCGCTGCTGCGGGTCCATCAGCAGCGCTTCGCGCGGCGAGATGCCGAAAAACAGCGGGTCGAATTCATCCATGCCTTCGATAAAACCGCCCCACTTGACGCTGGAGCGGTTGCCCAGGTCCATGGAGTTGGCAGGATCGGCATGGATCGCCTGCCAGTCCCAGCGCTGCTTCGGTATCTCGCTGATGCAGTCGCGGCCCTCGTCCAGATTGCGCCAGAAGGTGGCGAGGTCCGGCGCCATCGGAAAGCTGCCGCTCATGCCGATGATGGCAATCGCTTCAGTCTCGGGTACTTCTGCCCGTGCGCTGAGCGCCGGGACAGTGTCGGGAGTCGCTGGCGGCGGTGCTGCGATGACAACCGGCGCAGACATCTCCACTGGCATCTGCGCGGCGTGGTTGTTTAGCAGATAGTCGGCGATGCTGGCAATGGTCTGAAAATCGAAGAACAGCGCCGGCGAGACTTCGATGCCATACTTGTCGCTGATACGGTTGGCCAGGCCGGTGTAGGCAATCGAATCGAAGCCGTATTCACTGAGCTGGGTGCGACTGTCGATGTCCTGCGGGTCGAGCTTGAGCAAGCCGGCGGCAATCGCCACCAGTTCGGCAATAATGCGCTGCGCCGATGGCAATGGGCCTGTGCGCGGCTCATAATGGACAACTGGCGGCGCTGTAGGCGCAGCATCAGCGGCCGGCACGCAGGCCTGCTCCAGCAGGCTGGCGCGCATGGACGCGAGATTACCGGCCATCACCAGCACCTGGCTCTCGCCGCTTGCCAGCGCCAGGTAAAACGCCTGCAGGCCAGCATCGGTCTGCAATGGCGTCATGCCCAGGCGCTGTTCCAGCATCTGCGCAGTGGCGGCATCGACACGCATACCGCCGTGCTGCCACAAGGGCCAGTTGATCGAGATGGTCCGTCCCCGCTGCCCTTGGTCTGATTGGCGGCGCCAGTGGGCATACTGATCCATGAAACCGTTGGCCGCCGCGTAATCGGCCTGCCCCATATTTCCCAGTGCACCGGCAGTCGAGGAGAACAACACGAACAGGTCGAGCGGCAGCGCGCGCGTGGCGGCATCCAGGTGCACTACTCCATCGACCTTGGGGGCCAGCACGCCGGCAAAGTCGGCGCCATCCTTGCGCAACAGGTAGTTGTCGCTTACCTGGCCGGCGCAATGCAGCACGCCGTTCAAGCCGCCGTGGCACTGCACCACGTGGTCCACCAGCGCAGCGACAGCCGCCGCATCGGCCAGGTCGAGCTGGTGGTATTCGATGCTGACACCGGCTCCGGCTGCGCGCAAGGCGTCGAAGTCGGCCGGCGGCCTGGCCGTACGGCCCGTCAGCACCAGCGTGGCGCGGTGCAGATGGCGCACGATCTCGCGTGCGAACAACTGCCCCAGCGCCCCGGCGCCACCGGTGATCAGGTAGACGCCGCCCTCCTTCCAGGGCGTTGCGATGGCCGCTGTGCGGCTTGCCGGCAGCTCGGCAAACACCCCGTTCAGGCAGCGCTGATCGTGAAAGCGCCATAGCATGGAGGCCGGTTGCGCGGCGCCGGCCAGCAGGTGGCGGTGCAGCAGCGCAGCCGGCGTGCGTGCATCGACGCGCAGCAGTTGGACGGTCAGGGCAGGCTGTTCGAGCCGTGCGGTCCTGAGCAAGCCGGCCAGGCCGGCAAGCAACTGGCCGGCGCCATCGTCGGGCACCAGCAGCTGGAATAACTGCGGTCCTGGCGTGGCGGATGCGGCGCGTATGGCGCCAAGCACCACCTTGAACAAGGCCAGCACAGCCTGGTGGTAACGATGAGCGATGTCTGCGTGCGATACGCTCACCGGATTTTCCTCCAGCGGCGTGACAGTGCTCTGCGTAGCGACGCCCTGCGCATGCAGCAGCTGTGCAAGCTGCGGTCCCAGTGCCGCATCGTCAAAGCCCGCCAGCACAACGTGGTGGGCTCGCCAGGCGGCTTGACCGGCAGCGGGAATACTGGCTGGCGCCGATGGAACACCGTCGCGCCATGTGGGCGTCAACAACAGCAGCGGCTGCAAAGTTGGAACGGGTGGCGGCGCAGCAGGCTGCGAAGCCGCCCCCATCACGCGCAGCGACAGACCACGCATGCCGGCATAAACCTGGCCTTCATCGTCGCACAGGTCGATATCGTAGACCCGGGCATCCCCTATCGCAGACCGCCGCACCCAGGCCCACAGCGCCAGCGGTGCAGCACCGGCGACCAGTGTTGACGATGGCAGCAGCAAGCGGTCCAGCGCAAACGGTACCAGCGCCCCACCCCGCGGCGGCGCATCCGCCGCCAAACAGGCTTGCAGGGCCGCGTCGAACAGGCCCGGGTGCAGAACATACGGAGAGGCCGTGCCCTGCACGGCTGCACTCACGGCTACCCTGGCCAACACCTCGCCAGCGGCGCTTTCCAGCGCGGTGATGGCGCGGTGCGCCGGGCCGTACTCGATACCCATGGCGGTGCAGCTGAGGTAATGCGCCTCGACGCTGCGCCCGGCGCTTTCACCCAGGCGGGTACGCAGCGCTGCCAGATCGACCGGCGCCAGGTATTCGGTCAGCGGCACCGCCCGGCCCTCGCCATGGCGCACGCACGCATCCGCATCGCCGGTCTGCACCACCCAGCGCACGCCCTCCTGAGCACCGAGATCGGACAGCTCAAGCTCCAGCTGCAAGGGCTGGTCGCCGGCCACCAGCGGCCGTGACCACACCACCTGCGATAACTGCAAGCCGCCGCTGCACAGCGCCGGCGCAGCCGCTTGCACGGCGGCGCGCGCCATTTCCAGGTAAGCCACGCCGGGCAGCACTTTGCTGCCATTGACGCGGTGATCGGCAAGGAAGAACTCGGCGCCGCTCAGGCAGGTGCTGAAGCGCACTGCCGTCAGCGTCGAGGTATTGGCGTGCAACAGCGGGTGCAGCCATGCAGCGCCTGCGGGTACCGTCTGTGCAGCGTTGCTGTGCCAATAGCGCTTGTGCGCAAACGCATATTCGGGCAGCGTCAGTTTGGCTGGCAAGCCCTGCGCAAAGTACGGCGCCCAATCGTCTATCGCGCCTCCGGCAATCCAGTATTGCGCAATCGCCGCATGGTCGCGCGTGCGCAGGCTATCGGCCAGGCGGTCAGGCGCCGAGGGATCCGCCTTGAACGTGGCGACAACCTCCTCGCCATCGCGGATGTGGGCACGCCAGCAACCGGGCGCCAGCTGTCCGTCGGCACAGGCCAGCAGCCTGGCGACCAGCGTGCCAGCGTCGATCGCTTCGATAGCCAGGCGCTCTTCCATTACCTCGCGCTGCTGAAGGCTATGCGCCAGCGCTGGCAGCGAGAATGGCCGGTCCCAGCTGCGGCTATCCGGCGCGCTGATATAACCGGCCAGGGCGCGGGCGTAGCGCGCCAGGCTGTCGGCAGTTTTGGCCGACAGCAGAAACAGCAAGCACTGATCGTCATGCGCTTGCACCGCAGCCCGCGGCGCCGATTCGGCTTCCACATACTGTTCCAGCACCACGTGGGCATTCACGCCGCCAAACCCAAAGCTGCTGATACCGGCGCGGCGCACGCCGTCGTCCCCCGCCTGCCAGTGCTGCGCTTCGCTCAAAAAATAAAATGGCGAGCCGTCGAGACGAATGCGCGGATTGGCGCGTTTGAAATGCAGCAGCGGCGGCAAGTGCTCATGCCGCATCGCCAGCAGCACCTTGATGATGCCGGCAATGCCGGCGGCAGCCTCCAGGTGGCCGATACTGGTCTTGACGCTGCCGATGGCGCACGAACGGGCCGGCAGCTCAATGCCCTGCGCCCTGGCCTGGCTGGCGTAGGCGCGTATCAAGGCATGCATCTCGATCGGATCGCCCTTGGGCGTTCCCGTGCCATGCGCTTCGATATACTGCACATCGGCCGGCGACAGCCGCGCATTGCGCAGCGCCTGTTCCAGGCAGCGGGCCTGGGCAAACGGATTGGGCGAGGTCACGGTAGCGACCTTGCCGCCGTGATTGACGGCCACGCCGCGCACCAGTCCATACACTTTGTCGCCATCGCGCTGCGCTGCCGCCAGGGGTTTCAGCATGATCAGCCCCGCCCCTTCGCCGCGCACATAGCCATCGGCCGCTTCATCGAACGAGCGGCACACGCCCTGCGGCGACAGCATGCCCGCCTTGGAAAACGAAATGAAATGGGTAGGATTGAGCAGCACGCTGACGCCACCGACCAGGGCCGCGCTGCAATCGCCGCGGCGCAGCGCGTGAACCGCCTCGGCCAGCGCCACCAGCGAACTGGAACAGGCCGTATCAAACGGAATACTGGGGCCGCGCCAATCGAATTCGTACGATATGCGGTTGGGAATCAGCGTGGTATGCACGCCGGTGGACATATGCGCTTCGATCAGGGCCGGCGCCCGCTCCACCTGCAGCTTGTAGTCGAAATTGCACACGCCGAGATAAACGCCGGTATCGCTGCCGCGCAGCGCGGCGGGCGCATAGCCGGCGTCTTCCACGCAGCTCCATGCCAGTTCCAGCATGATGCGCTGCTGCGGGTCCATCAATTCCGCTTCCCTCGGCGATATCTTGAACAGGCCGGCGTCGAACCTGTCGATATCGGTCATGAAGCCGCCCCACTTGCTGACGGTCTTGTTATCGTCCTCGCGCCGGGGAGAATAATATTGATTGATATCCCAGCGCGCGGCCGGCACTTCGGCCACGCTGAACACGCCCCGGTGCTGCGTTTGCCAGAACTGCTCGTAGTCGCTGGCGCCGGGAAAGCGGCAGGCCATGCCGATCACTGCAATGTCGGCAACATCGTTTTGAACAGACACGGTAACTCCTTGTTCAGGCGGGAACCAGTTCGTCAAGGGCGAAATAGCCCTGGTAGCCGGTCAGGTAGACGGCGGGACGGCGCTGGAACAGCAGCACCGCTTCAGTGCGGGTTTCCAGCGTGGTGTCGGCCAGCATGCTCGAACGCACGCGCGTGCCCACCGGGTGGCGCAGGTTCCAGTCGCTGACCAGCTGCTGCGGCGTTGGCGTCTGCGTCTGCGTCTGCGTCTGCGCCTCGATAATTGCCGCTGGCGACGCTTCGCTGCGGATTTTCTTCACCAGGTTGGTCAGCACCTCGCCATGCCCGACTTCGATCAGTTCATGATGGGGATCGGCGGCCAGCAGGTAGGCCACCGTTTCCTGCCAGCGCACCGTTCCGGTCATCTGGCACGCCAGGTTTGCCGCCACCGCACCAGCATGGTAGGGCTGGGCCGTGACGTTGGCGATCACCTCGATGCCTGGCGGCTGAAAATCGAAGCTGGCCAGAAATGCTTCAAACTGCTGGCGCGCCGGCGCCATGAAGCGCGAGTGAAACGCCCCGCTGGTATTGAGCGGTACGTAGCGCCCCTTGCCATGCGCGCCCTGGAAGAACTGCTCGGCCTCGGCGATCTGCTGGCGCGAACCGGAAATTACCGTCTGCGACGCTGCATTGAGGTTGGCGATATCGATCTGGTCCAGGCCGCGCTCTGCCAGGATGGCCGAGATTTGCGGCACGCTCAGGTTGAGTACCGCCGCCATGGCGCCATCGGTGGCGGCGCTCATCAGTTCCGCGCGCTTGCGCACCAGTTGCAGGCCGGTCTCAAAGCCGAAGACGCCGGCTGCCAGCAGGGCGTTGAATTCGCCGAGGCTATGACCGGCGACAAAATCGGGCTTGCCTTCCGTGGCCAGGCGCGCATACCACGCCAGCGCGCTGACCACGTAAATGGCCGGCTGGGTGTAGCGGGTCTGGTTCAGTTGCTGCTGCGGGTCTTCCAGGCACAGTTGTCTGATCGAATAGCCGAGCACCTGGTCGGCCTGCGCCGTCAGGTCGGGGAACTGGTCGAACAACTGCCGGCCCATGCCCCTGGCCTGCGAGCCCTGGCCGGGAAAGAGATAGGTTTTCATGCTTCCTCCAGTTTCAGTTAGCTTCCCAGGGAAATTTTCCGGTCACGGCATAGCGGGTAATGCCGGCCAGCGTGGCAGGATCGGAAAACACCTCGGCGTTGCGCGCCACCGCCTGCAAACGCGCCGCCTCGATGGTCATGTCCAGGCTGGCCAGGTAGCGCTTGTAACGGCCGATGGCTGCGCGCGACAGCAGCCGCAGGCGCAGCAGATGCATGCGCAGCAGGTTGGCGCTGTTGTCGGCACAGGCATCGGCCAGTCCCCAGGCCTGCGCCTGGCGCGCCGTTACCGGCTGCGTCAGCAGCGTCATGGCGTGAGCGCGGGCGCTGCCGATGCGTTCAATCAGAAAAGGCAGCACGCAGGCCGGCATCAGGCCAAACAGCAGTTCCGACAAACTGAAGACGGCCTGCTCGTCGCACAGCACCAGGTCACATGCCGCGGCAAAGCCCACGCCGCCGGCGTTGACCTTGCCGCGCACATGGGCCACGCTGATGAAGGGGCCACGCTTGAGGTGCAGCCACAGGCCGTACAGGGCGTCGGCATTTTGCGCGGCGCTGCGCTGTGGAGTGGCTGGGTGGGCGCCGCCACCGTGCGTCTGGCCCTGCGTCTGGCCCAACTCCTGCAGATCGGCGCCAAAACAGAACACTTCTGGCAGCCCTTCCAGCACCACCACCTTGGCCCAGCTCTCGCAGTTGCGCAGCACGGCGCTGCAGTCGTCGATCAGGGCGTCGCTGATGGTGTTGTTGGCCTGCGGCCGGTATAGCTGGAGATAACAGATATCTTCCTCGCGCCGCGTCTGCACCGTGGTGTAGGGCGAGGGTGGCTGCGGCGTCAGGCCGCCCATGCGTACTCCCGGTGATAATCGCGGATCGCGCGCAGGTACAAGGTGGCGTTGCTGGCAGCCGGCGCGGCCGCCACGTAGTTGTGCGCCAGCGTGACGTTGCGCGTGCCAAAACGCACGGCGCTGCCGCGCGCCAGGATGTCTTCGTATTCGTCCATCGACAGCCGGTAGCGCTGGTCTAATCGGGCGCGGATATCCATGGCGCGCACGCGGGCCTGCCCCTCGCGGGTGGCAACCCCGCTGAAAAACTCCGAGCAGCATCCCGACCCGTAAGAGAAACAGCCTACCCGCTGCGGCGTATCGAAACAGCCATTGTCGATGGTGCTCAGCAGCGAGACCATGGCCGCCGCACCCATGGTGTTGCCGACGCGCTGGCAGTAATCGAGGCCGGGCGCCACGCGCTGGCTGAAATCGGCCTCGATATCCTGCGGCCCCAGCGGCGCCCGGGCCAGCTTGCGCATCATGCTGCGGTGGGCGCCCTTGATCATGCCGCCAAACGGCGTGTGAAATGCCAGGTAGCCGAACGAACGCGCATAGTCGGCCTGCGGCACGCGCTTCTGATATTCGAGATAGGCTTTTTCGCAGCAGTCGAGGTAAGACAGCAGCGACAGGTCGGCGTCGCCGGCCTCGCTGTCGGCCGAGGGACGGCAGGTGTCCATCACCTCGTAGCCGTAATAGCCGTTGGCGCCGACGTCGATGCGAAACACCGCAGGCTGCTCGCCAACCAGCATGGCCACCGCGCCGGCGCCGCCGCTCGGTTCGGCAAACGACCAGTCCTGGGCCGCGCCATCCTCTTCCACCAGGAAGCGGCTGATGTCGGTGGCTACCACCAGCACCCTGGCGCCAGGCGAAGTTTGCGCCACGATGAAATTCACCGCCATCTGCAGGCCGGCCACGCCGGAATAGCAGGCGTTCTTCAATTCGAACAGGCGGCAGTTGCGGTTCAGGTCCAGCAGCTGGTGCACATAGGTGCTCAGCGATTTGCCAAAGTCAAACGACGACTCGGTGCAGGTGATCACCATTTCGATGCGGTCCTTTTCCGCCGCTGTCAGCGCATCGACCAGCGGCCTGGCGGCGTTGACGGCAAAGGTGACCGGGTCTTCATTGGGCAGGGCCACGGTTTTTTCCCGCATCAGCAGGTTGTCAAACCGCGCCAGGTCCAGCTGGCGGTGGCTGGCCAGTTCGCGCACATCCACGCAGGCAGTGCCGGCATACACATTGATCGCTTCAATACCGACGCTTACCATGCTGATTCCCTCGGATTGGCGGCCAGCGCCGTCAGGCGTTCCAGCATCAGGGCGGCGGCCTCGGTCATGAGTTGGCGGCCGATGCGGTCCACGTGGCGCTGACGCCAGCTTTCCAGTGGCGTGCCGCGCACGTAACGGTTAAAGGCGCCCAGTGCCGGGCCGGTATGGATTTGATAATCGACGCGGTTGGCGCTATCGCCGTTCATCGCCGCGCGCATCGAATGGCCAAAGTACCAGCGGAACACCAGCGCCATCTTGTGCTTGGGGTTGCTGCTGGCCTTGTCGATCTCATCTTGCCTGCCGCGCGCGGCGAGAAAGTCGCAGGTTTCGCGCCAGATGGCATCAAACGGCTTTTTAAAATATTTTTGCTCAAGCTGTTCGCGCACGCTGTCCGGCAGCTGTTCAAGCGCATCGTACTGGTTGTAGAGCATGTACAGACGGTTCGCGCGGGCCGGAAAAAACACGCCCTTGCGCAGCACCTGCACCCGCGCGCCGATCTCGAACATGTCGCCGGCGGGCGCGTAGGCCGTATCCTGGATGTCGATGTCCTGCAGCAGGTCCTTGACGGCGTCGTTGGTACCGGCTTCCACGGTGCACTGGTTGATCGATCCCGTCATGACAAAGTCGGCGCCCATGACAAACGCCGCCGCCACCGCTTCCGGCGTGCCGATGCCGCCGGCCAGGCCTATCCGCAGGCGCTGCGCATCCAGCCCCTGCTCGGTACGCAGGCGCTGCATGGCCGACAGCAGCACCATGGCCACGCCCTGGTCGGTATGGCCGCCGGAGTCGGCTTCCACGCAAATGTCGCTGGCCATGCTGACGCTACGCCCAAGATGTGCCTGCAGCTCGGTCACCGCGCCTTCCGCCAGCAGGCGCGCAACGATGCGCTCGGGCGGTGGACGCATGAACTCCTGCGCCACTTCGGGGCGCGACAGCTTGGCCAGCAGCTTGTTGCGGCACACGGTCTTGCCGTCCGCGCCCTGCCCCAGGCCGGCCAGGCGAAAATGCACGAGCGCCGGTGTGATCTGCATGAAAGCCGACGCTTCGACAGCCTGCACGCCCAGCTCGAGGTACAGCGCCACGCTGCTGCGTTCGAGCGCATCGTCGCCCATGCTGGCGATCAGGTTCATGCCATACGGCTGCTGCGGCTGCAACTGCTGCTGGATGTATTCAATATCTCTGCGGATCTGCGCCAGTCCCATGCCGCCGGTACCGAGAAAGCCGAGCATGCCGGCGCGGCCCATGGCAACCACCATCTCGCGCGAGGCAATGCCACGGTACATGGCGCCGGACAGATACGCGTAGGTCAGCCCGTAGTCACGCCGGAACTGCGCGCTGCCCAGGCGCATGGCTACGTCGGCGGCTGCGGCAGCGTCCATGCGCGATGGCGATGCGGTTGGCGACAGCGCACGGGGATTATCGAGTTCTATAGCATCCATACACTCTCCTGGGCTGGCGCCCGGCGTGGATATGATAGGTGGGGAAGGAAAATGAAAACCGGGCCGTGAAGGAGCACGGCGGACGAACGACAGCAACGGCAAATTCGCCGCAGGGGACTACAAGAATGGGAGAACGGGAATGCTGTGGGAGAAGCGGCGGGGGGCTGCCGTATCAAACTGCCGTATCAAACTGCTGTATCAAGCAGCTGTAGCAAGCTGCTGTAAGAGGCGCTACCTGCACCACGGCTCCGCCCTTTCGCTGACAAGCGATGAACCATCGTATTCCAACATTATCGGGACGTCAAGAAATTGCCGGTAAGTGTGTCGAAAATACAAAACAGGAAGTGGCCGTGCTGTCAGCCCGCTGCCAGCGACGCCAGCATCTGCTGGCGGCAAACGTCGAGAATTTCATCGGCCAGCGCCGAGTCATCGGGACAGGCGCGCGACAGCAGCACCGCGCCAATGGCCTGGGCAAACAGGTTGATGGCCTGCTGACGCGTGGCGCCCTGCTCCACACTGGCCAGCATATTGTCGATGCCGGCGGCAAAGGCGGCCTTGATCTCCGCCGGCTGACGCGCGGCGTCGCCGCACAGCGCCGCCATCGTGCAGCCGCCGCCGCGGCCATCGCGGTGCGCGCGTGAGACGTAGGATTGAATGAAATCCGTGATCGCCATACCGTCCGCCGCACGCAGGGTTTGCGCCATGCCACATTCAGCCGTTTCCGCCATCAGATCGGCCTTGGAACCGAAATGCTTGTAGAAGCCGCCGTGCGTGAAACCTGCAGCGGCCATCAAATCTGCCACACTGACACCGTCGTAACCGCGTTCACGAAACAGCGCCGATGCCGTGTTGACGATATGCGCACGGTTTTCCTGGGACTGTGCTTTGCTGACCTTCATTACCTGCCTCTCAATATGAACCAGATGCCACTATATATTGATGTTACCCACAATCAAAGAGCTTGACACTTTAGATTATGATCGACATCATACTGCATATCCACCATCCAGCACATCGACAGGGAAAATCACCATGCAAGCCTTCATCATCGACCGCTACGGCAAAAACCAGACGGGCCGCATTACCGACATACCAGAGCCGTCCTTGCGCGACGACGAAGTGCTGGTGCAAGTGCATGCAGCGGGCGTTAATCTTCTCGACGTCAAGATTCGCAACGGTGAGTTCAAGCTGCTGCTGCCCTACAAGATGCCGCTGGTGCTGGGCCACGACGTGGCAGGCAAAGTCGTCAAGGTCGGCGCAGGCGTGCGGCGCTTCAAGGTGGGTGACGAGGTGTATGCGCGCGCCGATGATCTGCGCATCGGTACCTTTGCCGAGTACATCGCCATCAGGGAGAGCTCGGTGGCGATCAAGCCTGCCAGCCTGTCGATGGAGCAGGCGGCGTCCCTCCCGCTGGTGGCGCTGACCGCCTGGCAGGTGCTGGTTGACAGCGCAGGGCTCAAGCCTGGGCAGAAGGTATTCATACAGGCCGGCTCCGGAGGCGTGGGCGCGATTGCCATTCAACTGGCGAAACACCTGGGTGCGACGGTCGCCACCACCACCAGCAGCGCCAATGTCGAATGGGTAAAATCGCTGGGCGCGGACGTGGTGATCGACTATACCAAACAGGATTTTTCCACGGCGCTGCGCGACTACGATGTGGTGCTCAACAGCCTGGGTAGCGAGGAGCTCAACAAATCGCTGCAGGTGCTCAAACCGGGCGGCCAGCTGATATCGATTTCGGGTCCGCCCACGCGGGAGTTTGCCGTGCAGCAGAAGCTGGCCTGGCCGCTCCAGCAGGTAATGCGCCTGCTCAGTTACGGCATCAGAAAGAAAGCCCGCCAGCACGGCGTGAGTTATGCGTTTGTCTTCATGCGCGCCGAAGGCCAGCAACTGGCCAAGCTTGGCGCGCTGATCGACGCCGGCGTGCTTCGCCCGACGATAGACCGCGTGTTTCCGCTGGCAGCCACGGCGGAAGCGCTGGCGTATGTCGGCAAGGGCCGGGCCAAGGGCAAGGTTGCTATCAAGGTCAGATAAAACTATGGCCCGGCGGTAGATGACTGCCGCCGGGCAGCGTGCATCGTCCACTACAACGCTGTGCCGCTACGCCGGATGGAAGGTCATTCTGCGCCAGTTTCGCGCCAAGCGTCATCTGGCATGCGGCAAGAATCGCACTGCTCGCTATAATCGGGCCATGCACAAAATTGCCAACATCGAAGTCGATCCGAACATGCTATTCATCGACAACGGCCAACTGCTCACTTCCGCCGGTGCGGCGGCGGGATTTGTGCCTGCACCTGGTATGGCGCGACTACGGCGCAGCGGTGGCGGCCGATGCAGCGCGCGAGGCG
>JBEVNE010000277.1:0-5322 GCA_040508275.1 Duganella sp.
ACGCCGCGTGCTTCCATCGTGCCGACCATCTTGATGGTATCGAGCGGATAGTTCTCCATCAGTTCCTTGCGGCGCTCGGTATCGGGCTTCAGGCCACCGGCCCCCGCCCCGCCCTGGCGCGCCAGCTCGGTAGCCAGCTTGGCCGGGTTGAACGGATCGACAGCGTCTTTTTGCGCGTAAGCGAATGGAATAAACGTCTTGGGTTCGGCCAGCGGTTTTACCCCTACACTGGTCTGCGCATCAACCTGTTTCATCCAGGCGCGCACTTCCTGCACGTCGCGGTCGCCGCAACCGGCCAGCAGCAGCGCCAGCAGCACATACACAGGGCGGACTATCGCGCTCATGATCGCCCACCGGCTTTTTTCTTCGCTGCCGCCGCATTGCGCTGGGCCTGCACTTCCTCGGGGTCGAGGTAGCGGAAGGTTTTAGCGATGGCGTCGAGCGTCAGCAAGCCATCCTTGTTGGTACTGAGCGCCAGATTGTTGAGCGTGACGATGCGCGGCAGATTGGCCATGTCGGCGGCGAACGCTCCGATATCGTGGTAGGTGCCGGTGACCTTGATATCGATCGGCAGCTCGGCGTAATAATCGCGCAGCACCACCTGCGCCGGTTTGAACAGTTCGAACTGCAGGCCACGACCGGCGCCCGCCTGGTTGATGTCGGTCAGCAGCGCGGCCATCTCGGCCTTGCTTGGCAGTTGCTTTTGCAGCCGCGCCACGTAGCGGTCCACTTCGGTCTTTTGCGCGCGCAGCGCCTCGAGGTTGATCGCCTTGGCCGTTTTGAGGCGGTATTCTTCGCGCAGCCGCAATTCGGTCTGGGCGGCGGCCTCCTGCTGCTCGAACTGGCCGCTCCAGTACAAGAAGTAACCAGCCACCAGCGCCGCCACCGCCACGCCGATGGCGCACAGCAGGCGCGGCGCCAGCGGCCACTGGCCGGGCTGGCGGCCGTTGAGCTGGCGGAACTGCTGCGCCAGCCTGGCCACCAACTGGCCCAGGTCGGGATTGAGCTTGCTGCGGGTTTTCATGGCGCCGGCCTCGCCGTGGGTGCGCCGGCCTTGCCCGCATCGGCATCGTGCTCCTGGCCCTGGTCGCGGGCGCGACGGATGCCCACGATCAGATTGAACTCGACCACCCGGTGGCTGGCCTTGGCCTGGCCAAGCACGACCGATTTCGCTTCGATCAGATCGGGCTTTTCCAGCCACGGCGAGGCGCCCGACATATTGCGCAGCAATTCGGACACGCGTTCCTGCGACTGTGCATAGCCATCGACAGTGACTTTTTGCCCTTCCTGGCGGAAGCTTTTCAAGTACACGCCCGATGGCGTCTGCCGCACCAGTTCATCGAGCAGATACACCGGCTGGTTGCGGTCGCCCTGCAAATCCTCCACCGCCTGCTGGCGCGCCTTGAGCGCTTCGATTTCCTGCTTGAGCGTGGCAATCTCGGTGATCTTTTTATCGAGCTCGCCAATCGCCGTGGACAGCACGGCATTGCGCTCGTTCTGGACCGACATCGCGTGCGCGTTGTAGGCGCCGACCAGCAGCACCAGCGCCACCCCCACCACGCCGCCCAGCGCCAGCAATGCCATAAAAGCGGCATGCTTTTGCTTGCGTTGTGCTTCGCGGTGCGGCAGCAGATTGATGCGGATCATCAGCCAAACCTCCGCAGCGCCAGTCCGCAGGCAACCAGGTAGGCCGGCCCGTCCACTTGCAGCTGCGCGGCCCGCACCGCCGGTCCCAGCTGCATGCCCTCGAACGGCGCCGCCATGGCACAGGCAATCCGGGTGCGGCTGGCGATCAGCTCGAGCAGGCCAGGCAGCAAGGCGCAGCCGCCAGCCAGGAACAGGCGGTCGATGCGCGTGTAGGGCGTGGAAGTGTAAAAGAACTGGATCGCGCGCATCACTTCCATGACCGCGCTTTCCATGAAGGGCGTCAGCAGTTCGGGCAGGTAGTTATCGGGCAGCTCTCCGCTCTTCTTGCGCGCCTCGGCCTCGTCGAAGGCCATGCCGTAGGTGTGCACGATATCGTGGGTGAGCGAATTGCCGCCAAACGGCTGTTCGCGTTCGTACACGGTGGCGCCGTCCTGCATGACCGAGATATGCGTGACCTGGGCGCCGATCTGGAACAGCGCCAGCACCGGCGCCTCGCGAAAGTCGGCGTCGTCGCTGTCGTCGATAGCGGCGGCCGGCTTGTCCAGCGCCGTCAGTGTGGTCACCCGGCCAAGCGCGGCGCGGGCGGCGTACGATTCGATATCCATCACCGTCGCTTTCAGGCCGGAAGCTTCGGCGATCGCCACGCGGTCGTCGATCTTTTCCCGGCGCGAGGCAGCCAGCATCACTTCCACGTCTTCCGGCGAATTGGCGGACGGGCCGATGACGGCAAAATCGAGACTCACTTCATCGAGGGCAAACGGTATGTACTGGCCAGCTTCCGATTCGGCTTGTATCTCGAGCTGGTCTTCCGACAGGCCGGCCGGCAGAATGATTTTTCGGGTGATCACGGACGCTGGCGGCATGCCGAGCGCCACCAGGCGTGCGCGGGTGCCGCTTTTTTTGCAGACGCGGCGCACGGCTTCCACCACCTGGTCCATGTTTTCGATGGCGCCATCGACCACGGCGCCGCGCGGCAGGGCTTCGGCAGCGTAACGTTCAAGTCGCAACTCACCCTTGGCGCCGTGCGCCAGCTCCACCACGCGTACACACGATGTGCTGATATCAACGCCGATCAACGGCGGATTGCGGGGGCCGAACAGGGCCTGAAATGCGTTCATGCACCTCCCAGAGTGAGCTCTTACATTAAGTCGAGGCCGATCCGGTGTAAAGATATTTCTACGATGCACGATTCGGTTTCACCACACTTGTTCCCGGTATTGCCGTAGATGCTAATTACTTAACAATCAGAAACAAACTGCGAGGCTCACCTGCGCGCCGCCGACTCCCTGCTCGCTTATAATGGCCCGGATTATTTTCAGAAAGATCGAACTGCATGGCTTCTTCCAATTCGGCACCTCCTTCCGCCAAGAAAGACGGCGGCGGCAAAACCCGTTCTGCATCGCGCTTCTTCGTGTATGCCGGCCTGTCCGTGCTCGGCCTGGGCGCCGGCGCCGCCCTGCTGGTGGTATTTGGCCTGGCGATGGCCTATCCCAACCTGCCGGCACTGGACACGCTGACCGACTACCGGCCCAAGATGCCGCTGCGCATCTTCTCCGCTGACAATGTGCTGATCGGCGAATTTGGCGAAGAGCGCCGCAACCTGGTGCGCATCAAGGACATTCCCGATGTCATGAAAAAAGCCGTGCTGGCGATCGAGGACGACCGTTTTTATCAACACGGCGGCGTTGACTACACCGGCATTCTGCGCGCCACTTTGCACAACGCCACCGGTGGCGCCCGCCAAGGTGCATCGACGATCACCCAGCAAGTCGCGCGCAACTTCTTCCTTTCCAGCGAACAGACCATCAAGCGCAAGGTCTATGAAATGCTGCTGGCCTGGAAAATCGAGAAAAACCTGAGCAAGGACCAGATTCTCGAGGTATACATGAACCAGATTTACCTGGGCCAGCGCGCCTATGGTTTCTCGTCGGCGGCGCAAATTTATTTCGGCAAAAATATCCGCGACATCAGCGTGGCCGAAGCCGCCATGCTGGCCGGTCTGCCCAAGGCGCCATCGGCTTACAATCCGGTCGTCAATCCCAAGCGCGCGCGCACGCGCCAACAGTACATCCTGATCCGCATGCACGATCTGGGCTATATCACGGACAAGCAATTTGAAGAAGCCAAGGCCGAACAGTTAAAGGTCAAGACCGACAGCAGCGAATTCGGCGTGCACGCCGAGTACGTGGCCGAAATGGCGCGCCAGATGGTATACGAACAATTCAAGGAAGATACCTACACGCGCGGCCTGAACGTATTTACCACCATTACCAAGGCCGACCAGGACGCCGCCTACCTGGCCCTGCGCCGCGGCGTGATGGATTATGAACGGCGCCACCCCTACCGTGGGCCGGAAGCGTATATCGACATCCCGCAGAAAAAAGAAGAAGCCGACGACGTCATCGAAACCGAGCTGGCCGACCACCCGGACAGCGACGACCTCGTGGCCGCCGTGGTGCTGCAGGCCTCGCCACAGCAGATCGTGGCCGTCACCGCCACCGGCGAGGAAATCAAGATCACGGGTGCCGGCCTGGCCATGGGCCGCGCCTGGCTGTCCGACAAGGCGGCGCCGAACAAGCGCATCCGCCGTGGTGCGGTGGTGCGCGTGATGCGCGAAGAAAAGGATTGGGAACTGACGCAGATGCCGCAGATCGAATCGGCGTTTGTGGCGGCCAATACCGAGGACGGCGCCATCAAGGCGATGGTGGGCGGCTTCGATTTCAACCGCAACAAGTTCAACCACGTCACCCAGGCCTGGCGCCAGCCTGGTTCGTCGTTCAAGCCTTTCATTTATTCGGCCTCGCTCGAACGCGGCCTGTCGCCGGCCACCATCATCAACGATGCACCGATCTCGTTCGACGCCGGCCAGACCGGCGGCCAGGCCTGGGAGCCTAAGAACTACGACGGCAAGTATGACGGTCCGATGACCATGCGCCGTGGCCTGACCAAGTCGAAGAACATGATCTCGATTCGCATCCTGCACAAGATCGGCGCCAAGTATGGCCAGGAATACACCACCCGTTTCGGCTTCGACGCTGACAAGAATCCGCCTTACCTGACCCTGGCGCTGGGCGCGGGCAATGTCACGCCGCTGCAAATGGCCGGCGCCTACGCGGTGTTTGCCAACGGTGGCTACAAGATCAGCCCTTACCTGATTTCCAAGGTGACCGATGCCGACGGCAAGATCCTGTCGCAAGCCAATCCGGACAAGGCCGGCGACGAGAAAAACCGCGTGATCGACGAACGCAACGCCTTCCTGATGGACAGCATGCTCAAGGACGTGGTGCGCTTCGGCACGGCGACCAAGGCGCTGTCGCTGAAACGCCCGGATATTTCCGGCAAGACCGGCACCACCAACGATTCGATCGACGCCTGGTTTGCCGGCTACCATCCGAAGATCGTCGGCGTGGCCTGGATGGGCTTCGACCAGCCGAAGAACCTGGGTAACCGCGAAACCGGCGGCGGCCTCGCGCTGCCGATGTGGATCTCGTTCATGCAGGAAATGCTCAAGGACGTGCCGGTCACGCCCTACGCGCCGCCACCCGGCGTGATCAACGTGGGCGGCGAGTGGTACTACGAGGAATTCGGCCCCGGCAAAGGCGTACACGGCATCGGCCTGGGCGACCCCTGGCCAGGCGCCCCGGGTGGCACCGAGGTGGACGCCAACGGCATGCC
>JBEVNE010000283.1:0-43759 GCA_040508275.1 Duganella sp.
TGAAGATTAACGACAAGCACATCGAAGTGATCGTACGCCAGATGTTGCGTCGTGTTCAGATCGTCAACGCCGGCGACACCAACTACATCGTTGGCGAGCAGGTTGAGCGTTCGGAACTGCTGGACGAAAACGACCGCGTCACGGCCGAAGGCAAACTGCCGGCGACCTACGAAAACGTTCTGCTGGGTATTACCAAGGCATCGCTGTCGACCGATTCGTTTATCTCGGCCGCATCGTTCCAGGAAACTACCCGCGTACTGACGGAAGCGGCGATTATGGGCAAACGCGATGGTCTGCGTGGCCTGAAAGAAAACGTCATCGTCGGCCGCCTGATCCCTGGCGGTACCGGTCTGGCATTCCACCGCGCCCGCAAAGAGAAAGAACAGTGGGAAGTGGAAGAGCGCCAGGCATTGCTGCAAGCTGAGAAAGCGGCAATGTCCAGCAATGACGTGGAAGTCACTGAATCGGTTATTCCACACGGCGACGAAGCTTAATCAGTTTCGAAGCTTCAAAAACGGCACCTTCGGGTGCCGTTTTTTTATGGGTGCTAATAAACCTGTAAAGCCGACCCTAAGGGGGCGCATCCAGCACGACATCGGTGCCGCAGTGCAGGCCTTCAACACTGCCAGAAAACAGTTCATTCATGCTAAGATCTGGCTCATGATCGCCCAAGCACTCTTCACTCCCGCCCAGCAGAAGCTGCTGGGCCTGCTCTTTGTCCGCACGGTCGATGGCTACCACCTCAACGAGATCATGCGTCTCACCGGCCTGGGCAGCGCGTCGGCGCAGCGTGAGCTCAAGCGTCTCCATGACTCCGGTGTGATCGTTTCCGAGCGCATCGGCAACGTGCGCCGCTTCAAGCCGAACAAGGATTCCCCTGTTTATGGCGAGCTCAGTAGTATTGTGAAGAAGACCTTCGGCCTGGTCAGCGTATTGAACTCCGCACTGGCTCCGCTGCAACACGTATTAAATGTGGCCTTTGTGTATGGCGCCACGGCCAAGGAGCAGGAGGGGATGAATACCCCGGTAGAGTTATTGCTGATTGGTGATAACACCAGCTACGGTGAATTATTATCGCGGCTGCCGGTGGCCGAGCGATTATTACGCCGTAAAATAAATCCCAATTTATATTCGATTCCCGATTTTAAAAGACGCTTGCGCGAGCAGCAGGGTTTTATTCTGCAGGTATTACGCGAGCAAAAAATCTATGTACTTGGCGATGAACCGGACCTCGATAAAATCGTCGCTGACGATATTGCCGTCTGAAATCGGTATTTATAAGGCCACTGCCGGAAACGATAAGGAAAAGCGCGTATAACGCCCGGCCTGCGATTCGCATTCAATCGCCCCGCCAAACGCGGTCAGCACGCGCTGGCAGAATGCCAGCCCCATGCCGGTGCCACCGCCATTGTGCTGGGTGCTGTAAAACGGTTCAAACACATGGGGCAGGACATCGTCGGGAATCCCTGTGCCGGTATCGGTCACCTGCAGCTGGCGTTGCCCATCGTGGCTGGAGAGGGCAATTTCCAGCTCGCCGCCACCGGCTGACTTGATCGCCTGCAGCGCATTTCTGAACAGGTTGTACAGCACGAACACCAGCAACACGTCCGAGCCGAAAAACGTAAAGTCTTGTTCCGCACGCAACACCACGCGTTCGCGCATGGTACTTTCAAACGGATAGCAGGCCAGCGCTTCTTCCACACATTTTTTCACCGAGTGGTTGGCAAACTCGCTGCGCTTCAACATGCCGGCGCGGGCCGAGACCAGCATCATGTCCACCACAAAATTCGAGCGGCTGATTTCCTTCTCGATATGCTGGGCCAGCTTGTCCAGGTATTGCAGTTGTGGGTCTTGCAAGGCAGGATCGATCAGCTTGTGTTCGATGGCCAGGCGGTAGCCCGCCACCAGTTCCGGCAGGCTGCGGCCCAGCACGCGGGACTGGTTGCGGATGGTGGCCAGCGGCGTGCGCATTTCGTGGGCGATGGTGGCGGCCACTTCGGCCGGGTCGGCCAGCAGCTTGTGGCGCACCATGGCCTGGGCGATCAGCCCCAGGCTTACCGCGACGAACAGCACGCCGGGCGGATAGAATTCGCAGCCGTAGTTGCACAGGTAATCGAAGGCGGCAAAAAAATAGATGAGCAAGCTGACCAGGCAGTAACGCAGCCGGGTTTTCTCGATCGATAGCGCTTGTTGCTGGCGCCGGTACAGCAGCCAGAGTCCCCGGCCGGCAATCAAACCCGTTTGCAGCAAGTGCAGCGGATGCTGGGCGCCAGCCTGTGGATAGTAGCCAAAATAATAATTGTGTACGCCTGCCACCACACCATCGCCGGCAAACAGCAGCACGCCCAGCATGGCGGCGCTGGCATAGGACAGTTCGACCCAGCGCCGCTCATGGCGCGCACCGGTCAGTTCGGCAATGAAATGGTAAAACGCCACCGGCAAAAACAGCACCACCAGGTAGCCGAGCTTGGCCACTGTCTGCGCCATGGCAGGATCGCTTAGTTGGAACAGCACCGCCCAGGCTGCCTGCCAGCAGCAGGTCATCAAGGTCAGCAGGAAAAAGGTCAGGCTGACCCGGTTCATGCCGCGCCAATGCAGGACATACACGCCATAGCTGAGGAACAGGAGCGACACGGCAGCGGGCAGCAGTGAGTACATGGGCAGGGGGGAGTAGGGTGGGAGCGTGCAGTATTGCGCGAGTCCGTGTGGCGCACGCGTCTATCCGCCCCAATGTTGCGGCAGATCAAATAACTGTGGAGCCAGAGCGGCTGAAGTAGAGCCTGTTCATCGCCATGCCAGCAGCCCCAGCGGCGCCAGGCTGTGGCGTTTGCCGATGTGTGCCCGCCACCGCTGAAAGGGATCGCCATGTTGATGAAAACCACGGAGCCACTCCAGACTTTCCGCCACACGCTGACCATTTTTTTGAAGGACAGCAATGCCTACGGCAATACCTACTTTGCCCGCTACTTTGAATGGCAGGGCATCTGTCGCGAAAAATGGTTTTTTGAGTGCATCGACCCCGGCATGCTTAAAGATAAAGGGGTGTTCATCACGCGCCATGCGGCCCAGGATTATTTGCGCGAGACGTTCCCGTTCCAGGAAGTCAGTTGCGAGATGCAGGCATATGACGTAAAGAAGTGCTCATTCTGGCTGGAGTTCCGCTTTTTTGCGGGCAGCGTGCTGGTGTCTGTGGGGCGCCAGCAAATCGTGTTTGCCAACCATGCGCGGCAGATCACGGCGCTGCCCGCGCCTGTCATCGAACGTATCCTGCATTACGCCAGATAGACGGGGCCGACCAGTTGGCCAGCCCCTTTGCTTTACTGCTGGGCAGCGATCCAGCGATCGACTTTTTCTTCCAGCAGGGCCAGCGGCAGGGTGCCGTCGCCGAGGATAACTTCGTGGAACTTCGGTAAACTGAAGCGTTCTCCCAGCGCTTCTTCCGCGCGATGGCGCAGTTCGACGATTTTCAGCGAACCGATCTTGTAACCGAGCGCCTGCGCTGGCCAGGCCATGTAGCGTTCGGTTTCGCTCCTGGCGACTTCGTCGTAGCCGAGCGTCTTGCGCATGTAGTCTATGCTTTGCTCGCGGGTCCAGCCCTTGGCGTGCATGCCGGTATCGACCACCAGGCGCGTGGCGCGCAGCAGTTCGTCGTTGAGGTGGCCGAAGTATTGCGCCGGATCGTCGAACAAGCCCATTTCCTTGCCCAGCGTTTCGGCATACAGGGCCCAGCCTTCAGTAAAGGCGTTGTTGCCGCCAAACTTGCGGAAGTCCGGCAAGTTCAGTTCCTGCATCAGGGCAATGTGGAAGTGGTGGCCGGGCTTGCCTTCGTGCAGATACAGCGTGGTCATGCCGGTATTGATGTACTTGGCGGGATCGGTCACCACCGACCAGAATACGCCGGGACGCGAACCGTCGATGGCGGGTGCGGTGTAATGGTCGGCGGCGGTGTCGCGGCTCAGTTCGGGTTCCAGGCGCAGGTCCAGCTTGGCCTTGGGAATCAGCGTGAACATCATCGGCAGCTTGGTATCGAGCACATCGTTGAGCTTGCGATACACGGCCTGCACTTCATCGTCCGTTTTAAACGGGCGGAACTTGGGCTGCGCCGCCACCCAGACCGGCAGGCCGGCCGCTGGGCCGTCATAGCCGAGCTTGGGGCCGAGTATTTCAAACTGCGACTGGATGCGCGCCACTTCGCGCAGGCCAATGGCGTGGATCTCGTCGGGCTTCAGCGAGGTGGTGGTGGCGTTGGCCACGCGCGCCTGGTACCAGGCTGCGCCATCCGGCAGGGCGCCCAGGCCGGTGCTGGTGCGGCAGGCCGGAATGTATTCTTTTTCCAGGTAGGTGGCCAGACGCGTCAGCGCCGGCATGATGTGCTCGCTGATCTGCTGGCGGTAGGCGGCTGTCAGGCGCTGCTTGTCGGCGTCGCTGAAGCTGGCCGGCAGCTTGGTGATGGGCGTGTAGTAAATGCTGGCTTCAGGCGTGTCGCTCTGCAGTTTTTTAAACTGCGGCAGGGCCGACACCATGATGGCGCGCGGCTGGGTAATGCCGCGCTTGACGCCGTCGCGCATATTGCTGATGGCCTGATCGATCCAGGCCGGCATCTGGCTGATGCGGCTCAGGTAAGCGTCGTACTGGGCCACGGTGCCGATCGGCTGCGAAGCTTCGCCGCCGGCGTAGTTGGCCAGCGTGACGGGGATGCTGTCCATCTGGTTGATTGGCAGCAAGTGCTCGGGGAAGCGCTGCATGGCGATCAGGCCGCGCAGCTCGTAGCGCAGGATATCGTAGTTGAGGCGGTCGTCGGCGTTCAGGTGGTCGCGCTTGATGGCCTTGAGGCGCTTGGCGAAATCCTCGTACAGCTTGAATTGCAGCGTGCGCTTGCCCGGCGAGATGCTCAGGCCCAGCTGGCTGTCGTAACGGTTGTCGCCGCTTTCGGTGGCGCCGATCGGCTCAAAGCTGGCGACGGCGTCATAGTATTGGCTGGCAATTGCCTGCAGGGCCTGGTGGGCGCTGGCAGCGCTGACGCGCGGCGGGGTATTCTGGAGTTGCATCGCAACGGTATTGCTCAGCGGAATAAACGTCAGCGCCAGGGCGGCGCCGAGGGTGGCAATGCGGGAGGTGTACATCATGCTGGTTCCTGGTCCATAACAAATCTGGTGGCGACTAGGATAAGCGATGAGCGGCATTCACGCGCAACAAATTGTATCAACTGCGAGGATCAGCCCAGTAGTTCAAGCAGCTGCTTCCGCAAAGCGCGATGCATACAAAGCCGCCACCAGGTCCGACTGGGTGATGATGCCGGCAAAGCGCTGTTCGTGATCGACGATGGGAATGTGGTGAAAGCCCGAGTTGGCCATCAGCGGCACCAGGTCTACAATCGGTGTATCGATGCGCGCCGTGGTCGGGTGGTGGGTCATGATCTGGCCGACCACTTCGGCTTTTTCCGTATGGGTCACGCCGGTCTTGCGCAGGAAACGTTGCAACTGCCGGTGGATGCTGTGGTAGTCATCAAGGCCGCCATGCTCGAGGAAGTCGGTCTGGGTGATGATGCCGATGACGCGGCGCGCGCGGTTGAGCACGGGCAGGGCCACCACGCGATGACGGCGCATCAACTGCCATGCCTGCTCCAGCTCGGTGGCGAATTCTGCGCTGATGATGTCGCGCGACATGATGTCGGCGCAGGTAATCACGCCAAAGCGGCGCTGGTAGGCGCGCTGCTCGGTCTGCATGAACAGCGCTTCCAGATCGTCGCGGCTGATGTCGAGCACCTGGTCGTACTGTTGCAGCACGGCGTCCAGGTCTTCCGGCTTGAAGCCCAGCCGCACGGTGGGCGCAGCATCGCGGGTGCCGTGCACATTCACATGGGCACTGTGCTGAACATGCGGATAGCGCCGTCCCGTCAGGTTGTTGTACACGATGGCCATGACGATCAGCAGCGCAGTATCGGTGGCGACCGTGAGCAGCACGAATTCGAAGCCTGCCGCATGCACGGCAGGACCGCCCAGCACGGTGGTCAGCGCCACGGCGCCACCGGGCGGATGCAGGCAGCGTAGCGCAAACATGGCGGCTATCGCCAGGCTCGCCGCCAGCCCGCCCAGCAGCGGCAAGGGCAGGCTGTCGCCGCACCAGCGCACGCAAGCCACGCCCACCAGGCCGCTGACCACGTTGCCGCCGAACACGGACCAGGGCTGCGCCAGCGGGCTGGCCGGCACCGCAAACAACAGCACGGCAGAGGCACCCATGGGCGCCACCATGTAAATCGCGGTGCCGGTGGGTGCCAGCAGGTAGTGGGCAAACAGGGCGGTGATCAGCAGGCCGCACAGCGCACCGGCGGCGGCACGGAGCTGTTCAGGGCGGCTGGCGTTACTTGGGCTGGGCAGCCAGCGGTCCAGGAGTGCGCGCATTGACTTAAATCAAGTATTTCGAATAATTATTTATTATCCCATGACTCAGCGCTGTTTGCACTTTATTGGTGCAAAACCAGGTTCAGCGGTAACGCGGTGGTGGACTTGATCTGTTCCATCGAAAACGCCGACGACACGCCGGTCAGGTGGCCGATCTTGATCAGGCGCTTGTAAAAGGCGTCATAGCCGGCAATGTCGGTGGTGACCACCTTGAGCAGGTAATCGACATCGCCGCTCATGCGGTGAAATTCCTGTACTTCGGGCAAAGCCATGACGGCGGCGGCAAAGCGGTCCAGCCATTTGGCGTCGTGCTGGCCGGTGCGCACGCTGACATACACGGTGACCGGCAGGCCGACCTTGCGGCGGTTGACGATGGTCACGCGGCTTTCAATATAGCCTTCTTCTTCCAGGCGTTTGACGCGTTTCCAGCACGGTGTGCTGGACAGGCCGACTTTTTCGCTGAGGGCAGCAATCGACAGCGTGGCGTCGGTTTGCAGGGCAGCCAGGATGGCGGCGTCGTACTTGTCGAGTGGATGCATGAGGCTGAGAGGCGATAGGGAGATGATTTCATTCTACGCTATCTGTTTATATGGCATGAACATGCTTTGTAGATGGTGAGATAGAGACAGTTTTAGTATTTTTTTGCGGATCAATCGGGCTAAACTATTTGTCTCATATCAACCGCTGCTGATCTTGCAAAAAATGCATAACGAAATCTACCTCGATGGCAATGCCACCTCCTGCGTCCTGCCTGCCGCCATCGACGCCGCGCTCGACATGATGGGCCAGCGTTATGGCAATCCCAGCAGCTCGCACGGCGCCGGTCTGCAGGCCCGTGCGGTGCTGGAGCAGACGCGCGCATGCGCGCAGCGTCTGCTGGGCGTGGGTGGCGGCCAGTTGATGTTCAATAGCGGCGCCACCGAGGGCATCCAGACTGCCGTGCTGTCGGCGCTGGTGGCGCTGCGCGAACGCCAGGCACTGGGCGAGGCGTGCGGCACCCTGCTGGTATACGGCGCCACCGAGCACAAGGCCGTGCCGGAAAGCCTGGCGCACTGGAACCGCGTGCTGGGACTGAACCTGACCTTGACCGCCTTGCCCGTCGATGGCGACGGCTTGCACGACCTGGCCGCGCTGCGCGCGCTGGCGCCGTCGGCCGCGCTGATCTGCACCATGGCCGCCAATAACGAAACCGGCGTCATCAGCGACCTGGCGGCCATCGAACAGGTCATTGTGCAGAGCGGCACGCGCGCCTGCTGGCTGGTGGACTGCGTGCAGGCGCTGGGCAAGATCAATATCGACCTGGCCGCCACCCGCATCGATTACGCGCCGTTCTCCGGCCATAAACTGTATGCGCCAAAAGGCGTGGGCATGTTGTACGTGCGCGCAGGAGCGCCGTTCACCCCGCTGGTGATGGGCGGCGGCCAGGAAGCAGGCTGGCGCTCGGGCACCGAAAACATGGCTGGCATTGCCGCGCTGGGCACGGTGCTGGCGGCGCTCGAACGCGGCGACAGCTTCCGCAGCCACGACGAACTCGCCGGTTTTCGCGCGCGCCTGGCCCAGGCCTTGCAGGCGGCGTTGCCGGGCGTGGTGTTCAACAACTGTTTCGACAAGGCCCTGCCGACCACGCTGAACTTTTCCGTACCCGGCATTTCCAGCCGCGAGCTGGTCGATGTGTTCGACGCTGCGCGCGTGCGCGTCAGCGCCGGCAGCGCCTGTTCCGCCAAAAAAGCCGCGCCCAGCTATGTGCTGGACGCCATGGGCCTGCCGCTGTGGCGCAGCGCCGGCGCCATCCGCATGTCCTTCGGTGCGCTGATCGATGACGCCACCATTACCGATGCCTGCGCACGCATCGCCCGCTGCGGCGCCGCACTGCGCGCCAGCTGCCTGATCCCGTCCGCGCCGGACGCCGACCGAGCGCGGCACGACGGCCTGTTGCAGCTGGGCGTGGAAGGCGCCTGCAGCTGGCTGGTGTTCGACGCCGCCAGCCGCAGCTGCGTGGTGCTCGATCCCTTGCCCGAACTGGCCGAACGGATCGCCGCCCAGGTGCGCTGCCAGCAATACCAGGTGCTGGCGATACTCGGCAGCGCGCCAGGCGCAGCGGACGCCAGCCTGGTGGCGGCGCTCGGCGAACATTACCAGGCTCAGCTTGAATACGACGCCCACGGCTGGCCGATGCACGCCAGCGCTCAGCTGACGCTGGAAGACGGCACGCCAGCCGCCATGCTGCACCTTGGTAATCAAATACTGGCGCGCGTGCACATGGAGCAGGGCGAGTGTGCCTGGCTGCTGGGCGCGAGCGAGGGCGGCCGCCTGCCTGCCGCACAGGTACGGTTTGCGTTCTGCGCGCGCGCTGCGCACAGCTTGTCTGCATTGTGTGGTGAGCAGACGCTGCTGTGCCCCACGCGTGAAGAACAGAACCAGTTGTGCGAGCGCATCAACACCGGCTCGAAAGAAACGATCTCTGCTGGAATGCAACTCGACCGCCAGGCCGTGGACGCGCTGCTGCAAGCGCACCCGGGCGCGGTGCTGGTCGATGTGCGCGAACCATATGAAGCTGCCGCCACCTTCATGCCGGGCGAGCCAGGTATGCCGCTGGCGCGCAGCGTGCCATTGAGCCGCCTGGTCGAGCAGGCCAGCCTGTGGCTGCAGGACGATCAGCGCACGCCGCTGGTATTTGTCTGCCGCAGCGGCAACCGTAGTCTGAAAGCGGCGCAATGCCTGCGCCGCCTCGGCCATCCGCATAGCTATAGCCTGAACGGTGGCCTGGCGCTTGCCGCCTGATCCGCTGATCTGCTGACCTGCCGTACTGGTCTGCTGGCAGGCGGCGCTCAGGATTCAACGCAGCAAAATTTGTAAATTTCTCGTTCGGCGTTTTTTGCTTTTCACTATGTACGGGAGCGCACAGTAGTGTTCCGTGCGCTGCCGTACTATTGTTTCGCAAACAATTTTCTTAAGCCGCGCCGGCTCGCCGAGCGCGGTTTTGTCGCGCACGTCCAAGCGAGGTTTACGTTGAACAAGAACAATCCCCTCCTGCCCGAGGTGTCGCTCGGCTTTCGAGAATCCGGCGGCGCATCCATGGTGGCCGAGCAGGACGAAGACCTGCCCCAGCCCCTGCGCGCCGAGATTTTCAGCGCCGCACAAATGGCGGCCCACGGCCGCGCCCTCGCTGCGCAGCACCAGTTGAGCGAGCGCGGCGGCGGCGACCAGTTGCTGGCGCGCCTGAGCGACAATGCGCAGGTGATCAGCGCCACCTGCGATGAGCTGGGCGCCGCCATCAAGGATGGCCGCCAGATCACGCCGGCCTCCGAGTGGCTGCTCGATAATCTGTACCTGATCGAAGAACAGATCCGCACGGCCCGGCGCCATCTGCCCAAGGATTACAGCAAGGAGCTGCCGCGGCTGGCCAAGGGCGCGCCGGCCGGCTGCCCGCGCGTCTACAAGCTGGCGCTGGAAATCATTTCGCACGGCGATGGCCGCGTGGAGCCGGAATCGCTGTCGCGCTTTGTCGCCGCCTACCAGGAAGTGGCGCCGCTCAAACTGGGCGAGTTGTGGGCGATTCCCATCATGCTGCGCCTGGCCCTGATTGAAAACCTGCGCCGCGTGGCAGCGCGCGTGGCGGCCAACCGCAGCGAACGCGATCTGGCCAATACCTGGGCTGACCAGCTGAGCGAGGAGGCCGACAGGAATCCGAGCGGCCTGATTTTAAAAGTGGCCGACATGGCGCGCTCCAACCCGCCGATCAGCAGCGCTTTCGTGGCCGAACTGTCGCGCCGCCTGCAGGGCCAGAGCCCGGCGTTGACCATGGCGCTGTCGTGGATCACCAGCCGCCTGGCCGACAATGGCCTGACCATCGAACAACTGATCCAGACCGAAATCCAGCAGCAGGCCGCCGACCAGGTGTCGATCTCCAACAGCATCGGCAGCCTGCGCTACCTGGGCGCCATGGACTGGCAGGAGTTTGTCGAAACCATGAGCGTGGTCGAACAGACCTTGCGCCAGGACCCGGCCGGCGTGTACGGTCGCATGGAATTCGCCACCCGCGACCAATACCGCCACGTGATTGAAAACATCGCCAAGCGCAGCGCGCTGTCGGAGCTGGAGGTGGCCCAGCAAGCCTTGCAACTGGCGCAGGCCCATGCCCACAGCGAAGACCCGCGCCATAGCCACGTCGGCTTTTACCTGATTGGCGGCGGCGCCGCCGCGCTGGAAAAACAGGCCGGCATGCGCCGCCCCTGGATCGAGTCGCTGCAGCGTACCAGCAGCGCCTCGCCGCTCACCTCCTACCTGGGCGCAATTGCCGCCCTGTCGGTAATCGCCAGCGCCCTGCTGCTCGAACGCGCCGCCTTTTACGGCGTGCAGGGCGCCTGGCTGGTGGGGCTGGGTGTGCTGGCGCTGATCGGCAGCAGCCAGCTGGCGCTCAGCCTGGTCAACTGGATCACCACCCGCGTCACCCATCCCAAGCCGCTGCCGCGCATGGATTTCGAGACCGGCATTCCGGCCGATGGCCGGGCGCTGGTGGTGGTGCCCACGCTGGTGTTCAGCCGCCAGAATATCGAGGAGTTGTGCGAGCAGCTTGAAGTACGCTTTCTGGCCAACCGCGATCCCAATCTGCGCTTTTGTCTGCTGACCGATTTTGGCGATGCGCCGACCGAGACCGTGCCGGCCGACGCCGCATTGATGGAACAGATGCGCGAAGCGGTGGAGCAGCTCAATCGCAAGTACGCCGTGCACCCGAACGGCGAGCCGGCCATGCCCTTCCTGCTGCTGCACCGGCCGCGCCTGTGGAATCCGCAGGAGGGCGTGTGGATGGGTTACGAGCGCAAACGCGGCAAGCTGCAGGACATGAACCGCTACCTGCGCGGCGGCGCACGCGACAAATTCTCGCTGGTGGTGGGCGACACCACCGACCTCGAAAGCATCAAGTACGTCATCACGCTCGATACCGACACCCAGCTGCCGCGCGACGCCGCGCGCCAGTTCATCTCGACCATGATGCACCCGCTGAACCGCCCGCGCGTGGACAAGATGCTGGGCCGGGTGGTCGATGGCTATGGCCTGCTGCAACCGCGCGTGGCGGTCAGCCTGCCCAGCGAAAACGCTTCGCGCTACGAAAAACTGTGCGGTGGCGAACCGGGCATCGATCCCTACACCCGCACCGTCTCCGATGTTTACCAGGACGTGTTCCTGGAAGGCTCGTTCGTCGGCAAGGGCATTTACGATGTCGATGTGTTCGAACAGGTGCTCGGCCACCGGCTGCCGGACAATCTGGTGCTCAGCCACGACCTGCTGGAAGGCGCTTACGTGCGCGCCGGCCTGATGAGCGATGCCCAGCTCTACGAAGCTTATCCGGGCCGCTACAGCGACGACGTGAGCCGCCGCCACCGCTGGATACGCGGCGACTGGCAACTGCTGTCCTGGCTGCTGCCGCGCGTGCCGGGGCCGGGCCGCCGCCGCGAAAAAAATCCGCTGTCGCTGCTGTCGCGCTGGAAGCTGTTCGACAACCTGCGCCGCAGCCTGGTGGCGCCGTCGCTGGTGCTGGCGCTGATCATTGCGTGGGGCTGGCTGCCGGCGCCGTGGCTGTGGACCGGTGCGGTGCTGACCGTGATTTTCCTGTCGCCGCTGGTCAACCTGCTGCACGACCTGCTGCACCGCCCCAAGGATACGTTGTGGGGCCAGCACCTGCGCAATACTGCGCGTAGCGCCGGCATCCAGTTTTCGCACGCCGTGCTGACGCTGGTCTTCCTGCCTTACGAAACCTGGTTCAACCTCGATGCGATCACGCGCACGCTGTTCCGCATGCTGGTGTCGCGCCGCCACCTGCTGCAATGGCGCGCCTCGGCGCTGGCCGGCGCCGCCACGCGCAGCACCTGGGTAACCATGTGGCCGGCGCCGGTGACGGCGCTGTTCGTCGGCGGCATGCTGCTGGGCTGGCGTCCATCGAGCCTGGCGCCGGCGGCGCTGTTCCTGCTGGCCTGGCTGGCGGCGCCGGCGGTGGCGGACTGGATCAGCCGTCCGATCCAGCGCCGCAATGCGCAACTGTCGCCCGACCAGCAACTGTTCCTGAACAAACTGGCGCGCCGCACCTGGGCGTATTTCGACCGCTTCGTCGGCCCGGAAGACAACTGGCTGCCGCCCGATAATATGCAGGAGCACCCGGTGCAGGTGATCGCCCACCGCACCTCGCCGACCAATATCGGCATGGCGCTGCTGGCCAACCTGACCGCCCACGATTTCGGCTACATGACGGCGGGCCAGTTGATCGCCCGCACCAGCGCCACGCTGGACACCATGGATCAGCTGGAACGCCACCACGGTCATTTTTATAACTGGTACGACACGCAGTCGCTCAAGCCGCTGCACCCCATCTATATTTCGACCGTGGACAGCGGCAATCTGGCTGGCCACCTGCTGACCTTGCAACCAGGCCTGACCGGTCTGTACGACCAGCCGCTGCTGGGGCCGCAGATCGTCGATGGCTTGCTCACCACCTTGCGCGTGCTGGAAGAGACGATCCAGGCGGCGCTGGCTGGCGCTGCCGATGCTGACGCCCCTGCTACTGCTGCTGCAAATGCTGCTGCTACCGGCGCCGATACGCCGGAACTGCTGGCGCTACAGGAAGCGCTGGCCGCACGCCCCGACGCCACCGACCTGCAGCAGCTGCATGCCTGGCTGCTGCGCGTGACGGCGGCAGCCGACGCCCTGCTGGCGCTGCTCGGCGCTCATGCCGCTGCGGATGCTGACGTGCTGAGCTGGGCCACCTCGCTGGCGCAGCAAAGCCACGCCGCCACCGATGAACTGCACACGTTCACGCCATGGGTGACGCTGCCGGCCGGCACGGTGATCGACAGCGCGCTGCTGCGCGTGCCCACGCTGCGCGAGCTGGCCAGCCTGGCCAACGCCAGCGCCGCCATTCCCGTCACCCAGCTGGCGCCGACCGAGCTGGAACGCCAGCAGCAACTGGCGCAGTTGCTGGAGCAGGGCGGCGCCGCCGCGCACCAGCGCATGTGCGAGCTGGCCGAACTGGCGCAGCGCTGCAACGGCTTTGCGCAAATGGATGTCAGCTTCCTGTACAACGCCACCACCAACCTGCTGGCAATCGGTTACAACGTCAGCGAACGCCGCCTGGACGCCAGCTATTACGATCTGCTGGCCTCGGAAGTGCGGCTGGCCAGCTTTGTCGCCATCGCCCAGGGCCAGCTGCCGCAGGACCACTGGTTTGCGCTGGGCCGCCAGCTGTGCATCGTCGAAGGCCAGCCGGTGCTGCTGTCGTGGAGCGGCTCGATGTTCGAGTACCTGATGCCGCTGCTGGTCATGCCAACCTACCAGAGCACGCTGCTGGACCAGACCTACCATTCTGTCATCGACGCCCAGATCGCCTACGGCAAGCAGCACAACGTGCCGTGGGGGATTTCCGAGTCGGGCTACAACACCACCGACGCCAACCTCAATTACCAGTACCGCGCCTTCGGCGTACCAGGACTGGGCCTGAAGCGCGGCCTGGCCGACGATCTGGTGATTGCGCCGTATGCCAGCATGATGGGCCTGATGGTGCAGCCGGAAGCCTCGTGCCTGAACCTGCAGAAGATGGAAGGGCTGGGTTTCATGGGCCGCTACGGCTTCTTCGAGGCGGTCGACTACACGCCGTCGCGCCTGCCGCGCGGCCAGAGCCACGCCGTGATCCGTTCCTTCATGGTGCACCACCAGGGCATGGGCTTGCTGGCGCTCAGCTACCTGCTGCACGACCGTCCGATGCAGCGCCGCTTCGAGTCCGACCCGCTGCTGCAATCGACCTTGCTGGTACTGCAGGAACGCAGCCCGCAAGTGGGCGCCTTCTATTCCACCTCGGTGGAGTCGGCCGCCATCCGCACCACCGCGCCCGACCAGGGCATGCCGCTACGCGTGCTGTCCCAGCACAGCGTGCCGGTGCCGGAAACGCAGCTGCTGTCCAACGGCCGCTATCACGTCATGGTCACCAACGCCGGCGGCAGCTACAGCCGCTGGAAGGACCAGTCGGTCACCCGCTGGCGCGAAGACAGCACGCGCGACAACTGGGGCATGTTCTGCTACGTGCGCGATGTCGACGATGGCGAGTTCTGGTCCACCACTTATCAGCCCACGCTCGCCGAGCCGCAGCGCTACGAGGCGATCTTCTCGGAAGGGCGGGCGGAATTCCGCCGCTCCGACCGGGACATCG
This sequence comes from Duganella sp., assembly GCA_040508275.1. GTDB lineage: Bacteria > Pseudomonadota > Gammaproteobacteria > Burkholderiales > Burkholderiaceae_D > Rugamonas. The sequence continues at coordinate 14,596 of JBEVNE010000283.1, forward strand.
ACCTGTACACCGAAATCGTCGTGTCGCCGGAAGACGATATTGAACTGCGCCGTACGCGCATTACCAACAACAGCGACAAGGTGCGCACCATCGAGGTGACCAGCTTTGCCGAGGTGGTGATGGCGCCGGCAGCAGCCGATGCCGCCCATCCGGCATTCAGCAAACTGTTCGTGCAGACCGAAGTGCTGCGCCGTGAAAACGCCATCCTCTGCACGCGCCGTCCGCGCGGCGCCAATGAAGCCATGCCGTGGATGCTGCACGCGATGATGGTGCACGATGCGCCGGTGCTCAATGTGTCGTATGAAACCGACCGCGCGCGCTTTATCGGCCGTGGCAATTCCAGCGCGGCGCCGCAAGCCTTGCTGGGAGATCAGCCTCAGCCGCTTTCCGGCGCTGAAGGCTCGGTGCTCGATCCGGTGGTGGCGGTCCGCTACACGATCACGCTCAAGCCCGACCAGACCGCCACCGTGGACATGGTGACCGGCATGACCGAACAGCGCGACGCCGCGCTGCATCTGGTCGCCAAGTACCACGACCGCCACCTGGCCGACCGCGTGTTCGAAATGGCCTGGACCCATAGCCAGGTGGTGCTGCGCCAGCTCAACGCCACCGAAGCCGACGCCCAGCTGTACGGCCGCCTGGCCAGCTCGGTGATTTACCCGAATGCGACGCTACGCGCCGACGCTTCGACGCTGATCAAGAACCATCGCGGCCAGTCCGGCCTGTGGGCGTATGCGATTTCGGGCGATCTGCCGATCGTGCTGTTGCAGATCAAGGATTCCGCCAACATCGAACTGGCGCGCCAGATGGTGCAGGCGCATGCCTATTGGCGCCTGAAAGGGCTGGTGGTGGACCTGGTGATCTGGCACGAAGACCAGTCGGGCTACCGCCAGGTGCTGCACGACCAGATCATGGGCCTGATCGCCTCCGGTATCGACGCCCAGGCCATCGACCGCCCGGGCGGCATTTTTGTGCGCATGGGCGACCAGATCGCCACCGAAGACCGGATTTTGCTGCAAACGGTGGCGCGCGTGATCATCAGCGATACGCGCGGCACCCTGGCCGAACAGATCAAGCGTGCCGGCCCGCCGGCGCTGCGCATGCCGCCGTTGGCCATCGATGGCCGCGAGCAGGCCGGCCTGGCCGATACCACGCCAGCGGCGCGCAGCAAACGCCCACTGCAGCTGGAAAATGGTATCGGCGGCTTCTCGGCCGATGGCCGCGAATACGTGATCACCACCACCGAAGAGCAGCGCACCCCGGCGCCATGGTCGAACGTGCTGGCCAACGCCCATTTCGGCACCGTGATTTCCGAGAGCGGCCAGGCCTATACCTGGCACGAGAACGCCCACGAATTCCGCCTGACCCCATGGCATAACGATCCCGTGAGCGACGCCAGCGGCGAAGCGTTTTACCTGCGAGACGAGCAGAGCGGAGAATTCTGGTCGCCATCGGCGCTGCCGGCACGCGGCAATGGCGACTACATCACCCGCCACGGTTTTGGCTACAGCGTGTTCGAGCACAGCGAAGCCGGCATTGCCAGCAGCATGACCACCTTTGTCGCCACCGACGCCCCGGTCAAGTACACGGTCATCAAGGTGCGCAACGACAGCCAGGCCACGCGCAAGCTGTCGGTGACCGGTTACGTGGAATGGGTGCTCGGCGATATGCGTTCGCGCACCGGCATGCACATCCTGACCGAGCTCGATCCGGTCAGCGGCGCGCTGTTTGCGCGCAACCAGTACAACACCGAGTTTTCCGGCCGTCTGGCGTTCTTCCACTGCGACGCCAGCACCCGCAGCGTCACGGCTGACCGCGCCGAGTTCCTCGGCCGTAACGGCACGCTGGCTGCGCCGGTGGCCATGCGCCGCGCGCGTCTGTCCGGCAAGGTGGGCGCGGCGCTCGACGCCTGCGCAGCTATCCAGGCGCCGTTCGAGCTGATGCCCGGCCAGGAACGAGAGATCGTCTTCGTGCTGGGCGTGGCCGGCCGCCGCAATGCCGACGCCAGCAGCGTGGTGCAAAAACACCGCAGCGCCGAAGCAGCGCACGCTGCGCTTGAGGCGGTGCACGCTCACTGGAGCGAGACGCTGGGCGCGGTGCAGATTTCCACGCCGGAACCGGCGCTCGACGTGATCGCCAACGGCTGGCTGATGTACCAGACTATCGCCTGCCGCATCTGGGCGCGCAGCGGCTACTACCAGTCCGGTGGCGCGTTTGGCTTCCGCGACCAGTTGCAGGATGCGATGGCCACCATCCACACGCAACCGCAATTACTGCGCGAGCAGTTGCTGCTGTGCGCGGCCCACCAGTTTGTCGAGGGCGACGTGCAGCACTGGTGGCATCCGCCGTCCGATCGCGGCGTGCGCACCAAGTGCTCGGACGATTACCTGTGGCTGCCGCTGGGCGCCTGGCGCTACGTCGCCAGCACCGGCGACATGAGCCTGCTCGACGAAGTGCTGCCCTTCCTCGAAGGCCGCCTGCTCAAGCCGGAGGAAGATTCGTACTACGATCTGCCGGGCCGCTCCAGCCAGAGCGGCAGCGTCTACGAACACTGCGTGCGGGCGATCCGTCATGGCCTGACTTTTGGTGAGCATGGCCTGCCGCTGATCGGTTCCTGCGACTGGAACGATGGCATGGACAAGGTCGGCGAACATGGCAAGGGCGAGAGCGTATGGCTGGCCTTCTTCCTGTGCGAAGTGCTGCAACGGTTTGCCGAAGTGGCGGACATGAAGGACGACGCCGCGTTTGCGCAGGAATGCCGCGACCAGGCGGTGAAATTGGCCGCCAACGTCGAGCAGCATGCCTGGGATGGCGAATGGTATCGCCGCGCCTACTTCGACGACGGCACGCCGCTCGGCTCGCACACCAACGAGGAATGCCAGATCGATTCGATTTCGCAGAGCTGGGGCGTGCTGTCGGGCGTGGCCGATCCGGTGCGCGTGCGCGGCGCCATGGAGCAGGTCAACGAGCGGCTGGTGCGGCGAGATTCGGGCATCATCCAGTTGCTCGATCCGCCGTTCGACAAGGCCGGTCCGAATCCCGGCTACATCCGCGGCTATGTGCCGGGCGTGCGTGAAAACGGCGGCCAGTACACCCACGCCGCCATCTGGACCGCAATGGCCTTTGCGCGCCTGGGCAATACCGAGCGCGCCTGGGAGCTGGCGCGCATGATCAACCCGGTGATGCACGGCGCCAGCGCCGGGGATGTGGCGGTGTACAAGGTGGAACCGTATGTGGTCACCGCCGACGTGTACGCGGTGGCGCCGCACGTGGGCCGGGGTGGCTGGAGCTGGTACACCGGTTCCTCGGGCTGGATGTACCGGCTGATCATCGAATCGCTGCTGGGCGTTACGCGCAGCGCCACCGAACTGGCGCTGGCGCCGCGCATGCCGGCCGGCTGGAACGACTTCACGCTGACCTACCGCCACGCCAGCGCCACTTATGTCATCCACGTGGCGCGCGCGCAGCCGGGGCAGTCGCCGTCGCTGACGGTCGATGGCACGCCGCAGCCAGGCAATGTGCTGGCACTGCATGACAGCGGCGCCACGCATCGGGTGGAGTTGTTGTTGCCGGGGTTGCCTGCCTAGCTGGCCAGCCCGGCGCCTGCGCCCAGCAACGTCGCCAGGCCCAGCACCGCAAAAATAAACGCCGCCACGCCGTGTACCAGCTTGAGCGAGATGCGGTTGGCGATGCGGTCGCCCAGGTAGACGGCGGGCACGTTGGCCAGCATCATGCCCAGCGTGGTGCCGCAAACGACGGCCACCAGGCTGTCGTAGCGTGCGGCCAGGGCCACGGTGGCGACCTGGGTCTTATCGCCCATTTCGGCGACAAAGAAAGCGATCAGCGTGGTCATGAAGACGCCGTAGCGGGCGAATTGGGTATCTTCTTCATCGAGCTTGTCAGGCACCAGCGTCCACACGGCCATGGCCAGGAACGAGGCGCCCAGTACCCAGCGCAGCATGTCGGGGCCGAGCAGGCTGGTGATCCAGGTGCCGATGGCGGCAGCAAAGGCGTGGTTGGCCAGCGTTGCGACGAAAATCGCGGCGACGATGGGGACGGGACGGCGGAATTTTGCGGCAAGGACGAAAGCGAGGAGCTGGGTTTTGTCGCCGATTTCGGCCAGCGCGACAATGCCTGTGGAGATAAGAAATGCTTCCATGGGTGGTCAGTAAGGTGCGCGGGCCGGTAACGATCAACCTATGATCCAAAGCGCGACCCCGGCCCACAATGGCCGCGCTTCGATCATGGTCTCGTCAAGTTTGACAACCATCTGCACCACGGTCTGCGGACCGATTATGTTGATGCAGATCCCTGCGCCGTTGCGGCGCAAGCCGACTACTCCCCACTTACGGCGCGTATCATAACATGCGCTTGGGTATCTTGATACATCCCCGATACAAGGCTGTGCTATTCTGCTTCGCGCTTGAGACCAACATTAAAAAGATCACCATGAAAATCAAGAACAACCTGTCCGCGTTCGTGCTATCCGCATTGATGGCGCTGGGCGTGAGCGTGGCCCATGCCGACCCGCTGAGCTATGCCCGCTACGACCAGGTGCGCACCAGCGACCTGCACCTGGACCTGAAGGCCGACTTTGGCCGCAAGACCCTGTCCGGCTACGCCGAGCTGACGCTGAACTGGATCGACAAGACTTCGCGCACGCTGGTGCTCGACACCAAGGAACTGAATATCTCGCGCGTGCAGATCCTCAATCCGAACGGCCGCTGGAGCTCGACTTCCTACATGCTCGACAAGTTCGATCAGCAAAAGGGCCGCGCGCTGCGCATCGCCTTGCCGTTCCAGCCGCAGAAGGTGCGCGTGTATTACCGCACCGCGCCGTCGGCCGCCGCCTTGCAATGGATGGCGCCGGCGCAGACCATGTCGGGCAAGCGCCCGTTCATGTTCAGCCAGTCGCAGGATATCAACGCCCGTTCGTGGGCGCCGGTGCAGGATACGCCGGCCGTGCGCTTTACCTACAGCGCCCGCATCGATGCCCCGAGCGGCCTGCGCGTGGTGATGAGCGCCGACAACGACCAGGCAGCCACCGGCGCCGGCGGCTGGAAGTTCAAGATGACGCAGCCGATTCCATCGTATCTGCTGGCGATTGCGATTGGTGAAATCGAAGTGCGCAACCTCGGCCCGCGTTCGGCCGTGTATGCCGAACCGGCGCGCATCGAAGCGGCTGCCAGCGAGCTGTCCGACACCGAAAAAATGATCAGCGCCGCCGAGAGCCTGTATGGCCCGTACCGGTGGGAGCGCTACGACATGATCGTGCTGCCGCCATCGTTCCCATACGGCGGCATGGAAAATCCGCGCCTGACCTTCCTCACGCCGACCATGATCGCCGGCGACAAGAGCCTGGTGGACCTGATTGCGCACGAACTGGCGCACTCGTGGTCGGGCAACCTGGTGACCAACGCCTCGTGGAAATACATGTGGCTCAACGAAGGCTTTACCACCTACGTGACCACCCGCATCGTTGAAAAAATCTATGGCGCCGAAATCGCCGAAATGAATCTGCAAGTGGAGCAGGAGGAAGCGCTGGCCTCGCTGGCCACCATCCCCGCCGCCAAGCAGGTGCTGGCCACGCGCGGCCCCGACGTCGACCCGTCGACCTATTCGGACGGCAGCCTGATTTATCCGAAAGGCGCGTGGTTCCTGCGCACCATCGAGCAGCGCGTGGGCCGTGAAACCTTCGACACCTTCCTGCGCGGCTGGTTCGATTCGCACGCGTTCAAGTCGGCCACCACCGATGAATTTGTCGCCTACCTGAAGAAAAACCTGCTCGACGCCCACCCCGAAGCCCTGTCGCAGCAAGAGCTCGACGAGTGGCTGTATGGCCCCGGCATTCCCGCCACCGCCGTGCGCGCCATCTCGCCGCGCCTGGCCGCACTGGACGAGCACCGCGACGCCTGGCTGCGCGGCGAACTGCCCACCGCCGACCTGAACGCCAAGGCCTGGATTGCGCTCGAATGGCTGCACTTCCTCAACGACATCGACGGCAAGGCCAGCGCCGCGCAGCTCAAGGAACTGGACCAGAACTTTGGTCTGGCCAAGAGCAGCAACAATGAAATCGCCTTCCGCTTCTATCTCGCTTCCGTCAAGGCCGGCTACGATGTGCGCGAACCGCTGAACAGCTTCCTGATGAGCGTGGGCCGCCAGAAGTTCGTCGTGCCGCTGTACACGGCGCTGCTGAAAGACCCGGCCCAGGCAAAATGGGCGCGCGATGTGTATGCCAAGGCGCGCGATCACTACCACCCGGTGACCCAGGCATCGGTCGATAAACAGTTCAAGAAATAAGCCGATGAGCACAGTTTTACGTAGTGTCGCTGCCGCCGCCATCGCGGCAGCGCTGGCCGCCTTGCCGTGCGTGGGCGCTCATGCTGCCGATGCCAAACCTGCGGCAGTCATCAAGCCTGCCCCGGCCTACAATCTCGACGCCGACGTCAAGCGTGCGCTGGCCGCTTTCGACGTGCCGGGCATCGCCATCGCCATCGTCAAGGATGGCAAGGTGGTCGCCACGCGTGGCTACGGCGTGCGCAAGCTGGGCGACCCCACGCCGGTGGACGGCCAGACGCTGTTCGAGGTGGCGTCCAATTCCAAGGGCTTTACCGCCGCCGCGCTGGCCATGCTGGTGGACGAGGGCAAGCTGAAATGGGACGATCCGGTCAGCATGCATCTGCCGGGCTTCCAGATGTACGATGCCTATGTGACCGGCGCCATGACCGTGCGCGATCTGCTCACGCACCGCAGCGGCCTGGGACTGGGCGCCGGCGACCTGCTGTGGTGGCCGAGCACCAGTTTCAGCACCGATGAAATCATCGCCAAACTGCGCTACATCAAGCCGGCCACCAGCTTCCGCGACCGCTACGCCTACGACAATCTGCTCTACATCGTCGCCGGCAAGATCATCGCCGACAAGGATGGCAAGAGCTGGGGCCAGTCCATCCACGACCGCATCCTGGCGCCGCTGGGCATGCGCGGCACCACCACCAGCGTCGAGGCGATGCTCGCTGCCGCCAACCATTCCGCACCGCACAGCAAGATCGACGGCAAGGCGGCGGTGGTCAAGCCTATGCCGGTGGCCAATGCGGTGGGCGCGGTGGGCGTGAACACCAGCGCCGAGGATCTGGCGCGCTGGATGGCATTACTTCTCAACGATGGCAAAACCGCCGATGGCAAGCAGCTGATCAGCAGCAAGCAGCTGGCCGAAATGTGGAGCCAGCAAACGCCGCTGCGTATCCGCGAACCGAAGCCGCTGCTGGCCGCCACCAAGCCCAATTTTGCCTCGTATGGCCTGGGCTTCAGCCTGCGCGACTACAAGGGCCGCAAGATCGCCATGCACGGCGGCGCGCTGCAGGGCTTTTATTCGACGGTGCTGATGGTGCCGGAAGAAAAACTGGGCATCGCCGTGCTGACCAACGCCGAGAATGGCCCGGCCATGGCGGCGCTGTACTGGCGCATCCTCGACCACTACCTGAAGGTGCCGGCCAGCGACTGGATCGGCCTGTATGCGCAGCAGGAAGCGGCCTCGCAGCAGGAAGAACGCGAACGCCAGGCTGGCGAAACCACGGCGCGCGCGGCGCAGTCCACGCCATCGCTGCCGCTGGCCGCCTACGACGGCGAGTATGAAGACGCCTGGTACGGCACGGTGAGCATCAGCGAGGAAGGCGGCAAGCGACTGATGCGCTTCTCGCGCACGCCGGACCTGACCGGGGAGCTCGAGCACTTCCAGCACGATACCTTTATCGTGCGCTGGAAGGACCGCAACTTCAATGCCGACGCCTACGTGAGCTTTGCCCTCAACCCGGACGGCAGCATCGAACGCATGAAGATGGCGCCGATTTCCAAAGAGACTGACTTCAGCTACGACTTCCAGGACCTGGCGTTGACGCCCAAGCCGAAGAAGCCGCCGGAAGGCAAGTGATATAAGTGCCTGGCGCCCGCCGCGCCAGTGCCTAGCGCTGCGCCGCCGCGTCCTGGCGCAGCAGCTGCGACATGTACTGCGGCGTAATCCCCAGGAACGACGCCACCACTTTCTGTGAAATGCGTTGTTCCAGCCCCGGGTGATCGCGGCGGAAGGCTTCCAGGCGGCTTTGTGCCGGGCACACGCTCAGGTACAGCCGCTTGCTCTGATCGAGAATGCCGCGCTCCGAAATCTTCAGGTAGTAATCACGCAGCACCACGTGCTGCTCGCCCAGCGCCACCAGCGCGCGCCAGTCAAAACGATAAGCTTGTACCGCCGTCTCGGCCACCACGAAATTGTGCGCGAGTTCGCCATCGTTGGCGCGCAGCAGGTCGTCGTGGGTGGCAGCAGGCTGGCCATCGGTGCGGAAGAACAGCGTCATTTCGCTGCCGTTGTCGGTGACAAACCCCGTGCGGGCCACGCCGCTGTGCAGCCAGAACAGATGCTGCGCCAGCACGCCGCTGCGTTGCAGGTACTCGCCCTTGCGCAGGCTGACATGCGCTGCCAGCGGCGCCAGCAGGTGCGAGATGTGGTCGTACATATCGGTGGAAACCCGGTAGCGCTGCGCAATCACATCGCGGTATTTGGCCCGGTGATCCAGGAAAGCCTGCTGCATGGACGGTGACGCGGCTGAAATAACCGGTGATGTAGTCATATGATTTCCGGTAGAAGCCGTAGAAAAAAGATAACAGTGTAAACGTTTCTGGAATCTTTTGCGCAAATATTATTGTTATTTGGCATTATTCTAGTCGCTGATAGTTGAAACTTCAACTAGTTGCAAAGCATAAGCTGTTTTGACTGGGATGGCATAAAAAATATCATTTTTCTAGTGACAACATTAAGCCTTGCGAAGAGGCTCATTCGGTTGTTTGTGTGCAACAATTGTGTGTCAAGGCCGGGGCGGATTTAAAACATTCGGTAACAAATACGGTTCAATGCGCTAGAGTGGATATCCGGCGCACCGTCTGGCGGCGCCCGAGATCACAGCGGGGTGCAATACAGTGAAGACCAGTTTCGCAATAGACAGCAAGATAGTCGGGCCATTTGCGCTGGCGGCGGCGGGGGCGGCAGGAACCATGGTGGCCGGCTGGAGCGCCTGGGGTTGGTACACCGTGCTATGGGCGGCGCTGCTGCTGGCCGCCGCCGCGTGGTTTGCCCTGGGCACCGGCACGGCTACTGGCGGCGCTGCCGGCAGCGGCCACGCCGCCATCGACCGTTACCTTGACGGGCGCCAGCAGTTTGGCGACGCGGTGCTGCCCGTATGGAGCCGCCATATCGAAAATTCGCGTGCGCAGATGGAGGAAGCCGTGGCCGACCTGGCTGCGCGCTTTTCCAACATTGTCGACAAACTGGACAACGCACTGCATGTGTCCAGCGGCCAGGCACAGGACGGATCATCGATGACCGAAGTGTTCGCGCGCAGCGAAACCCAGCTTGGTTCGGTGGTGACGTCGATGAAATCGGCGATGCAGTCGAAGCAGGCCATGCTGACGCAAATCCGCGATCTCGAGCGCTTCACGCGCGAACTGCGCGACATGGCCGAAGGCGTGGCCAGTATTGCCGCGCAAACCAATCTGCTGGCGCTCAACGCCGCCATCGAGGCGGCGCGCGCCGGTCCCGCAGGCGCCGGCTTTGCCGTGGTGGCGCAGGAAGTGCGCCATCTGTCGAGCCGCTCGGCCGAAACCGGGCGCAATATCGCCAACCGCGTGGGCCTGATCAGCAGCGCCATTCTGGCCGCCAGCCAGGCCGCCGAGCAGTCCAGCGAAGCGGAAGACAAGAGCATGCAATCGGCCGAAGGCATGATTGACTCGGTGCTGGAAGATTTCCGCTCGATGACGGGCGCGCTGGTGCAATCGTCCGATCTGCTCAAGCAGGAGAGCATCGCCATCCAGGGCGAAGTGGGGCAGGCGCTGGTGCAGCTGCAGTTCCAGGACCGCGTCAGCCAGGTGATGTCGCACGTGCGCGAAAACCTGGCGCTGATGCCCGCCGTGCTCGATGAAAACCGCCGCCAGTACCAGGCCACCGGCGAACTGCTGGCGCCGGATCCGGCGCCGCTGCTCGATGCGCTCAGGAGCACCTATGCCATGGCCGAGGAACACGCGGTGCACGGCGGCGCCCGGCCGGCGGCGCCCAAGGCCAGTGCCGACGACGAGATTACTTTTTTCTGAACTAACCATCCCCTACAAGCGAGGTTCAACAGCATGGCAAAGACGATACTGGTGGTGGACGATTCTGCCTCACTGCGGCAAGTGGTGGGCATTGCGCTCAAGGGCGCCGGCTACGACGTGATCGAAGGGCGCGACGGCGCCGACGCACTGAGCAAGTGCACCGGCCAGAAAATCCATCTGGTGGTCAGCGACGTCAACATGCCCAATATGGACGGCATTACCTTCGTCAAGGAACTCAAGAAGCTGCCCAATTACCGCTTTACGCCGGTGATCATGCTCACCACCGAATCGCAGGAAAGCAAAAAGGAAGAAGGCAAGGCGGCTGGCGCCAAGGCCTGGGTGGTCAAACCGTTCAAGCCCGAAGTGCTGCTGGGCGCGGTGGCCAAGCTGGTGCTGCCTTGAGGGGAGCCGGCCCATGTCCGCTATCCACCACCTGGCGCTAGACGGCGAAATCAATATCTACCGCGCTGCCGATCTGAAAACCGTTGTGCTCGAGGCGCTGCGCCAGGCGCCGGTGCTCGAGATCGACCTGTCCGCCGTGACCGAACTCGATACCGCCGGACTGCAGGTGCTGATGCTGGCCAAGCAGACCGCCAGCGCCGAGCAGCGCGAACTGCGGCTGCTCCATCATAGCCCGGCGGTGCTGGAAATCGTCGAGATGCTGAACCTGGGCGCCTTTTTTGGCGACGCCGTGTTGATTCATAATTGAAGGGCGTGCCATGAACCTGGACGAAGCGCTACAGACATTCATCACCGAGAGCCGCGAACTGCTGCAGGACATGGAGAACGCGCTGCTGAATATCGACCTGGACGGCGACCAGAGCGAAGCGATCAGCGCCATCTTCCGCGCCGCCCACACCATCAAGGGCTCGGCAGGGCTGTTCAGCCTTGACCATATCGTCGCCTTTACCCACGTGGTCGAAAGCTTGCTCGATACCGTGCGCGAAGGCCGCGTGGCCTTCAACGACGAAATGATCACGCTGCTGCTGTCGTGCTGCGACTACCTGTCCTGCATGACCGACGGCCTGGCGGCTGGCCAGCTCGAGGCCGACCCCGACACCGCTGCCGAGGGCCAGATGCTGCTCGAACAGCTGCGCCGCCACATGGGCGGCCAGCCGGCTGCCAGTGCGCTGCCGGCGCTGGCGGCGCAACCAGAGGACGACAGCGACAGCGTCGAGCGCATCACCCGCGATCCCGGCGACAGCGACTGCTGGCACATCTCGCTGCGCTTCGGCCGCGAGGTACTGCAAAACGGCATGGACCCGATCGCGTTTCTGCGCTACCTGGCCAGGCTGGGGCGCATCGCCGGCATGGTCACCGTGCCCGACGCCTTGCCGGCGGCCGCCGAGATGGACGCCGAACTGTGCTACCTGGGCTTCGAGATCGCCTTTGACAGCACGGCCGACCGCGAAGCGATACTGGGCGTGTTCGAGTTCGTCCAGGACGATTGCGAGATCCGCCTGGTGCCGCCGCGCAGCAAGGTATCGGAGTATGTGGAGCTGATCCGCGCGCTGCCGGAAAACCCGGCGCGGCTCGGTGAAATCCTGGTGCAGTGCGGCAGCGTGACGGCCGCCGAACTGCAGGGCGCGCTGGCGCAGCAAGCGGGCGCCAGCCAGACCGACTGCCCCGAAGGCGCCGACGCGGCGGCCGACTGCGAACCTGGCCAGCCGCCGCGCCTGGGCAGCATCCTGGTCGCCGCCGGCAACGTTGCACCGGTGGTGGTGGAGGCGGCGCTGGCCAAGCAGAAGCAGGTGGTCGATCAGAAAGCGCAGGAGAGCCGCTCGATCCGCGTGGACTCCGACAAGCTGGATCGGCTGATCGACCTGGTGGGGGAATTGATTATCGCTGGTGCGCGCGCCAACGTGATCGGCCAGAAGCTGAACAACACCGATTTACAAGAAGTCACGTCCACGGTGTCCGGCCTGGTCGAGGAAGTGCGCGACGCTGCATTGGAGCTGCGCATGGTGAAAATCGGCGCCACCTTCAACCGTTTCCAGCGCGTGGTGCGCGATGTTGCGCGCGAGCTGGGCAAGGATATCGGCCTGCTGGTCGATGGCGAGGATGCGGAACTGGACAAGACGGTGGTGGAAAAAATCGGCGATCCGCTGATGCACCTGGTGCGCAACGCCATGGACCACGGCATCGAGCCGGCCGACGTGCGCATTGCCGCCGGCAAGCCGGCCAGGGGCATGATCAAGCTGAACGCCTTCCACGAATCGGGCAGCATCGTCATCGAAGTGAGCGACGACGGCGGCGGCCTGCGCAAGGACAAAATTTTGGCCAAGGCGGTCGAGCGCGGGCTGGTGGACCCCGAGCGCAAGCTGACCGATCACGAGATTTATAACCTGATCTTCGAAGCCGGTTTTTCCACCGCCGAGAAGGTCACCAACCTGTCCGGCCGTGGCGTTGGCATGGACGTGGTCAAGCGCAATATCACGGCGCTGCGCGGCAGCGTCGATGTGACCAGCCGCGAAGGGCAGGGCGCCACCGTCACCGTGCGCCTGCCGCTCACGCTGGCCATCATCGACGGCTTCCTGGTGCAGGTGGGCGCCTCGGTGTTCGTGATCCCGCTCGACACCATCGAGGAATGCATCGAGTTTGCCGCCGAGCCGGGGCAGGACTACAGCAATCTGCGCGGCCAGGTGCTGCCGTTCATCCGCCTGCGTTCGCTGTTCCGGCTGGGCGGCGCGCCTACCCGGCGTGAAAGCATCGTGGTGCTGCGCTTCGGTAATATCCGCGCCGGTCTGGTGGTCGATACGCTGCTGGGTGAGTTCCAGACCGTGATCAAGCCACTCAGCCCGATTTTCAGCGAAGTACCCTGCATCAGCGGCTCGACCATTCTGGGCAGCGGCGAGGTGGCGCTGATCCTCGACGTCGGCGCGCTGCTGCAGGCGGCCGACGGCAAGGGACAGGGGCCGGCAGCGCCGCCGGCACTGGCGGCCTAGCGCCCGGCAAAAGGAGATATCGCATTGTTTAACATTACCAACCAAACGCTGGGCATCGGCGGCATCGTGCTGCCCAGCCAGTACCTGACCTTCATGCTCGGTGACGAGCAGTTTGCGGTCGGCATCCTGCATATCAAGGAAATCATCGAGTACGGCAGCCTGGCGGCGGTGCCGATGATGCCGTCCTGCGTGCGTGGCGTGATCAACCTGCGCGGCGCGGTGGTACCGGTCATCGACCTGTCGGCGCGCTTCGGGCGCGGCGTCAGCAGCATCGGCAAGCGCACCTCGATCATCATTGCCGAGATCGAGGAAGAAGGCGTGGGCCGGCAGGTACTGGGCATGATGGTCGATGCCGTCAACGCCGTGGTGGAGATCGAAGCGGGGGAGATCGAGGCGGCGCCCTCGTTCGGCACCCGCATCCGTCCCGACTTCATCGCCGGCATCGGCAAGATCAACAGCAAGTTCGTGATCCTGCTGGCGATCGAGCGCGTGCTGTCCACCGCCGAAGTGGTGGAGCTGTCGCGCCAAGGGGCTGCTTCCACCGCTTCCGCCAGCACCGCTGCCGCGGGCGGCCAGCCCGTCACCGCCTTGCCGGCCTGAGGTTGCCCGCATCATGTCCCTGGTAGCGCTCAGTGATCGCGAGTTCATGCTGTTTCAGCGCTTTATCTACGAGTCCGCCGGTATCACTATGGCCAACGGCAAGCAGGCGCTGGTCAGCGGCCGGCTCGGCAAGCGCCTGGCGCACCACCAGCTGGGCAGCTACAGCGATTATCTGCGCCATCTCGAAAAAGACCCCGATGAACTGCGCATCGCGGTCGATCTGCTGACCACCAACGAAACCTATTTTTTTCGCGAACCGAAACACTTCGCCCTGCTGCGCGAGCTGGCGCAGGCTTGCCGCCAGGGCGGCGGCGGCGAGCGCCCGCGCCCCTTGCGCGTGTGGAGCGCTGCCAGTTCCAGCGGCGAGGAGGTGTACAGCATCGCCATGGTACTGGCCGACGTGCTCGGCGACGGTCCGTGGGAAGTGCTGGGTTCCGACATCAGCACGCGCATGCTGCAGCGCGGCCGCAACGGCCACTACCCGCAGGAGCGCGCCAGCCAGATACCGCATGAGTACCTCAAGCGCTTCTGCCTGAAAGGCCAGGGCAGCGAGGCCGGCACCATGCTGATCGAACGCGCGCTGCGCCAGCGCGTGCAGTTCCAGCAGGTGAACCTGAACCAGGCCTTGCCGACGCTGGGAGTATTCGACGTGATCTTCCTGCGCAATGTTATGATTTACTTTAACCTGGAGACCAAGCGCCAGGTGGTGGCGCGTCTGCTGTCGCAGTTGCGTCCTGGAGGTTATTTTTTGATCGGCCATTCGGAAACCCTGAACGACGTCAACGACACGTTGTCTGCGGTGGCGCCGTCGATTTACCGGAAGGATTGAAGGGAATGGGCGGTAACGCAATCAAGGTCATCATCGTTGACGATTCCGCCGTGGTGCGGCAGGTGCTCAGCGGCTTGCTCAATGCGGCATCCGGCATCACGGTGATGCACGCGGTGGCCAATCCGCTGCTGGCCATCGAGCGCATGAAGGTGCAATGGCCCGACGTGATCGTGCTCGATGTCGAAATGCCGAAAATGGACGGTATCACTTTCCTGCGCAAGATCATGGCCGAGCGGCCCACGCCGGTGGTGATCTGCTCGACCCTGACCGAAAAAGGCGCGCAGACCTCGATGGAAGCGCTGGCTGCCGGCGCCGTGTCGATCATCACCAAGCCGCGCCTGGACCTCAAGCAGTTTTTGCATGACAGCGCCGACGAGCTGGTGTCCGCCGTGCGTGCCGCCGCCGGCGCCCGCGTTGGCCAGCCGGCACAGGCACGCGCAAGCGCAACTGCTGCTGCCCAGCTGCCTGCGGCTTCCGCCCCGGCGCCCGTGGGCCTGCCGCCAGTGACCGCCAAGAACAATGCCGACGTCATCCTGCCGCCTGCCGATGCCAGGCCGATGACCACCACCACCGAGCGCGTGGTGGCCATCGGTACTTCCACTGGCGGCACCCAGGCGCTGGAGGAAGTGCTGATGGCGCTGCCGCGTGTGTGCCCCGGCATCGTGATCGTGCAGCACATGCCGGAAAAATTCACTGCCGCCTTTGCCGCGCGGCTCGACAGCGTGTGCGCGGTGCGCGTCAAGGAAGCGGCCAATAACGACCGCGTGCTGCAGGGACAGGTGCTGATCGCGCCGGGCGGCAAGCACATGCTGCTGCGCCGTAACGGCGCCCAGTATTACGTGGAGGTGGTCGATGGTCCGCTGGTCAACCGCCACCGGCCATCGGTCGATGTGCTGTTCCGCTCCGCCGCCCGCGCCGCCGGCGCCAACGCGCTGGGCGTGATCATGACCGGCATGGGCGACGACGGCGCCGCCGGCATGCTGGAAATGCTCAAGGCCGGCGCCCGCACGGTGGCCCAGGATGAAGCGAGCTGCGTGGTGTACGGCATGCCCAAGGAAGCCGTCAAGCGCGGCGGCGTGGAAAAATCAGTGCCATTGAACGCGATTTACCGCGAAATCCTCCAGCAGCTCGGATAAAGCCTGACTAAGGTTTGACGAATTTGAGCGTCATGCGATCACTCTCGCCAATGGCCTGGTACTTGGCGCGGTCTTCGTCCTTGTTGCCGTAGGTTGGCGGCAGCGCCCAGACGCCGCCCTTGTGGTCGGCCGTGTCTTTGGGGTTGGCGTTCACTTCCGACTTGGCCGCCAGCTTGAAACCTGCCGCTTCGGCCAGGCCGATCACGTATTTTTCATGCATGTAGCCGCTGCTGGCTTTTTCGTCCTGGGTTTTACCGGCCGGCAGGCGGTGTTCGACCACGCCGAATACGCCGCCCGGTTTCAGGCTGTCGTACACGCTGGTAAACAGCGCTTTCAGGTTATCCGGGCCGATGGGTATCCAGTTGTGGATGTTGCGGAAGGTGAGCACCATGTCCACGCTGTTATTTGGTGCAAACTCATATTTGCGCGGTGGCGAAAACACCCCCAGCGCCACCTTGTTGTACACCGCTGCATTGGCGTTGAGGCGTTCGACAAAGCGCTCGGCGCTCTTGCGCTCACGCTCGTTGGGCGAGGCCAGGTCACTGCCGGCGGCGATCAGCTTGCCGTTCTCGCGCAGGTAGGGCGCCAGGATCTCGGTGTACCAGCCGGCGCCTGGCGACAGCTCCACCACCGTCATGTTGGGACGAATGCCGAAGAAGGTCAGCGTTTCATACGGATGGCGATACACGTCGCGCTGCACATTGGCCGGCGTGCGCGAGCTGGCCGCAATGGCGGCCTTCAGCTTGGCGTCTTCGGCCGGTGCAGCAGCAACGCTGCCAGCGGCAGCGAACAGCGTGGTGCAGGCCAGTGCGGCCGCGAGATATTTCTTCATTCCTGGTCTCCTGAAGGTTCGTTGGCGGCGCCGTGCGGCCGCCCAGCGCGATCATCAGCCATGGCCGCGCGCAGGTCAAGCGAATCGGCCGCGCCGGGGTTTTCAGGCGATTCTTGTAACACTAAGTATCCGTGTGGCCGATGGCATACATATTGCTGTCGCTAACTTTAATCAGGCGCTAATATTGCCATTCTGTTGCATGAAGCGGCTGGCCCGCAGGGCCCCCACAAGGGGCGATGATGGTTCACACTGGAGATACGAATACGATGGAACGACGTGCATTCCTCAATGTTAGTAGTCTGGCCCTGGGTACGATGCTGCTGCCCGCCTTTGGACGGGCGATTGCCGCCGACGAGCTGCTCAAGCCAGTCGATGTGAAATTCAAGAAAATGCTGGCCGATACCGCGCTCACGGCGGCCACCCAGGCCGGCGCCAGCTACTGCGACGTGCGCGTGGGACGCTACCTGAACCAGTTCCTCACCACGCGCGACCTGAATGTCGAAAACGTCGTCAATACCGAATCGGCTGGCGTTGGCGTGCGCGTGATCGCTGGCGGCGCCTACGGCTTTGCCGCCACCAACGACATGACGCCGGACGGCGTGGCCGGCGCAGCGCGCCAGGCGGTGGCGATTGCCAAAGCCAACGCCCGCCTGCAAACCGAGCCGGTGGTGCTGGCGCCATTGAAAGGCGTGGGCGAAGTGGCGTGGGCCACACCGATCGTCAAGGACTGGCGCACGGTGGCCATCAAGGACAAGGCCGAGCTGCTGATTGCCGCCAACAAGGCCGGCATGGAAGGCGGCGCCAGCTTCATGCAGTCCTTGCTGTTCCAGGTCAACCAGCAAAAATACTTTGCCTCCACTGACGGCTCGTATATCGACCAGGACCTGCACCGCCTGTGGATGCCGGTGTTCGCCACCGCCGTGGACCAGAAGAGCAACAAGTTCCGCACCCGCCAGGGTCTGTCGGCGCCGGTGGGCATGGGCTACGAATACCTCGATGCGCGCCCCGAACACAAGCTCAAGGCGGCCGGCGGCGTGACCACGCTGTACACGCAATCGTATGATTTGATTGAAGACGCGCGCGCGGCCGGCAAACAGGCCAGGCAAAAGCTCACGGCCAAGTCGGTGGAGCCGGGCAAGTACGACCTGGTGCTGTCGCCCGAACACCTGTGGCTGACCATCCACGAATCGGTCGGCCACCCGACCGAGCTCGATCGCGTGCTCGGCTACGAAGCCAACTTTGCCGGCACCAGCTTTGCCACGCTCGATAAATGGCAGAGCAAAAAATTCAAGTACGGCACCGACATCGTCAACATCGTCGCCGACAAGACCGCACCGGGTTCGCTCGGCAACGTCGGCTACGACGACGAGGGCGTCAAGGGCAAGCGCTGGGACATCATCAAGGACGGCATCCTGGTCAACTACCAGGCCACGCGCGACCAGGCCGCCATCATCGGCGAGAAGGAGTCGCACGGCTGTTCGTACGCCGACAACTGGAGCAGCGTGCAGTTCCAGCGCATGCCCAATGTGTCGCTGGCGGCTGGCAAGAAAAAGCTGACCCCGGACGAGATGATCAAGGATGTCAAGAAAGGCATCTACATCGTCGGCGATGGTTCGTTCTCGATCGATCAGCAGCGCTACAACTTCCAGTTTGGCGGCCAGCTGTTTTACGAAATCAGGAACGGCAAGATCGGCCAGATGCTCGAAGACGTGGCCTACCAGTCCAATACCCAGGAATTCTGGAATGCCTGCACGGCCATTTGCGATGAGCGCGACTGGCGCATGGGCGGCTCCTTCTTCGACGGCAAGGGCCAGCCCATGCAGTCGTCGGCGGTGTCGCACGGCGCCAGCACCACGCGCTTTAACGGCATTAATGTGATCAACACCGCCCGCAAAATCGGCTAAGCCGGGAGAAACAGACGATGAAGAATCTGAACCAGGAGCAGGCCAAAAGCATCTGCGACAAGGTACTGTCGCTCACCAAAGCCGACCAGTGCGAGGTCAACCTGACGGGCAGCCGCAAGGGCAATATCCGCTATGCGCGCAACGCCGTCTCCACAGCAGGGCTGATCGAAGATACCCAGTTGTCGATCTCGGTCGCATTCGGTAAAAAACAGGGCGTGGCCAGCATCAACGAACTCGATGACAAGTCGATCGAGCGCGCCGTGCGCCGTGCCGAGGAACTGGCGCGGCTGGCGCCGGACAACCCCGAGTTTGTCGCCACACCAGACAAGCAGCAGTACAGGGCCAGCGAAACGTTTTTCCAGAAGAGCGCCGATATCGATCCCGAGTTTCGCGCCCAGGTCGCCGCCTACAGCATCGAGAACAGCCGCAAGAACAAGCTGGTGGCGGCAGGATTTTTTGCCGACTCGTCCACATTTAACGCCGTCGCCAATTCCAAAGGCGTGTTCGCCTTCCAGCGCGATACGGGCCTGGACTTTACCGTGACCGTGCGCACCGAAGATGGTCGCGGTTCCGGCTGGGCCAAGCGCAGCGTTGGCGATGTCAGCAAGTTCGATCCGCGCGAGGCATCCAATGTGGCGATTGAAAAAGCGCTGCGTTCAGTCGAAGCCAAGGCGCTCGAACCTGGCCGCTACACGGTGGTGCTGGAACCTGCCGCCACCTCCGACATCCTCGCTTATATGTTCAACGACTTTGGCGCCCGTGAGGCCGACGAGGGCCGCAGCTTCCTGGCAAAAAAAGGCGGCGGCAATCGCCTCGGTGAAAAGCTGTTTGATGAACAGGTCAACGTATGGACCGATCCCTGGGACGCCAACGTGGCCGTGCTGCCATGGGACAGCGGCTCGCTGCTGGCGCGCGAACGCCAGGAACTGATCAAGAACGGCCGCATCAACGCGCTTAATTATTCGCAGTACTGGGCGCAGAAGCAGGGCAAGCGCGCCATTGGCGCACCGGGCAACATCATCATGGGCGGCACCAGCAAATCCACCGAGGAGCTGATTGCCAATACCAAAAAAGGCGTGCTGGTCACGCGCACCTGGTATATCCGCATGGTCGATCCGCAGTCGGTGCTGCTGACGGGGCTCACGCGCGACGGCACCTTCTACATCGAGAACGGCAAGATCAAGCACCCGATCAAGAACTTCCGCTTCAACGAAAGCCCGGTCAGCATGTTGAACAACATTGATGAACTGGGCCGGCCCGAGATCCTGTCGGGCGACGAATCGCCCTACCAGCTGCTGGTGCCGGCGATGCGCGTGCGCGATTTCAATTTCACCTCGCTATCCGATGCGGTGTAACTCCTGGAGTAAACAGTGGAACGACGTTCATTTTTAAAAGTCAGCGCTGCCGCCGGCGGCAGCCTGCTGATCCCGGTTTTTGGCAACGCCATTGCCGCCGACGAGCTGCTCAACCCGATGGCGGTGCAGTTCAAGAAATCGCTGGCCGACGTGGCTCTTAACGCCGCCACCAAGGCCGGCGCCAGTTATTGCGACGTGCGCATCGGCCGTTACCTGAACCAGTTCATCACCACGCGCGATCTCAACGTCGAGAACATCGTCAATACCGAATCATCGGGCGTGGGCATCCGCGTGATTGCCGGCGGCGCCTACGGCTTCTGCTCGACCAATGTCATGACGCCCGACTCGGTGGCCGATGCGGCGCGCCAGGCCGTGGCGATTGCCAAGGCCAACGCCAAACTGCAAAGCGAACCGGTGCAACTGGCGCCCGTCAAGAGCGTGGGCGAGGTGGCCTGGGCCACGCCGTTCAAAAAAGACTGGCGCACGGTGCCAATCCGCGAAAAAGCCGAACTGCTGATCGCCGCCAACAAGGCCGGCCTGGACGCCGGCGCCAACTTCATGCAATCGAACCTGTTCCAGGTCAACCAGCAAAAGTATTTTGCCTCCACCGACGGCTCGTATATTGATCAGGACATGCACCGCTTATGGTCGCCGCTGACCGCCACCGCCGTGGACAAGGCCAGCAACCGCTTCCGCACGCGCGATGGTTTGTCGTCGCCGGTCAGCATGGGCTACGAATTTTTCGATGCGCAGGCTGCCAACAAGTTCAAGGCCGCCGGTGGCGTGACCACGCTCTACAACGGCGCCTACGATCTGATCGAGGATGCGCGCGCGGCGGGCCGCCAGGCGCGTGAAAAGCTTACCGCCAAGTCGGTGGAACCGGGCAAGTACGATCTGGTGCTATCGCCCGAACACCTGTTTTTGACCATCCACGAATCGGTCGGCCACGCCACCGAGCTCGATCGCGTGCTGGGCTACGAAGCCAATTATGCCGGCACCAGCTTTGCCACGCTCGATAAATGGCAAAGCAAAAAATTCAAGTATGGCTCGGATATCGTCAACTTCGTGGCCGACCGTACCGCCATCGGTTCGCTCGGCTGCGTCGGCTACGACGACGAAGGCGTGCCGGCAAAGCGCTGGGACATCATCAAGGACGGCATCCTGGTCAACTACCAGGCCACGCGCGACCAGGCCCACGTGATCGGCGAGAAGGAATCGCATGGCTGCTCGTACGCGGACAGCTGGAGCAGCGTGCAGTTCCAGCGCATGCCCAATGTGTCGCTGGCGGCCGGCAAGAAAAAGCTGACGCCGGACGAGATGATCAAGGATGTGAAAAAGGGCATTTACATCATCGGGCGCGGCTCGTTCTCGATCGACCAGCAGCGCTACAACTTCCAGTTTGGCGGCCAGCTGTATTACGAGATCAAAAACGGCAAGATTACCAATCCGCTCGAGGACGTGGCTTACCAGTCCAATACCCAGGAGTTCTGGAATGCCTGCACGGCGCTGTGCGATGAACGCGACTGGCGCATGGGCGGCTCCTTCTTCGATGGCAAGGGCCAGCCCAGCCAGGTCAGCGCAGTTTCGCATGGTTCGCCCACCACGCGCTTCAATGGCATCAATGTGATCAACACCGCACGCAAGATAGGATAAACGATGAAGATGCTCAATCAGGATGAAGCAAAACGCATTTGCGACAAGGTGCTGTCGCTGTCCAAAGCCGACGAATGCCGCGTGCAGATCAGCGGCAACCGGCGCGGCAATGTGCGCTATGCGCGCAACAGCGTGTCCACCGCCGGCCTGGTGCAGGACACCCAGCTGACCGTCAGCGTAGCCTTCGGCAAGCGCCAGGGTACGGCCTCGGTCAACGAGTTCGATGACAAGTCGCTGGAAAAAGCCGTGCGCCGCGCCGAGGAAGTGGCGCGCCTGGCGCCGGAAAATCCCGAGTTTGTACCAGCCGTCAAAGCCCAGGTGTACAAGGACTCTGGCACCTACAGCGCGGCCACTGCCGCCATCGACCCCGAGTACCGCGCCGAAGTGGCGGCTGCCAGCATTGGCCTGGCGCGCAAAAAAGGCCTGGTCGCCGCCGGCTTTTTCAGCGACAGTACCGGCTTTGAAACGGTGGCCAATTCCAACGGCGTGTTCGGCTACCAGACCCTGACCAATCTCGGTTTTACCGTGACCACCCGCACCGAAGACGGCATGGGCTCGGGCTGGGTTACCCGCTCGGCCAGCGACGCCGGCAAGTTCGATGCGCGCGAGGCGTCTGAAATCGCGATTGAAAAAGCACTGCGGTCGGTCAACGCCAAGGCCATCGAACCGGGCCGCTACACGGTGATCCTGGAGCCGGCGGCAACGTCCGAAATCATCGGCCGCATGTTCGGTGCCTTCGATGCGCGCCAGGCTGACGAGGGCCGCAGCTTCCTGGCCAAAAAAGGTGGCGGCAATCGCCTTGGCGAAAAGCTGTTCGACGAACAGGTCAACCTGTGGGCCGATCCGTGGAACCCGGAAGTGCCGGTGCTGGGCTGGGACAATGCCTCGATGCTGGCGCGCGAACGCAGCGACGTGATCAAGGGCGGCAAGATCGCCTCGCTCGACTACACGCCTTTCTGGGCCGGAAAGCAGGGCAAGCGCGCCATTGGCCGTCACGGCAACATGATCATGGCCGGCGGCGGCAAGTCTACCGAAGAGCTGATCGCGTCGACCAAAAAAGGCGTGCTGGTCACCCGTACCTGGTATATCCGCATGGTCGATCCGCAGTCGCTGCTGCTCACCGGCCTCACGCGTGACGGCACCTTCTACATCGAGAACGGCAAGATCAAGCATCCGATCAAGAACTTCCGCTTCAACGAAAGCCCGGTGACGATGTTGAACAATATCGAGGAACTGGGCAAGCCGGTGGTGATCGGCGGCGACGAAGTGCGCTACCAGATGCTGATTCCGCCGATGAAGGTGCGCGACTTTAACTTTACCTCGCTGTCGGACGCAGTGTAAAAGGAGCGCAGGGCGCCGTGGCCAGCTACGACTTTTACTTCACCCGCCTGACTTACGAGTCGGGCGACTGGGATGTGGACGTGCGCATGCCCAGCAATGTGCTCAATTCGCTGGTCGAGTACACGACCCTGCGCGTTGATCCGGTGGAGCGCATCGTCGCGCTGTCCGACCCGAAAATGCTGGAGGCGCCTTTCTGCTATTTTGCCGGCCACAAGCTGGTGCAACTGACGCCGCCCGAGCGTAAAAACCTCGAGCGCTACGTCAAGGGTGGCGGCTTCGTTTTTGTGGACGACTGCAACCACGATATCGACGGCCTGTTTGCCCGCTCGTTCGAGGCGGAAATCGGCGCCATCTTCGGCAAGCGCGCGCTGCAGAAAATCCCCAACAACCACCCGATCTATTCGAGTTTTTTCAAGTTCGACGGTCCGCCCACCACCGGCGTGGAACTGAACGGCTGGGGCGACGACCTGGTGCACGATTACCTGAAGGCAGTCGAGGTGGGTGGCCGCGTACGGCTTTTGTACAGCAACAAAGATTATGGCTGCGAGTGGGACTATGACTTCCGCAACAAGCGTTTTCTCGCGGTGGACAATACCCGCTTTGCGGTCAACATCATTCAATACGCGTTGGGAGCATAAATGAGCGGTAGGACGGTGAACGGTACGACGGCGGCAATCGCCTGGACTGAAGAGGAAATCAGCGCATTGAGTTCCAAGGTGGCGGCGCTCAAGGCCAGCATGGCCACGGTGATTATCGGCCAGGAAAATGTGATCGACTCGCTGATCATCTGCCTGCTGGCCGGCGGCCATGCGCTGGTGGAGGGCGTGCCGGGGCTGGGCAAGACGCTGCTGGTCAAATCGCTGTCGCAAGCGACCCACATGGATTTTCACCGCGTGCAGTTTACCCCTGACCTGATGCCTTCCGATATCGTCGGCACCGAGATCCTGGAAGAAGACCATGCCACCGGCAAGCGCGTATTCCGCTTCCAGCAAGGACCGGTATTTACCCAGGTGCTGCTGGCCGACGAGATCAACCGCGCGCCGCCCAAGACCCAGTCGGCGCTGCTGGAAGCAATGCAGGAGCGCAGCGTGACCTTTGCCGGCCAGACCCACGCGCTGCCGAAGCCGTTCTTTGTGCTGGCGACGCAAAACCCGATCGAACAGGCCGGCACCTATCCGCTGCCCGAAGCCCAGCTGGACCGCTTCCTGCTGCGCATCGATGTGGCCTATCCGACCGAGGAAGAAGAAATCCGCATGGTCGCCGCCACCACCAACGCTGGCCTGCGCGATGCTGAAGCGGTGATGGATGTGGCGACCCTGCTGCGCCTGCAGCACCTGGTGCGCGATATCGATATCGGCGAGCATCTGCTGGCCTATGCCACGCGGCTGGTGCGCGCCACGCGCCCGGCCTTGAGCACGGTACCGGCGGTGAAACAGCACGTGGGATGGGGCGCCGGTCCGCGCGCCGGCCAGGCGCTGGTGCTGGCCTCCAAGGCGCGCGCGCTGATGCAGGGACGCCTCGCCGTTACGCGCGACGATATCGCCGCCATGCTGCTGCCGGTGCTGGCGCACCGCGTGCTGCGCAATTTCGAGGCGGAAGCCGACGGCGTGGCGATTGCCGACATTCTGCTGGCGCTGCGCGAGCATATCCGCCCTGAACAGTGAACGTGTTGAACGCATTGAATACTCTGAGCGCATGAGCCGATGAGCGTCCCCGACACTGCCGCCGACATCAACGCCATGATGGCCCGTACCCGCGACCTTGAGCTGGTGATCCGCCACGTTCTTGCAGGTCTCGGCCATGGCGTGCATGCCGGGCGTGAGCGCGGCGCCGGCGTCGAGTTTTCCGAGTACCGCGCTTATGCTCCTGGCGACGAATGGCGGCGCGTGGACTGGAAGCTGCTGGCGCGCGCCGACCGCTATTATGTGCGCGAAGCGGAGCGCGACAGCCACGTCGCCGCCTGGCTGTGGCTCGATGCCACGGCGTCGATGGCCGAACCGAGCCGCGAGCTGGCTGGCGTGGACAAGCTGTGGTTCGCCCGCACGCTGCTGGCCTGTATTGCCGCCATCGCCCAGCGCCAGGGCGATGCTTTTGGGCTGGTGGTCTGCAGCGGCGGCAAGCTGGCGTTGACGCCGGCGGCACGCGGACCGCGCCAGTTGCAGCGCGTGCTGGCGCAACTGGGCCAGGCCCGTGCCGAAGGCGTATTGCCATCTGCAGAGGTGATCAGGGCAGGCCTGCATAGTGCACGCGCGCCAGGCCTGCTGTTTGCGGTCAGCGATGGCCTTGACTGGCCATCGCCGCTGAGCCAGGCGCTGCTGCGCCTGCGCGCATTGCGCCATGATGTGCGCCTGCTGACCGTTCGCACGCGCGCCGAAATGCATGCCGGCTTTGCCAGCGGCGCCAGCTACCGCGACCCCGAGCAGGCCGAGGGACTGTACCGCATGGCGCCGGCCGACCGCGCCGCGTATCTGCAGCGCAGCAGCGCGCATTTTGACCTGGTGGCCGCAACGTGCCGCCAGCACGATATCGTCCAGCATGCGGCCTGCATCGAGCAGCCGCTGGCCGAGGTGTTGCGGCGCTGGCTGCAAGGGGCCGCGGCGCGTGCTGCGCTCGCGCCGGCGGGGGCGGCATGCTGAGCACGTTGGGCGTCTTCAGTGCTTACCCGTACTGGTGGCTGGCCTTGCCGGTGCTGCTGCTGCCGCTCTGGTGGCATCGGCAAAAGCGCCAGCGCATCAAATTCGAGCCACTGGCGACGGCGCGCTTTCTGCCTGCCGCCGGTCCCGAACAGCAGCCGGTATGGCGTTGGCGCGACCGCCTGTTGTTGCTGCTGCGCTGCCTGCTGCTGTTCACGCTGATCGCCTGGCTGGCCGCCACCGTTTTCCCGTGGCGCGGCGATACGGTGCTGGTCGATGGCGGTGCCGATCCGGCCTGGGTGGAACAGCAGATCGCATCTGCCGGCCTGGGTTCCGCGCAGCGCATCGCGCTGCCGGCCAACGCGCTGCAATGGATCGCTGCGCACGAGCGCGAACAGCAATGGCGCTCCAATGCGCGGCTGTTGATCGTGGCCCGTGCCGGCCAGGTTGCCATGCCGGCGCATCTGCCGCGCTTCCAGCATCCGGTGGAACTGCGCACCATCCCGGTGCCGTCGTCGGCTGCTTCCGTCCTTGGCACGCACCGCATCACGCTGGCCGCAGCGTCCGGGCGTGCAGATGCCTGGCGCGTTCTGTTTGCCGCTTTCGATCAGGCCGGTGATGGCAGCCGGCGCTACACCGTCGCCACCGCACCGGACGCCATGACAGAGCTGATCGTCTGGGATACACCCGAGCAGGCGCCGCCCGCCCAGTGGCGCGCACCGCACTGGTGGATAGGCGCCGCCAGCGCGTCAGCCTGGCCGGAACTGGACAAGGCCGCTTCGCGCACGATCACCATCAATGGCATCAAGCTGCGCTATGTTGACAGTGCGCGTGGCCGTCTGTGGACTTCAGATGCGCTGCCGCCGCGCGACGTTGATACCGCGCGCGCGCTTTACCAGGCCTGGCGAATGCTGGACGCCGAACCAACGCCGGCATATCCGGCGCCGGCGCAAACCTTTGATACGGTGTCAGCACCGGCACAGCCGCTGGCGCAGCAACAGCCGTCGCGCTGGATCGCGCTGGCCCTGCTGGCGCTGTTTTTACTGGAACGGATACTGACCCATGCCCGCCGCCCCTGACATGCTGGTTCAGCGCCTGTGGCTGGCGGTGCTGCGACTACGCTGGCCGCACTGGCTGGCGGTGCTGGCGCCGCTGCTGCTCGCCGGTGCGCTGCTGGTCAATGCGCGCCCGTGGCTGGCGGGCGCCATTGGCGTCTGCTGCCTGTGGCTGACGCTGGACGCCTGGCACTGGCGCCGCCGTATCGCCCGGCAATGGGCGGCATGGCTCGATGCCGCCGTGCCGGCGCTGGAGGACAGCAGTGTGCTGCTGGCACAGCAAGCGCGTACGCCGATTGCGCGCCTTCAGCAGCAGCGCCTGCAGGCGCGCCTGGCAACGGCGCTGACGGCCCAGCAGGTGCGCGCCGTGGCGCGCGCTCGCGTCCGTTTTGGCGTGCTTAGCGGCGTATTGCCCTTGCTAGTGGCCGTCCTGGCCGCAGGCGCGGCCTGGGCGTATGACACACACCTGCATGGCGCCGCGCCGGCAGGCACCCCGGCGCCAGCAACGGCGCGTGCGCCTGGCGCCGCTGGCGACATCTATCTGCGCGTAACGCCGCCGGCCTACACCGGTGTAACGCCGTTCGAGACGGCCGCGCGCGATATCGTGGCGCCCCAGTATTCGGAAGTGCGCTGGTGCGTGCGCGGGCAAGGCCCAGCTACCGCGGGCGCTGCGCAAGCGCTGGTGGAACTGAGCGATGGCGCCGCGCTCACCGTCACCGAAGCCTGCGCCGTGCGGCGCCTGAACGACTCGCTGTTCTGGCGCGCGCGCAGCACGGTCAGCCAGCGCGGGGAAGGTAACACCCTGCGCTACAACATCCGCGTCACGCCCGACCAGGCGCCGCAGGTCACCGTCGTCGCGCCCCTGGAGCTGATCCATGTGCTGCCCAGCACCACCAGTACCGCCAGCCGCGTACAGTTGTCGGTGCAGGCACGCGACGATTACGCCATCGTGCGCGCCAGCCTGCACCTGACGCTGGCGCGCGGTAGCGGAGAGAATGTGCGCTTCAGCGACCGCGAAGTGCCGCTGCCCGCAGCAGCCGATCCGAAAGTGCGCGCCTGGAACAAGCAATGGACCCTGGCTGAACTGGGCATGGAGCCGGGCGACGAACTGTATTTCTTCGTGCGCGCCACCGACAATGCGCCTGACAATCCGCACACCAGCCAGTCGCCGACCTATACGCTGCGCCTGCCCGGGCCGGAGACCGAGGGCGTCGAGTCCACCGCCTTGCCGACCATGGTCAAGCCGGAAAGCCTGCGCAGTCAGCGTCAGATCATTATCGACACCGAGCAGCTGGTGGCCGATCTGAAAGCCCGCCCGGCATTGACGCCGGCGACCTTGCGCGCGCGCAGCGAAGCCATCGCCAGCGACCAGGCAGCGCTGCGGCTGCGCTACGGCCAGTTCCTCGGCGAGGAATCGAGCCTGTTCGGCGATGAACATGGTCACGCCGAAGGGGCCAATGAGGAACACGGGGAACATGAGGAACACGCCGGCGCACAGCCGGGCAGCGAGGTCGCCGCCATGCAGCGCTTTGGCCACGTGCACGACCAGGAAGACAACGCCACCATTTTTGATCCGCAGACCAAGGCCCTGCTCAAGCGCGCGCTGGCGGCGATGTGGGATGCTGAAAAATCGCTGCGCGCAATCGCTCCTGCTGCCGCGCTGGCGCCCGAATACAAGGCGCTCGAAGCGATCAAGGAATTGCAGGCGGCTGAACGCGTGTACCTGCACCGCACTGCGTTCGTGGCGCCGGCGCTCAGGGAGGACAAGCGCATGAGCGGCGACATGGTCGGCGCCATGAGCTACCGGCGTGCCCAGGGCGCAGCCGACGAGGTGGTGCCGGCCGAAATCCGCACATTGCTGCAGTCGCTGGCGCAGGATGCCGCGTTGCCGGCTTTGTGGAGCAAGACCGCGCTGGACGCCATAGCTGCGCGCATCGGCGACCAGGAGAAAAAACTCGAAGCCCAGCGCACCGTGCAGGATGTACAGGATGGCTGCGTGCCGTGCCGCAGCCAGTTGCGGGCCTGGCTGCGCGGCACCGTCAGCGAGGCGCCGTTGCTGTTGCAGGCGCGTCCGCCATCGCCGCCATCGCCGTTCGTGCGCGCATGGCGTGGCAAGGAGGCGGCGCAATGATGACCTGGATGCACCTCTCACTCGATAAAGACAATGTGGAAGCACTGGCGCTGGCCGTGGCGGCGCTGCTGGCGGGGCTGGTCAGCGCCGCGCTGTACGGGCGCCGGCGCCAGTGGGTCAACCTGGCGCTGGTGCTGACGGCGGCGCTGGCGCTGGCCATCGCGCTCAGTGGCGTGCGTGTGCAAGCGCCGGCATCGGCACAGTCGCCGCCGCTGGCCTTGCGCATCGACGGCAATGGTGGCATCGTTGCCGACGACTTGCTGGCCCTGCCGCAGACGCACGCGCTATCTGTGACTGGCGACGGCCCCCACCCGGCGCAATGGCGCGACCTGCCGGCGCGTCCGCTGGCATGGCAAACAGGAACGCAGGAAGCGCTGTGGCTCGACTTCCCGCGCACCCTGTCGCTGGGCCGCCAGTTCACGCTGAGCGTGCGCCGTTCGCAGCCGCAGCCGGGCTGGCGTTTGCAGCTGCTGGCCGAGAACCGGCAAGTGCTGGCCGACGCCTCTGCCGGCACTGGCAGCACGCCGGTGGCGCAACTGGCGGTGCAATGGCTGCCGCCCGCAGCCGAGGCTCTGGTGCTGCAGGCACGCCTGCTCGACGGCGCCGGCAAGCTCAT
>JBEVNE010000300.1:0-18552 GCA_040508275.1 Duganella sp.
GCGAACGGAATCACGTTGCGCACGCGCGCGTTCAGGCGCACCAGGCTGACAAAGCCCTCTTCCACCACCCAGTCGATATTGGCGTCCGGGTAGTGGCGGGCGATGTCGGCCACCATGGGCAGGTTATGCAGCACATCGCCCAGCGAGGACACGCGCACCAGCAGAATATTCAACGGCTTGCCGCCGTGCGCTTGCGTCGCCATCATGTGCGTACTCAGAACGGCAGTTCGGCGTCCGGCTTGGCGGCCAGGATAACGTCGCGGAACTGGCCCTGGATGCGCGCCAGCGCGGCCGGGGTTTCTGCCTCGAAGCGCATCACGATCACCGGCGTGGTGTTGGACGAACGCGCCAGGCCGAAGCCGTCTTCGTATTCCACGCGCAGGCCGTCGATGGTGATGATCTGCTTGTTGCCAGGGAAAGTGGCGTTGGCGCGCAGCTTGTCCATTACCGTGAAGTTTTCGCCTTCCTGCAGGTGCAGGTGCAGCTCGGGCGTGCTGTCCGATTGCGGCAGCGAATTGAGCAGGGCCGAAGGGTCTTGTTCTTTGGTCAGGATTTCCAGCATGCGTGCACCAGCGTACAGGCCGTCGTCAAAACCGTACCAGCGGTCCTTGAAGAAGATGTGGCCGCTCATTTCGCCACCGAGCGGCGCGCCGGTTTCCTTGAGCTTGGCCTTGACCAGCGAATGGCCGGTTTTATACATGAGCGGCACGCCGCCCGATTTTTCGATGTAGGGCGCCAGGTGGCGCGTGCACTTGACGTCGTACAGGATCTGCTCGCCAGGATTGCGCGACAGCACATCGGCGGCAAACAACATCATCTGGCGGTCCGGGAAGATGATCTGGCCATCCTTGGTCACCAGGCCGAGGCGGTCGCCGTCGCCGTCGAAGGCGAGGCCGATTTCGGCGTCGGTCTCCTGCAGGCAGCGGATCAGGTCCTGCAGGTTTTCCGGGTGGGCCGGATCGGGATGGTGGTTGGGGAAGGTGCCATCGACTTCGCAGAACAGTTCGATCACTTCGCAGCCCATGCCGCGATACAGGTCACCGGCAAATGCGCCAGCCACGCCGTTGCCGCAATCGACGGCAATCTTGATCGGGCGCGACACTTTAACGTCGCCGATGATGCGCTCGAGGTACTGGGCGCGGATGTCATGGGTGCTGTAGTTGCCGGGTACGGCCGCCGAAGAACCGTCGTGATCGACGATGCTCTGGTACAGCGAAGTGATGGCCTCGCCGTGAATCGCTTCACCGGCCAGTACCATTTTGAAGCCGTTGTAGTCGGGCGGGTTGTGGCTGCCGGTCACCATGATGCCGGACGCTGCACCGAGCACGTTGGTGCCGAAATACACCATGGGGGTGGCCACCACGCCGAGGTCGATCACGTTGACGCCGGCTGCCTGCAAGCCTTGCGCCAGTGCCGCCGCCAAGGCAGGGCCGGACAGACGGCCGTCGCGGCCGATGACCACGGTTTTTTCGCCCTTGGCCAAGGCCGCCTGGCCGAAGGCCTGGCCGATCTGGCGTGCAACACCTTCGTCGAGGGTTTTATCGATGATGCCACGGATGTCGTAAGCTTTGAAGATCGTCTTGGAGAGTGGAACGGAGGAAACCATAGTAGGAATGATAAGTAAAAGATAAAGAGGATATTACATCAGTCCGGCGAAAATCAGGACTTCTTATGACGTATCATCCAGCGCGGGGCTTTAAAGCGCACGATGCGCACGTAAATCCAGACGTAGCTGGCAATAAACAGCAGGCAAAACAGCATCAACACCCAGGTGTGGCGCCAGAATACGGTGGCCGGGATCACGGCAAACAGCGAAAACATCCATAAGTACGGCGACGTCAGCGAATTGCGGCGGATCAGCGCACGCGCTTCCTTGTGGCCGACCGCCCACTGGACGATGCGGCGGAAAATCAGGCTGTGCAGGTGGATGCCGTCCGGCATGGCCGGCGACTTCCCGCGCACGAACATGCGCCGATAGACGGAGAACAGTGTTTCAAACGTCGGATAAATCAGCAGCAGCACGGCGTACCAGGTCGATACTTGCGGATTTCTCATCACCAGCAGCAACGCCAGCTCACCGAGCATGAAGCCGATGAAGTAGGCGCCGCCGTCGCCCAGGAAGATCAGGCCCACCGGGTAATTCCAGATCAGAAATCCCGCCGTGGCGCCGGCCACCATCAGGGCGGCGATCAGCACGAACATATCGTTGACCTGCAAGGCTACATAGCCAAGCGAGAGCAGCATACAAATGCACACTACGCTGGCCAGTCCGTTAAAGCCATCGATGATATTGACGGCATTGGCAATCCCGGCCACCGCCAGCACGGTCAGCGGCAGTGTCAGCCAGACGTATTGCAAGGGCAATACGGCGAATGGCCAGTCGATGCGGTCGATGCGGGCGTCGAGCAGGAAATAGCCGAGCCCTGCTGCAGCCAGCGTCAGCAGCAGGCGCCGTAGCGGGCTGACGCGGCCGGTGTAATCTTCGACGATGCCGCCCACGAAGGCCACCGATGCACACAGCAATAGCGACATCAGCCAGACGCCCATGGCTGGCACACGCCAGATCGAAATGGCCGAACTGAGCGCCACTGCCAGAAAAATCGACAGCCCGCCTATGCGCGCCACCCGGTGCGCGTGGACTTTCTGCACGCCGCCAAAATCCGTGTCGAGCGCCGGTCCGTGCAGACGCGACTCCTTAATCACCAGCAAGGTGAGGAGCGCGGAGGCAATAAAGCTCAGGAGAAAAGAAAACATAGTGTAGTTGTACCAAATGACCGGATGCGCCTGCGATATATACCTCGCAGCATTTTGCGCACACCACGCGTTCGGCTTGCCAGCAAGTCAACCCGAGATTGTACCGGATTGGCCGTAGCAATCATGAATTAATAAGAGGAAAGAGCCTTGGCAAAACAGGAAGCGCGAGTGTCCACGCCCCTGGCAGCGCGCCGGCATCATAACAGCACGCGCCTGCGGGACATCATCTGCTTACCAATCGATACAAATAAACAGAAAAACAGCATGGCAACCTTATGCGGAACCCAGGCACAGTTGCAGGGCCTGCTGCCAGTCCGGCAAGCGGCAAAAGCGTTCGATCAGGCGTTCGGACGACAGTACCGAATAGTGGGGACGACGCGCCGTCGTGGGATATTCTGCGCTGCTGATCGGCGCCACGCGGCAGCTCAGGCCGGCGGCCGCCACAATGGCCCGGGTAAATTCGCACCAGGTGGTCTGGCCCTGGGCGCTCAGGTGATACACGCCGCCGTTCTGGCGCCACCAGTCGCGCGCCTCGCCGCCCTGTGCGGGCACG
The DNA here is from genome assembly GCA_040508275.1 of Duganella sp. Classification (GTDB taxonomy): domain Bacteria; phylum Pseudomonadota; class Gammaproteobacteria; order Burkholderiales; family Burkholderiaceae_D; genus Rugamonas. Next base: position 3,308 of record JBEVNE010000300.1, read on the forward strand.
AACGCGCGCGCCTGGGCCAGCACCAGCGCCGTGGTGTCGGCAATGGTGCGGCTCCAGGTTGGCGCGCCATGCTGGTCGTCCACCACGCGCAATTCTTCGCGTTCGCGCGCCAGGCGCAACATGGTCAACAAGAAGTTTTTGCCATGCATGCCATACACCCAGCTGGTACGGAAAATCAGGTGATCGACGCCGCTGGCGGCAATTGCCTGCTCGCCAGCCAGCTTGCTGGCGCCATACACGTTGAGCGGACCGGTGACATCGCCTTCCACCCGCGCGCCCGGCTGGGCGCCATCGAACACATAGTCGGTGGAATAATGCACCAGGGCCGCCCCCAGCACCTTCGCTTCCTGCGCTATCACGCCCGGCGCTTCGGCGTTGACACGAAACGCCAGCGCCGGCTCGCTCTCGGCCCGATCCACCGCCGTATAGGCGGCCGGATTGACGATCAGTTGCGGCTGGATCTGGCGGATTACCGAGCGCACCTGGTCAAGGTCGGCCAGGTCCATGGCGCTGCGGTCGAGCGCCACCACCTGTCCCAGGCCCTGCAGGCTGCGCACCAGCTCGTAACCAACCTGGCCGGTACTGCCCGTCAGCAGAATTTTCATGCAAAGACCTCGGCCTGTGCCAGCGGCAGAGCACGCTGGTCCTTGGCCGACAGCACGGGCGCCCCATCGAGCGGCCATTCGATACCGATCGCCGGATCGTTCCACAGCACGGCGCGCTCAAACTCGGGCGCCCAGTAGTCGGTGGTCTTGTACAGGAACGATGCAGCTTCGGAAGTAACCACGAAACCGTGGCCGAAGCCGGGCGGTATCCAGACCTGGCGCTTGTTCTCGGCCGACAGTTCGACGCCATACCACTGGCCAAAGGTGGGCGAACTCTTGCGCAGATCGACGACCACGTCGAACACCGCACCCTCGGTCACCCGCACCAGCTTGCCTTGCGGCTGCTGAATTTGATAATGCAGACCACGCAACACGCCCTTGGCCGAGCGTGAATGGTTGTCCTGCACGAAAGGCGTGGTGACACCGGTCAGTTCAGCAAAAAGGCGCGCGTTGTAACTTTCGAAAAAATAACCCCGGTCATCCCCGAACACGCGCGGTTCCAGCAACAGCAAGCCTGCCAAAGGAGTGGTAACGACGTTCATCGCGAGACAACCTTATCTTCAAGAATTTGCAGCAGGTATTTGCCATAGTTATTCTTCTTGAGCGGCTCGGCAAGCAGGCGCAGCTGGGCGGCGCTGATATAGCCTTTGCGGTAGGCGATTTCTTCGGGACACGCTACTTTCAAGCCCTGGCGCTTTTCGATGGTGGCAATGAACTGCCCCGCTTCCAGCAGCGACTCATGGGTGCCAGTGTCGAGCCAGGCCATGCCGCGCCCCATCACTTCCACCTTGAGCTTGTTCTGTTCGAGATAGACGCGGTTGACATCGGTAATTTCCAGTTCGCCGCGCGCCGATGGCTTGATGCTGGCAGCAATATCGCACACCTGGCTGTCGTAAAAATACAGGCCGGTGACGGCGTAATTCGACTTGGGCTGTTGCGGCTTTTCCTCGATCGACACGGCCTGGCGCTGGCCGTCGAACTCGACCACGCCATAGCGTTCCGGGTCTTGCACGTGGTAGGCAAACACGGTAGCGCCCTCGACTTCGTCGTTGGCGCTGCGCAGCAGTGCATCGAGATCGTTGCCGTAGAAAATATTGTCACCGAGGATGAGCGCCGACGGCGCATCGCCGATGAACTCCTTGCCGATGATAAAAGCTTGCGCCAGACCATCGGGCGAAGGCTGCACCGCGTAGCTGAGCTTGAGACCCCACTGGCTGCCGTCACCGAGCAGATCGCGGAAGCGCGGCGTGTCCTGCGGGGTCGAGATCAGCAGAATTTCGGTAATACCAGCCAGCATCAGCACGGTCAGCGGATGGTAAATCATCGGCTTGTCGTAGATCGGCAGCAGCTGCTTGGACACGCTCATCGTGACCGGATACAGGCGGGTGCCGGAACCGCCCGCCAGGATAATGCCCTTGCGTGCAGGGCGGGACTGAACGGTGCTCATTGCTGGCCCTCGCGATTGAAGTAATTGGTTTCCACCCAGGTGGCATAGCTGCCCGACTGCACGTCAGCCACCCAGGCCTGGTTGTCCAGGTACCACTGCACGGTTTTGGCGATACCGGTCTGGAAGGTTTCAGCCGGCTTCCAGCCCAGCTCGCGTTCGAGCTTGCGGGCGTCGATGGCGTAGCGGCGGTCGTGGCCGGGACGGTCTTTGACAAAGGTAATCTGCTCGCGGTAGCTGGCGCCGCCGGCCTTTGGTTGCAACTGGTCGAGCATGTCGCACAGCGTATGCACCACGTCGAGGTTGGCCATTTCGTTCCAGCCGCCGACGTTATAGGTTTCACCGAGGCGGCCGGCCTCAAGCACGCGGCGGATCGCTGCGCAATGGTCGCTCACGTACAGCCAGTCGCGCACCTGCTGGCCATCGCCGTAGATGGGCAACGGTTTGCCTGCCTGGGCGTTGGCGATAATCAGCGGGATCAGCTTTTCCGGGAAGTGGTAAGGACCGTCGTTGTTGGAGCAGTTGGTGGTCAGCACCGGCAGCCCATAGGTATGGAAATACGAGCGCACCAGATGATCGGAAGCAGCCTTGGACGCCGAATACGGGCTGTTCGGGGCAAACGCCGTGGTTTCGCTAAACGGCGCATCGTCGGGACCGAGCGTGCCATATACCTCGTCGGTGGAGACGTGCAGGAAGCGGAACGCCGCTTTTTCAGCGTCCGGCAGCGCCGTCCAGTAGGCGCGCGCCGCTTCAAGCAGGCTGAAGGTGCCGTTGATGTTGGTGTTGATGAATTCGCCAGGGCCGAGAATCGAGCGGTCCACATGGCTTTCGGCGGCAAAGTGCACGATGGCGCGCGGCTTGTGCTGCTGGAACAGCGCCAGCACCTGGGCCTGGTCGCAGATGTCGCCACGGACAAAGATATGGCGCGGGTCTTGCTTGAGCGCTGCCAGGTTGTTGAGATTGCCCGCATAGGTGAGCTTGTCGTAGTTCACGACCGGCTCGTCGGACTGGGCCAGCCAGTCCAGCACAAAATTCGACCCGATAAAACCGGCACCACCTGTAACAAAAATCATTTAGTATCCCGCAGCGAACGTTAATCTTACCTGCATTTTATGTGAAACTTCGGTGCCCACGGGCAAAAATCGACATGGGACAGCCTAATTCAGGATAACCCCAACCTCAAAGCAACGAACCAACGAGCATCTATATGAAAACCTATGTCATCGGGGATTTACAGGGCTGCCATGCGCAGGCGCTGTCGATGCTCGACCGCATCCATGCCCACGCAGCGCACACTGACGCAGACGCGCCGGCCATCCTGTTCGCTGGCGACCTGATCAATCGCGGCCCCGACTCGCTGGCCACGCTGCGCCATGTACGGCAGCTGGCAATGACCAGCGGCGGTCGCATCGACAGCGTGCTGGGCAACCATGACCTGCATCTGCTGGCGGTCGCTTACGGCATCCGTCCCGAACACAAGTCCGACACCCTGGCGGCGATTCTGGCTGCGCCCGACCGCGACGAGCTGATCGACTGGGTACGGCGCCGGCCGCTGGCCATCGGCCTGCAGGCGCAGGGGCGCGCCCATGTGCTGGTACACGCCGGACTGCTGCCGCAATGGAGCGCCGGACAAGCCCTGGCGCTGGCCGGCGAAGTGGAAACCATGCTGCGCGGACCGGATGCACAGTTTGCCGATTTTCTGGCGCAGATGTATGGCAACCATCCCGAGCAATGGTCGGACGCGCTGCAAGGCGCCGACCGCCTGCGCTGCATCATCAACGCCATGACCCGGCTGCGCTTCTGCAGCGCCGATGGGGTGATGGATTTTACAATGAAGGAAAGCGGCACGGCCGATCCATCGACCGGGCTGATGCCTTGGTTCGACGTACCCACCCGGCGCAGCGCCGACGCCACCGTGGTGTTTGGCCACTGGTCGGCACTGGGACTGACGCTGCGCCCCGACCTGATCGGCCTCGACAGCGGCTGCGTGTGGGGCGGGCAATTATCGGCTGTCTGCCTGGAGGACCGCAGCTTGTTGCAGGTGGCGTGTCCGCAGGCTCAGGCGCCATTGGGCAAGAAAGCCTGAGCCCCAAATCCTTACTACACCGGGTGCGGGGTGACTGCCAGCGCCGCTGCCACCGCCTGATAGGCAGCCTCCGCCAGCTCGCGGCGGTGGGCTCCGGTGGTGTCGATGGCGGGTAAAACCGCTACGCGGGCCGTGACCGGCGGTCCCGACAGGATCGCCACGATACTCTCGGCAAACGTCATTTCGCCGATAAAATCGACCACGTGGTGCAGCGCGCCGGCCTGGTCCAGGTAGCGCAAGGCAAATGGTTGCAGCGGCACGCGGGCGTCGATGGCGGCTTCGAACAGGTTGGCGTGGAATGGCAATAAATTGCCCTGCGCTGCCGTGGTGCCTTCCGGGAAAAACGCCACGCGTTCGCCACGTTCCAGCGTGTGCACCAGCCCCTGGAAAAGCTGGCGCAGGTCGCGCCGGTTGCCGCGCGCAATGAATACCGTGCCGGCTTTTTCTGCCAGCCAGCCGGCCAGCGGCCAGGAGCGGATTTCCGCCTTGGCCACAAAGTGGCTCGGATACAGGCTGTGCAGCACAAAAATATCGAGCCACGAGACGTGATTGGCCACCACCATCGCCTGCGCCGGCACCGCTGCAGGTGTACCAAACGCGCTCTGCTCTACCGTGACATTGCACAGCGCCAGCAGACGCGTGGACCAGCGGCGTATATGGCCGTTACGGCGCTCCTGGCCTATCCACGGAAACACGACCGCGCAGATCGCCATACCGAGCAGCACGTGCAGCAGCACGCGCGCCAGGCGCCAGCCAAGCACCAGCTTCGCCTGCACTTTAGGCACCTAAGCGCTGCCATGCGACGTGACCGGCCACGATGGTGGTGCGCACCTGGCCGGCCAGGTTGTAGCCGAGGAAAGGCGTGTGCTTGCCCTGGCTGGCCAGCGCCGAGGCTTCCACCGTCCAGTGCGCGTCAAGGTCGAAAATCGCCACGTCGGCCACCGCGCCTACCGACAGGCTGCCGGCATTCAGGCCGGCCACGCGCGCCGGTTCCGAGGTGATGCGCGCCAGCGCGCGCACCAGCGGCCGTAGCGCGCCGGTGCTCTGCTGGACAGCGTAATCATCAGCCCATTTCAACGTCAGCGACAGCAGCAGCTCCAGGCCGGTAGCGCCGGGCGAAGCTTCGCCGAACGGCAGCAGTTTTTCATCGTCATCGACCGGAGTGTGGTCCGAGCACAGCGCATCGATGGTGCCGTCGAGCAGACCGAGGCGGATGGCGTCGCGGTCGCGCTGGCTGCGGAACGGCGGCGTGACGCGGGCGTTGGAATCGAAAAAGCCGATGTCGGCGTCGGTCAGGTGCACATGGTGCACGCCAACGTCGCAGGTGACCGGCAAGCCTTCGGCCTTGGCCTTACGGATCAGCTCCAGGCCGGCCGCCGAAGAAATACGGCACAGGTGCACGCGGGCGCCGGTGGAACGCATCAGTTCGAAAATCGTGTGCAGCGCAATGGTTTCGGCCATCACCGGCACGCCGGACAGGCCCAGGCGCGACGCCAGCGGACCGCTGGCGGCAATGCCGCCACGGCCGATGTGGGCATCCTGCGGGCGCAGCCACACCGTAAAGCCGAAAGTGGCGGCGTATTGCAGCGCGCGCAGCAGCACATTGGTGTCTTCCACCGGAATTTCCGCCTGCGAAAAACCGATGCAGCCAGACTCGGTCAGCGCCGACATTTCGGTAATCGACTGGCCTTTCAGGCCCACCGTGAGGGCGCCGAGCGGATGCACGTGAGCCTGGTTGAGCGAACGGGCGCGGTGCTTGAGCATTTCCACCAGGCCCGGTTCGTCGAGCACGGGATCGGTATCGGGCGGGCACACCAGGCTGGTCACGCCGCCCTGCACCGCCGCCTGCATTTCCGAATGCAGCGTGGCCTTGTATTCGTAGCCGGGTTCGCGCAGGCGCGCCGCCAGGTCAACAAAACCGGGGGAAACGATCAGGCCGGTCGCATCGATGGTCTGGTCGGCGACAAAACCGGCCGGCGCACTGCCGACGGCCGCTATTTTGCCATCGACGATGTACAGATCGTGCGGGGCGTCGATGCCATTGGCCGGATCGATCAGATGGCCGTTCTTGATATGGATAGTGCTTTTATTCATTGCGACGTTTTTCATTGAGACATTCATCCCTGCGTACCTGCCACGATGCTCATCACCGCCATGCGGACGGCGATCCCGAAAGTTACTTGCGGCAAAATCACCGCCTGTGCGCCATCGGCCACGGCGGAATCGATTTCCACGCCACGGTTCATCGGGCCGGGGTGCATGACGATGGCGTCCGGCTTGGCCAGCGCCAGCCGTTCCGGCGTCAGGCCGTAGCTCTTGAAGTATTCCTGCGCCGACGGCAGCAGCGCGCCGCTCATGCGCTCGTTCTGCAGGCGCAGCATGATGATCACATCGACGTCTTTCAAGCCTTCATCCATGTTGGTGAAGGTGCGCACGCCCATCTGCTCGAGCCCGCCCGGCAGCAGCGTGTGCGGGCCGATGGCGCGCACTTCCGGCACGCCCAGCGAGGTCAGCGCGTGAATATCCGAACGCGCCACGCGGCTGTGCAGAATGTCGCCGACAATGGCCACGCGCAGGTTGGTGAAATCCTTCTTGTAGTGGCGGATCGTGTACATGTCCAGCAGCCCCTGGGTGGGGTGGGCATGGCGGCCGTCGCCGGCGTTGACCACGTGCACGTGCGACTGCTTCGTCTCCATCAGGTGCTTGGCGATCAGGTAGGGCGCACCGGACTGCGCATGGCGCACCACGAACATATCGGCATGCATGGCCGACAGGTTGTCGATGGTGTCGAGCAGCGATTCGCCCTTGCTGGCCGAGGACGCCTGAATGTTGAGGTTGATGACGTCGGCCGACAGGCGCTTGGCGGCGATTTCAAACGTGGTGCGCGTGCGCGTGGAGTTCTCGAAAAACAGGTTGAACACCGATTTGCCGCGCATCAGCGGCACTTTTTTCACGTCGCGGTCGGAAATGCCGACAAACGACGAGGCGGTATCGAGGATGTGATTGAGGATGGACTTGGGCAGCCCCTCGATCGACAGCAAGTGTTGCAGCTCGCCGTGTTTGTTCAGTTGCGGATTCAGCATGGTCGGGATCGGACAAAAATGGACGTAAAGTGGACGTAAATTAAGCGGAAGTTTTGGCTGGATCAATGGTCAGGCTGAAGCGGCCGTCGTCGGCGCGCTTGAGCACCAGCGCCTGGCCTGGCTCCACGGCCACGTGAGCGGCAACAAAATCGGCGGCCACCGGCAACTGGCGTTCCCCACGGTCCACCAGCGCCGCCAGCAGAATGCGCGCCGGGCGGCCGTAGTCGAACAGTTCGTTAATCGCCGCGCGCGTGGTACGGCCGGTAAACAGCACGTCATCAACCAGCAAAATGGTGGCAGAGTCCACATTGAAGGCGATATGGGTCGGCTTGACCTCGGCCGGCAAACCCTTGCGGGCGTAATCGTCGCGGTAGAACGACACGTCGAGCACGCCGCAGCGTTCGGCGAGGCCAAGGTCGGCCGCCAGCCGTTCAGCAATCCAGGCGCCGCCCGAATGAATGCCGACGATGGCGACATCGGTCACGCCGGCCAGGCCGGCTTTGACGTCGGCCAGCAGGGCGGCGTACAGCGCTTCGGCGTCGAGTTGGTGAGGGTTGAGTGTGGACATGATAGCTCTACAGGATGTCAAAATATTGTTGCAGGATGATGGCCGCCGCGCGGTCGTCGATCACCTCGCCGCGCCTGGCGGACAATACGGCCGACGAATAGCGCTCATCGACCAGTTCCACGGGCAGGTTGAAACGGCCATGCAACTGGTTGGAAAATTTGCGCGCGCGCGCCGTCATCTCGTGTTCGGCGCCATCGGGGTGCAATGGCAGGCCGACCACCAGCCGGGCCGGCTTCCACTCGTCGATCAGCGCGCCGATGGCGGCAAAGCGGGTGGCGTTGTCGACAGCGTCGATGACTTTAACGGGCTGCGCCTGGCGCAACATGGTATTACCCATGGCAACGCCAATGCGCTTGACGCCGAAGTCGAAGGCGAAAATGGTGTCGATGGAAGCGGAAGCACTCACAGCAGATGGTTCATTCGATTATCATTTTTATGCATGGCCGGCTTCGGCCGCCAGCATCAGCGGGTCGATGCCGAGCAGGCGGATGGCCGCCGTGTAGCGTTGTTCAATGGGTACGTTGAACAGCAGCGCCGGGTCGGCAGCCACCGTCAGCCAGCCGTTGCGGCCGATTTCGTCTTCCAGCTGGCCCGGGCTCCAGCCCGCGTAGCCGATCGACACCAGCATGCGCGCTGGGCCATTGCCGGCCGCCACCGCTTCGAGCACGTCGATCGAGGTGGTAAACGCCACCTCGCTGGTCACCGTCAGCGAGGACGAATAGCGCTGGCCCGGCGTGTGCAGCACAAAGCCGCGATCATCCTGCACCGGGCCGCCGAACATCACCGGCGCGTCGAGATGCGCGTCCGGGCCGTCCTCGGGCTTGAGGTCGATCCGTTCGAACAGCGTTTGCATGGTCATGTCGGTCGGCTTGTTGATCACCACGCCCAGCACGCCGTTATCGTTATGCTCGCAGACATACACGACGGTGCCGCCGAACACGGGATCTTGCATCGATGGCATGGCAATAAGGAAATGATTGGCCAGGTTCAAAGCCGGAGCGGCCTGACTGCCGCCGTTGTCCACCGCTGCCGGCGGGGCTTCCGCAGCCTGTGCCGAAGGGGTGGATTCATCCTGTAATGCGCCGGAAACAGGAAGCGTTTTGCCGACTTTGCTTTTCTTCATACGCGTTGCTCTCTGTGTGCGGGGTCGCTGTCGCGGTCGATGCTAGTATTCGCCTCTGGCATCTGACCGGCAACGCGCTCTACCCTGATCCTGCTAGTTTACACTGAATTAGGTGCGCAGCCATCTTTGCGTTCTTCCACCCGATTGACACATACTTAATGAAACACAATTCTTCCCTGGTATGGCTGCGCCGCGATCTGCGTGTTTTCGACCATGTTGCACTGCACCAGGCGTTACAGGACAGCCACAAAGTCTATTGCGCGTTCATCTACGACACGACCATACTCGCCGATTTGCCGCGCCAGGATCGCCGCCTTGATTTCATTCACGCCAGCGTGGCCGAAGTCGATGCCGAGCTGCGCCAGCTGGGCGGCTACCTGATCGCCCGCCACGCCGATCCGCTCGAAGCGATTCCGGCGCTGGCCGCCGAGCTGAAGGTGGACGCCGTGTATTGCAACCACGATTACGAACCGCAGGCGATTGCCCGCGACGCTGCCGTCGCCGATGCACTGACCGACGCCGGCCGGCGCTTCTTCAGCTTCAAGGACCAGGTGGTGTTTGAAAAAAGCGAAGTGCTGTCGCAGACCGGCGGCGTATTTTCCGTCTTCACGCCCTACAAGAACGCCTGGCTGAAAAAACTCGCCGCCGATCCGTCCGTGATCGCGCCCTACCATATCGAACCGCATGCAGCGAAACTGGCCCCTGCCGCCGGCAGCGCCAGCCTGCCCAACCTTCCTACTATCGCCGACCTCGGCTTTGAGCCGAGCAACCTGGCAGCGCTGAAAATCCCCACCGGCATGTCGGGTGCGGCGCAGCTGTTCGACGACTTTTTGCCGCGCATCGCCCAGTACAACACGGCGCGCGACTTCCCGGCCGTGAAAGGACCGTCTTACCTGTCGCTGCATTTCCGCTTCGGTACGCTGTCGGTGCGCCACCTGGTGCGCACGGTGGTCGATCTGATGGCGCGCGGCGGCGGTGGCGAAGGCGCGGCGGTCTGGCTGTCGGAACTGATCTGGCGCGAGTTTTACGCCATGATCCTGTTCCACCACCCGCACGTGGTGGGCGCCTCGTTCAAGCCCGCCTACGACGCCATCGCATGGGAAACCGGCCCCGAGGCCGACGAACTGTTTGAAGCCTGGTGCGCGGGCCGCACCGGCTACCCGCTGGTCGATGCCGCCATGCTGCAACTGAACCAGACCGGCTATATGCACAACCGCCTGCGCATGGTGGCTGCCTGCTTTTTAATCAAGGACCTCGGCATCGACTGGCGCCGTGGCGAAGCCTATTTTGCCCTGCACCTGAACGATTTCGACCTGGCTTCCAACAACGGCGGCTGGCAGTGGGCCTCGTCGTCGGGCTGCGACGCCCAGCCCTATTTCCGCATTTTCAACCCGATCACGCAGTCGGAAAAGTTCGACAGCGCCGGTAAATTCATCCGCCGCTACCTGCCTCAGCTGAAAGACCTGAGCGACAAGGAAATCCACGCGCCGTGGCTGCACGCACGCATGGCGCCGCTCGACTACCCGGCGCCGCTGGTGCAGCACGACGAAGCGCGCAAGCGCACGCTCGAGCGCTACGAGGTCGTCAAAAAGCCGGCCTAGCCCTGCTGGCGGCTGTCCGCAGCGGCCAGCAGGCTGCGCATGGTCGCCAGCAGTTCCGCCTCCGGGAAGGGCTTGCCGAAAAACGCGTCCACGCCCAGCTCTTGCGCGTAGTTGCGGTGCTTGTCGGCCGTGCGCGAGGTGATCATGATGATCGGGATCGCCGCCGTGCGCGCATCGCCGCGCAGCTGCCGCGTGAGATCAAAACCATCCATGCGCGGCATCTCGATATCGGCCAGCAGCAGCTCGGGCAGTTTCCCTTGCGCCTGCTGCAGATGTTCCAGCTGCTCGATGGCGTCAACGCCGTCCTTGGCCAGCAGCACCTGGTAGCCTTCGCGCTCAAGCAGACGCTGGGTCACGCGGCGCACCGTCATCGAATCATCGACCACCATCACCGTGCGCACATCGGCGGCCGGCGCCTGCCGGGCCAGCGCATCGCCGCGGGCGGCGTGGGCGTACTGGGCGCGCGCTTCGGGATGCTGGGCCAGGTGCTGCACCAGCGTTACCGGATTGAGGATCAGCACAATATCGCCCGAGCCGAGCACGGTGGCGCCGGCAATGCCGGCCATGCGCGACAGCTGCGGGCCGATATTCTTGATGACGACTTCGCGGTTGCCCAGCACCGCATCGACCTGCAGCGCCAGCCGCTCGTTGCCGTTCTTGAGCATCAGCACCGGCACAGAGCGTTGAGCTTGCGCTGCGGACGGTGCTTCGGCCTCGCCCAGCAGCGCCGGCAGGTAGTGCAACGCAGGGTGGTGACCGTGGTGGCCGTGCAGCCCCACCTGGCCGCTGTGACGGGCCTCGGCCAGCGCACCATCCTTGATCTGCAACACCTGCTCGACCAGGATGGATGGCAAGGCGTAAGTACGGCCGCCCGCTTCGACCATCACCACCTGCGTCACGGCCAGTGTGAGCGGCAGGCGGATGGTGAAGCGCACGCCCTGCCCAGGCGTCGATTCCATGTCCACGCGCCCGCCCAGGGCCTGCGCCTCGGACTGCACGATGTCCATGCCCACGCCGCGGCCGGACAGCTCGGTCAGCGCTTCAGCGGTGGAGAAGCCGGGCTGGAAGATCAGGTCGGCCACCTGAGCGTCGCTGGCGTCATCCTCTGCCTGCAGCAGGCCGGTGGCCAGCGCCTTGGCGCGGATGCGCGGCAGATCGAGGCCGGCGCCGTCATCGGAAAAATCAATCACCACTTCATTGCCCTGCTGGCTGACTTCCACCAGCAGTTCGCCGGTGTCGTTCTTGCCGGCCTCGGCGCGGCGCTCGCTGCCCTCCACGCCGTGGGCAATGGCGTTGCGCAGCAGGTGCTCGAACGGCGCCACCATGCGTTCGAGCACGCTGCGGTCGATTTCCACGCTGCCGCCGCGTATATCGAGGTTGACGCGCTTGTCCACTTCCTTGGCGCTCTGGCGCGCCACCCGGAACAGGCGTTCGGCGATGCTGGAAAACGGCACCATGCGCACCCGCATCAGGTCGCGCTGCAGTTCGCGCGTCAGGCGCGCCTGCAAGATCAGGTCGTCACCGGCATGGGCCACGCTGCGCCCCAGGTTTTCATGCAGGCTGGCGCTGTCGTTGACGCTTTCGGCCATCATGCGCGTCAATTCCTGCAGCCGGGTAAAGCGGTCGAATTCGAGCGGATCGAAATCGCGCTCATTATCGCTGGACATGCGCGACATGCTCGAGGCGATCTGCGATTCGGCCTGCATTTCAATTTCGCGCAGCTGGCGGCGCAGGCGCGCCAGATTGTCGGCGACGTCGCCGAGCGCGCTGCGCATGGCGGCCACCTCGTTTTCCAGCCGCGAGCGCGAAATCGACACCTCGCCGGCCTGGTTGACCAGGCGATCGACCAGGTCGGCGCGCACGCGCAGCAGCGGTGAACGCGGGCTGGCGGATGGCTCATTGTCGGCTGCGGCGGTGGCAGCGTCTGCGGCATGGGGACTGCCCTGCTTTTGCTGGACGCTGGCTTGCTGCAATTGCTCGAACAGCAGCAGCGCATGGTCGTAATGGGCCAGCAATTCATCAAACGCCTGCGGCGAGGCGGCCTGGGGCCCGGCGTTGACCAGGGTTTCGATATGGGTTTCGATCTCGTGCACATGCTGGCCCAGGCGCATGGCGCCGGCCATGCGCGCGCTGCCCTTGATCGTGTGCAGCAGGCGCAGCAGTGTTTGCGGCTGGGCGCTGTCGGCCGGTGCATGCTGCCAGGCGCGCAGCGCCTGGCCTACCTGCGGCAGCAGATCGGCGCCCTCTTCCAGGAATACGGGCAGCAGATCGGCATCCAGGTCGTCGTCGAACAGCGGGGGCGCCGCGCCCAGCAGCGGCTGCGCCGGCGCCGGTGGCGCCAGGGCGATGACCTGGGTATCGGCGATGGCCGGGGTGGCGGGGATGGCTTCGGCTTCGGCAGTATCGACATCGGCAGAAGCAGTAACAGCAGGGGGCGCCGGCTCCAGCGGCGGCGCTGCGATATCGAGCGGCGGCGCGGCAAACGTGTCGTCGAAAGCGGCGTTGAACAGGTCGTCGATGTCGTCGTCGATACGCGGCGCCGCTTTTTTGGCCGGAGCCTTGCTTGCTGCGACCGGCGCCGCCGACAGCGGCACGCTACCGCTGATCATCTCGTACACCTGGCGGAACATGGCGTCGAGCGGCGATTCCTCTGCCGCTGCGCTGACGCCAGCGTCGGCCTGCTCCACGGCGCCGGCCACCAGCTGGTCGAGCTGGGCGTCGAGGGCATTGCCGGCGGCTGGCGCCTGCAACTGCGTGCGCAACTGTTCGAGCGCCGCGATCAGCTCGGGCTGCGCCGGCGGCATGGCGCCCTCGGCGACGTGATCGACCATCTGGCTCAGCCGCGCCACGGTGAAATCAAACAGGTCGTGCTGCGCCTGGTCCAGTGAAGGCGCCGGTGGCTGCAACGCTTCCAGCGTTGTTTCCAGCGCCAGCGCCAGCGCGCGCAGCGGCGCCGCCCCCACGGTGCCGGAACTGCCAGCCAGCGTATGCACGGCTGCCAGCGTGGCCGGATTGACGGGCTGGAGCGGCTGCTGGCGCCAGGCGCCAAAGTCGTGTTCTAGCTTGCCCAGCAACTGGGTGGCTTCCTCGAGGTAGATTGCCAGCAGGGCGGGCGGCGGCGCCAGCGATTCCGCGCTGTTCTGCTCCTGCTCCTGCTCCTGCTCTTGTTCCTGCTCCTGCTCCTGCTCCGGCCTGCTGTTCTGCACCGGCATACCATGCGAGGCCAGATCGGCAACCCAGGCCCGCAGCAGGCGCGCCGTCTGGCCGATCAGGGCCAGCAGCGCAGCGCTGGCCGGACGTTGCTCGGCCAGCCAGGTATTGAGCAGGCGTTCGATCGCTTGCGCGCCACCGGCAAAGCCGTCCAGCGCCACCATGCGCGCGCTGCCCTTGAGCGTGTGGAACGATCGGCGCAGTGTAATCAGGCTGTCCTCGCTGGCGCCGTGATTTTCCTGCGTTGTCTGTTTTTCCTTTACTGCCAGCGTTTGCTCGACAAAATCGAGCACTTCGCCCGCTTCGGTGATAAACACGGCGAGCAGCTCGGCAGCGTCGGCTGCCGGCGGCGGCGCCATGCTGGCAGCAGGCGGCATGGTTGCCGGCGGTGGCGCCGGCACGGCGTCGTCGAGCACAGGTATCGCCTCGGCGCCGGCGATTTTTGCAAACGGCACGGAGCGGAAACTGCCCTGCCGGGCATCGAAGACGAAACGCCCACGCGCACCGGCCGGGTTGTGGCCCAGCAGGTCGGCAAAGAAGCCCAGCGCACCGACGTTTTGCGCCAGAGCGTCGAGCCCCCTGGCGTCGTGGGCAGGATCACCTTCTCCATCGTCGGCGGCCAGCGCCGCGACCTCGGCCTGCACCTGGCGCACGGCCTGCTGCGCGTGGTCCTGCTCGAGTTCCTCCAGCGACTGCGCCAGCGCGTCAAACACGCTCGCCAGTGTGGCCAGCGCAGGCCGTCCGGCTGGATCGGCATGGAAGGCGTCGAGCACCTGTTCGATCTGGCGCAGGCCGGCCTTGATGCCGATCACCTGCGCCTGGGCGCTGTCGTCCTGCCACTGCTGCTGCGCCGTCAACGGCTGCCAGGTGCTGCGCACCTTGCCAACGCTGGCGCCGCCCGTTTCCTGTGCGGCGCCGTCTGGCTGGCCGTAGCGCGGCGCGGCGTAATCGTCCGGCACCAGGCCGTCTAACGCAAACGCGCTGCGCACGCGCTGCGCCGCAGGCGATGCGCTGGCAGGCGTGGCGGCGATAAAGAACAGTGCATCGCGCAGCAAAGCCTCCGGCAACGCGGCATTGCCCTGGCTCAGACGGCGAATCTGCAGGTTGATCATGCCGAACAACTGTTTGACCTGCAGGCTGCCGGCCAGCGCACCGCTGGCCACCAGCTCGCTGAATGCCTGCATGGCCAGCCAGAAGCTGCGCGCCTTGCCATCGTGCTGGGCAGCGGCCACCGCCGCCACGGCGTCACGCAGCGACGCTGCATGTTCGAGCTGCTGCGCTGCTTCAGGACTTTTCATGTAGGGCAGCAGCGCGCGCTCGAAACGCTGGCGGCAGGCGCTGTAGTCAGGCGCAGCGTCGGCTGCCGCAGCATCGGCTGCCGCAGCATCGGCTGCTGGCGGCAGTTCCGGCAACGCCGCCAGATCGGGAAAGAACAGGTCGGCCGGGTGGATGCGCTCGGCGCCCAGCATTTCTTTCAGCGCGCGGTAGTAGGGAAACAAGCGCACCGGCTGCGACGGTGCGCCGG
>JBEVNE010000323.1:0-19851 GCA_040508275.1 Duganella sp.
TCGATTGGCGGCCACGGCAATGCGCTCGGCGGCAGCCTGACCGATACCGGCGTGTATGACTGGAGCCGGTTCCCCAACATCTACGAGAACTACAAAAAAGCCGCACCGCTGCAATGGGGGCTGGCGCAGATCCGCGCCAAGGCGCTGCGCGACTTCGGGGCATCACTGGCGCCCGAGGCGGCGCACCACATTGCCGTCGGCGCTGAAACGCTGGCGCTGCGCATGGAACGCACCAGCGCCAATGCGCTGGCGCTGGCGCAGTTGCTGGAGGCCGATGCGCGCGTGGCGGCTGTGCACTACCCGGGCCTGGCTTCGCACCCGCAGCACGAGATCAGCCATGCGCTGTTCCGTGCCCATGGCTCGCTGCTGAGCTTTGAGCTGAAAGACGGCATCGACTGCTTCGATTTCCTCAACCGCCTCAAGCTGGCGATTCCCGCGTCCAACCTCGGCGATACGCGCACGCTGATCATCCCGGTGGCGCACACGATTTTCTACGAAATGGGCGCCGAGCGCCGCGCTTCGATGGGGATCGCCGAGTCGTTGATCCGGGTGTCGGTGGGGATAGAGGATACGGCCGATTTGCTGGAAGACTTTCAGGCGGCGCTGGATGCCTGCTGATTCAGTGCGCTAAAAAAAATGGACCGCACTGACGGTCCATTTTTTCATGCATCATTAATGCCAGCTGCGCATCAAGCCTACCGCTAATCCTTCCAGCGCAAACTCGTCAGCCTCGGGATCGACCTTGATCACCTTGAATTCTGGATTCTCGGGCAACAGTTCAACGGATGAGCCGGTTTTGCGGTAGCGCTTGACCGTGACTTCGTTGCCGATACGGGCCACGACGATCTGGCCGTTTTTGGCGCTATCCACTTTTTTCACTGCCAGCAAGTCGCCGTCCATGATGCCGGCGTCGCGCATCGATTCGCCGCGCACCTTGAGCAGGTAGTCGGGCTTGGCCGAGAACATGGCCGGATCGACGCTGTAGCTGGTTTCCAGGTTTTCCTGCGCCAGTATTGGCGACCCGGCTGCCACGCGGCCGATCAGCGGCAGCGACATCATCAGCGCAGCCGGCACGCGTGGGGCTGCCGGTTCGGCATGGGCGCCCAGCAGGCGGATGCCGCGCGAGGTGCCGGCGGCGATTTCAATCGCGCCCTTGCGGGCCAGCGCCTGCAGGTGTTCTTCGGCAGCGTTGGCGGATTTAAAACCGAGTTCGTTGGCGATCTCGGCGCGGGTAGGGGGGAAGCCGGTGTTTTCGATGGCGTCCTTGATCAGATTGAGAATTTGTTCCTGGCGTGCGGTGAGCTTGATCATGAGTCGCGTTGAACCTGTGCTTATAGACAGTCTGTATTTTTGTACAGTATGGCGCGCAATGCAAGGGGATTTCTTGTGCTGGGCGAAATAAAGTGAAAAAATCGCCAGACTGGCTTTCCAGCGCAAAAGCTGATATAGTCGCGGGCTTACCTCTTCCCACACCTGTCTTGACGCCAGGGTGGGCTATATTCACAAGTCCTTAAGGGAGTTTGCATGCGTCACTACGAAATCGTATTTATCGTCCACCCGGACCAGAGCGAGCAAGTGCCCGCAATGATCGAACGTTACAAAACCACTGTAACGACCCGCGGTGGTTCCGTGCACCGTGTTGAAGATTGGGGCCGCCGTCAAATGGCTTACTCGATCCAGAAACTGGCCAAAGCACACTACATCTGCCTGAACATCGAATGCGACAACGAGACCCTGGTCGAGCTGGAAACTGCATTCAAATTCAATGATGCCGTGCTGCGTCACCTGACCGTCAAGCTGAAGAAAGCCGAAACCGCTCCTTCGCCAATGATGAAGTCGGTACAACGTGAAGATGCGGCCAAGTCGCATCGTGCAGAAGCCCCAGCAGCTGCTGCCGCTCCTGCAGCCTGATTGTTGAAGGAACCGAGCTGAATCAGCTCCAGTTTACCGCCCTCATCGCCGAGCGGGACGCCTTGCGTTACACCCCGGCCGGCATGCCGATCATTAATGCTGTACTCCAGCACCGGTCGCAGCAGATGGAGGCGGGAATCGCCCGCTTGAGCGAGTTTGAAATTTCTGCGGTTGCCGCAGGCGAGATTTCAGGCAGGTTCAGCGAGGCGCCACTGGGCGGCGTGTACCAGTTCAGCGGTTTCCTCAATAAAAAGACTCGCAATAGCAAAAGCCTGGTGTTTCACATCATTGATTTTAGTGCTGTCACGGACAGCTCAATTTAAATACAGGAGCCTCACATGGCATTCGGTAAAAAGTTCGACAAAAACAAGCTCAAGCTGAAAGAAAAGCGCAAGCAACAAAACCCACTGTTCAAGCGCAAGAAGTTCTGCCGCTTCACCGCCGCTAACGTGGAACAAGTGGACTACAAAGACGTAGACACCCTGAAAGACTTCGTCCAGGAAAATGGCAAAATCATGCCAGCACGTCTGACCGGCACCAAAGCACACTACCAGCGTCAAGTTGACACCGCGATCAAACGCGCTCGTTACCTGGCCCTGCTGCCTTACACCGATCTGCACCACGCTTAATTGCGTAGTTTAGACAAGCATCTGGAGAAGAACTATGCAAATCATTCTGTTGGAAAAAGTCGTCAACCTGGGCAACCTGGGTGAAGTCGTTAAAGTCAAAGACGGTTACGCACGTAACTTCCTGATTCCGCAAAAAAAAGCTCGCCGCGCTACCGCTGCAGCCGTTGCTGAATTCGAAGTAAAACGCGCTGAACTGGAAAAAGCTGCTGCCGCCAAACTGGAAGCCGCACAAGCCCAAGGCGAAAAACTGAGCGGCATGACCGTGACCGTTTCGCAAAAAGCTGGCGTTGACGGCCGTCTGTTCGGTTCCGTCACCAACTTCGACATCGCTGAAGCACTGAGCAAAGTTGGTTTCGCTGTAGAAAAATCGGCTGTGCGCCTGCCAACCGGTCCTCTGAAGACCACCGGCGAGTTCCCAGTCAGCGTTGCTCTGCACACCGACGTGGTGGTAGAAGTGACCGTTGCTGTTGTGGGCGAAGCTGCCTAAGACTTGCATGGGCTGCGGCCCATCGAGTTGGTACTACCTTGAAAAAGCCGGGCTTGCCCGGCTTTTTTATTGCCGATTTTTTTTTGTTGCACTGCATGAGAGCAGTCCTGAGCAGGTATAATTCGCGCCATGAACGCCCCCTCCGATCCGCAAGTCGATTCGCTCCGCGTCCCGCCGCATTCCATCGAAGCAGAACAGTCCGTCATCGGTGGACTGCTGCGCGATAACGCCGCGTTCGACCGTATCGCCGACATGATGCATCCGGACGATTTCTACCGTTACGATCATCGCATCATCTTCGAACAGATCGTCAAGATGATCAACGGCTCCAAGCCGGCCGACGTGATCACGGTCTTTGAAAATCTCACCCAGCTGGGCAAGGCCGACGATGTCGGCGGCCTCGCTTACCTGAACGCGATGGCGCAGAACACGCCATCGGCTGCGAATATCCGCCGCTATGCCGAGATCGTGCGCGACCGCTCGATCCTGCGCCAGCTGATCACCGTGGCCGACGAAATCTCGGGCCAGGCTTTCAGCCCGCAAGGCAAGGAAGTCAAGCAGATGCTCGACGAGGCCGAATCGAAGATTTTCGCCATTGCCGAGCAGGGCGCGCGTGGCGCCGCCGGCTGGATTCCCGTGCAGCCACTGCTCACGCAAGTGGTCGAGCGCATCGACGAGCTGTATTCGCGCGAAAACCAGTCGGAAATTACTGGCGTGCCGACCGGCTTTATCGACCTCGACCGCATGACCTCGGGCCTGCAGGGCGGCGACCTGGTCATCGTGGCCGGCCGTCCGTCGATGGGTAAAACCGCATTCTCGGTCAATATCGGCGAAAACGTCGCGATTGAAGCCGGTTTGCCGGTGGCGATCTTCTCGATGGAGATGGGCGGCGCCCAGTTGGCCATGCGTATGCTCGGCTCGGTCGGACAGCTCGATCAGCACCGCCTGCGTACCGGCCGCCTCAACGACGAAGACTGGCCGCGCCTGACGCACGCCATCCAGAAAATGAACGATGCCCAGTTGTTCATCGATGAAACCCCGGCCCTGAACCCGATCGAGATGCGCGCCCGTGCGCGCCGCCTGGCGCGCCAGTGCGGCAAGCTTGGTCTGATCATTGTCGACTACCTGCAACTGATGCAGGGTTCCAAGCAGGGCGATAACCGGGCCTCGGAAATTTCCGAAATTTCGCGTTCGCTCAAGGGACTGGCCAAGGAACTCGGTTGCCCAGTCATCGCCCTGTCCCAGCTGAACCGCTCGCTGGAGCAACGCCCGAATAAACGTCCCGTCATGTCCGACCTGCGCGAATCCGGCGCTATCGAGCAGGATGCGGACGTCATCATCTTCCTTTACCGCGACGAGGTGTACAACCCCGACTCGCCGGATAAGGGAACGGCCGAGATCATTATCGGTAAGCAGCGTAACGGCCCGATCGGCGCGGTACGTCTGACCTGGATCGGCCAATACACCAAGTTTGGTAATTACGTCGGTAATCTGGCGCTGTACCAGGGCGATTAAGCCTGCCAGTAGGACGAATCTTTACGCCGGTCCCGCAACCCCGGGCCGGTGGTCTGTAGTAATCATGAATTATTGATCGGAGAAAGACATGTTTGGACGTTTGATGCCCACCGAGGGCAAATTTTTTGACCTGTTTAACCAACACGCCGACCTGTGCGTCAAGGGTGCAAAAGAGATGCTGGGCCTGATGTCCAACTTCGACGACCTGGAAAATCGCGTGCACGCCATCGAGAGCATCGAAAAACAGGCTGACAAGATCACCTACCAGACCGTAGACCTGCTGCACAAGACCTTCATCACCCCGATCGACCGCGACGACATCCACAAGCTGATCACGCGCCAGGACGACATTCTCGACCTGCTGGAAGACGCCGCCCAGACCGTCTCGCTGTACGACCTGCACTCGGTCACCCCGGAAGCCCAGCGCCTGGCCGAGCTGGTGCTGGCTTGTACCGAGAAGGTCAAGCAAGCCGTTGGCCTGCTGCACAATATGGACAATTCGCGCGAAATCGTCGCCATCTGCGAAGAAATCGACCGCCTGGAATCGGACGCCGACCACGTGATGCGCGCCGCCATGTCCAAGCTGTTCCGTGACGAACCGGACGTGCGCAACCTGATCAAGATGAAAGCCATCTACGAAATCCTGGAAACCGTCACCGACCGTTGCGAAGATGTGGCCAACATCATCGAAGGCATCATCGTCGAAAACGCGTAAGCACAACAGAAAAAGAACAACAGATGAATTCCATCCAAATCAGCATCTGGGTGCTGGGCATTTTGATTGCCCTGGCACTGGTGTTTGACTTCATGAACGGCTTCCATGATGCCGCCAATGCAATCGCCACCGTGGTCTCCACCGGCGTACTGAAACCGCAAACGGCCGTGTTCATGGCCGCGTTTTTCAACTTTATCGCCATTTTCGTGTTCCACCAGCTGACCGTGGCCGCCACGGTGGGCAAGGGCACCATCGACGCCAGCGTGGTCGATCAGTACGTGATCTTTGGCGCCCTGGTCGGCGCCATCGTCTGGAACGTGGTCACCTGGTACTACGGCATTCCATCGTCGTCCTCGCACGCGCTGATCGGCGGCCTGGTTGGCGCCGCCGTGGCCAAGAGCGGTACCGGCGCGCTGGTATCGGCTGGCCTGATCAAGATCGTCGTGTTCATCGTGCTGGCGCCGCTGATGGGCTTTATTTTCGGCTCGATCATGATGCTGGTGGTGTCGTGGATTTTCGTGCGCTCAACGCCGCGCCGCGTCGATAAATGGTTCCGCCGCCTGCAGCTGGTGTCGGCTGCTTCGTACAGCCTCGGTCACGGCGGCAACGATGCGCAAAAAACCATCGGCATCATCTGGATGCTGCTGATCGCTGCCGGCTATTCGCAGGCCGGCGACGCCGAGCCGCCGCTGTGGGTGATCATCTCGTGCTATGGCGCGATTTCGTTCGGCACCATGTTCGGTGGCTGGCGCATCGTCAAGACCATGGGCCAGAAAATCACCAAGCTCAAACCGGTGGGCGGCTTCTGCGCCGAGACCGGCGGCGCCGTCACGCTGTTCGTGGCCACTGCGCTGGGCGTGCCGGTCTCGACCACCCACACCATCACCGGCGCCATCGTCGGCGTGGGCGCCTCGCAAAAAATGTCGGCCGTACGCTGGGGCGTGGCCGGCAACATCGTCTGGGCCTGGATCTTCACCATTCCGGCATCGGCCTTCGTGGCTGCGGTGGCGTGGTGGCTGGGGCGGCATATTCTGTAAGCGCAGGCGGGAATCCATGGAAGCGCTGAGCCGTGTTTGCTTTGTTGAGGCAAGCACTGTTCAA
The DNA here is from genome assembly GCA_040508275.1 of Duganella sp. GTDB lineage: Bacteria > Pseudomonadota > Gammaproteobacteria > Burkholderiales > Burkholderiaceae_D > Rugamonas. The sequence continues at coordinate 6,359 of JBEVNE010000323.1, forward strand.
ATGTTCTATGGATCCCCGCTTTCGCGACGGTCCGCCGATGCGGGATGACGGATCGGCGGTTGCGTCTGTTCTCTTGCCGCTTGCCTTTGCATCAACCCTGTTCAAGCAGCTTGTCATAAGCCGCCAGCAAACTCTGATGCAAGGCGCTGCCTTCAAAGTTCGGCCCCAGGGTGTCCAGTCCGAAAAAGCGTTCCGAACCGTCGAGCAGGTCGCGGGCCTGTTGCACGGTGTCGGCGCCGTACAGCAGTTGCAGTGCGTCGCTGTAGTTGGCCGGTTCTTCGAGCTGGACGATGCTCTCGATGCAGCGGTAGACCAGGCGGCGCGCAGGCGGCAGGTCGCCGTAGTGGTGCAGCCAGCTGCAGCCTTCCAGGATCGCTTCCTGGTCGCCCACCACCAGCGCCAGCAGGGTTTTCAGTTCGCCGATGCGCAACTGCTTCCACGGCGTGCCTTGCGCCACCGCCAGACCGAGAATTTCCCATACCGGCCGGGCGTCGTTGAGGTGCGAGGCCTGTAGTTCGACCAGCAGGCTGGTGCATTCCTGCACGCTCAGCGCCGGCAACCGCGCCAGTGGCGCGCGCAGTGCGTTGCCCACGCTATTGTTTTCCCATTCCAGATCATCCACGGGGTAAATCTCGGACCAGCCCGGTACCACGATGCGGCAGCTATAGATGCCCAGGGTATCGAAGTCGGCCACGTAAATGTCGCGGCCTTCGGCGTGCAGCGTTTCCACCAGCCAGCGGTAATCGCTGTCGGTGCTGCTGCTGAAGTTCCAGTCGACAAACGGATAGTCGGAGGTGTCGCTGAGGAAATCCCAGCTGATCTGGCCGCTGGAATCGACAAAGTGCATTTCCATATTGTCCACCGCGTTGATCGCCGCCAGGTCGAAGCCGGGCTCGGGGAAGCCCTCGAGCGCATCGAGCGAGCGCCCCGGCAGCAACTCGGTCAGCGCCCGCTCCAGGGCGATTTCCAGGCGCGGGTGGGCGCCGAAGCTGGAAAACACGCCCTGGTCCTTCGGATGGATCAGGGTGACGTTCATCACCGGGTACCTGCCGCCCAGCGAGCCATCCTTGACCAGGATGCCGAAGCCGGCGGCGCGCAGCCCGGCAATACCGGCGCGGATATGCGGATAGCGGTCGATCACATCCTGCGGCACATCGGGCAGGCACATGCCCTCGGCAATAATGCGGTGCTTGATGGCGCGCTCGAATATTTCCGACAGCGCCTGGACCCGTGCTTCCGTCACGGTATTGCCGCTGGCCATGCCGTTGCTGACGTACAGATTGTCGATGAGGTTGAGCGGGAACCAGGTGGTGGCGCCGTCGCGCAGGCGCGTGTAGGGCAGGGCGCAGATGCCGCGTGCGGCGTTGCCGGTGTTGAGATCGGCCAGCACGTTGGCGTCGATGTCGCCGTCCGGGTTGTACAGCGCCTGCAGCGCAGGGTTGAGCAGCCCGTCGGGCCAGGCGCCGTCCTGCGCCGGCATGAACCACTGTTCTTTTTGATGGTGAACCACCGGCGCGGCGGCGCGTTGTTCGCCCAGGTAATAATGGGCCCAGAAATAGCGCGTGCCCAGGCGTTCGCAAAATTCTCCATAGGCGCTGGCGCGCGCCGCCAGTTCGCTGCTGCCGCGGCCATGGGCGTGCAGCAACGGGCAATCCTGGTCCTGCACATGGGCGGTCCACACGCCATCAACCTCGTGCTGCAGCGAGGTTTCGAGCAGACGGAAACCGTACCGGGCCAGCTGCGCCTGCATGGTGGCGATCGTGGTCTCTGGGGCAAGGTCTTTGCCGGGGATATGGGTGGCGGTCGTCATCGTAGCGTCTCCTCATCGATAGCTGTGTCAGGATACTGGCGGTGCAGTCTGAGCTTATCACCGCCTCCCTGCGCTTGCAGGAAGTTGGTGGCGTGCAATCACATGGCGGTACTGAGGCGAGGGCGGCAAATGCGCTATCATGCCGCCTTTGTTTTGACCGCCTCGCCGCCTTTGCCGGCGCAGTCCACACGCAGAGATCGCTGATGCACGTGCTGGACATTCATGCTTACACAGGACTTAAGTGTGGGAGTGATCCTACGACGACATGCTCCTTTGGCTGCTTACACTGATTGATGCTGTCCGGCACAATATCGTCTGTATTGATCAACAGCTCAAGCAGCAAATAAGAGACATGAAAATTATCGACCAACGTTATCTCGCCAGCGACAACCGCTACTCCACCCAGCCTTGCCTGTTGAGCATCCTGGAAGTCGACGACGCGCCAGCCGGCGCGGCCGCGATGGATACTCTGGACAGCCGCGTCGAAGCGATGTTGCCCGGCGTGCGCCAACAGGCCGGCATGGTCGGCCTGCGCGCCGAGAGCGTGCCGCAGATCGTGCGCGTGGTGCAGCAGGTGGCACTGGAACTGCGTCGCCTGGCACTCAATGAAGTGACCGTGGGATTTGTCGGCGTGGTGCCGCGCACCAAGGGGCGCTACCGCCTGGTGCTGCCGTATGCAGCCAAGAACGCCGCAGCACCGGCGCTGCGCATCGCCACCCAGATGGTGGCAGCCTTGCGCGCCGGTCGCTCCTTCAACCTGCAAGCCGCCGTGGCGCGTTTGCGTGCGCTGGCCGACCGCCGCAGCTTGCCGCGTGCGATGGCGGCAGCTTAAACAACATCATTCAGGCATTCAATCCAGAATGACCTGCAAGCCCTCGTAAGCCAGCACCACGTTCAATGCGCCGAGGCGCGGCGCATAGCGCGCCATTACCTCGGCAAACACTGCCTCCAGTTCATCGTCGCTGCGCGTCGGTTCATGGTGGGTGCAGTACAGCGTGCGCGCCCCCGTGCGCAGCGCCAGTTCAAAGGCCGAATCAAACGTGCCATGGCCCCAGCCCTGCTTGGCCGGGTATTCTTCCCGCGTGTACGAACAATCGACGATCAGCGCATCGACGCCGGCCACCAGCGCGTCGATGGCGGCGTTGCGCTGGTCCATATGGGCGGCAAACGCCGCGTGTTCGGGATGGCCGGGCGGGTGGAGGTTATAAAACGGTTCATGGTCGCCGGTAAAGAACAGCGATTTGCCATGGCATGCGATGCGGTAGCCGAGATTGGTGACTGGATGGTTCATCAGTACGTTGCTCACCACGGCGTCGCCCACGCTGACGGGCTGGTCCACGGTCAGCGTGTGGTACTCGATGGTGGCGTCCATCTGTGTTTCGCTGACCGGAAAATAACTGTTCTGCAACTGCACGCCCATCACGTGCTCGATACCGTTGCCGCTGACCTCGTCGATGGCGCCGTGCAGGCGTACGCGGCTGCCGCGTACGAACAGCGGGGTAAAGAAGGGCAGGCCGTGGATGTGGTCCCAATGACTGTGAGAAATGAAAATATTCGCCTGGATATCGCCGCTTTTGTTCTGCAATAAAGATTGTGCCAATGAGAACAGGCCGGTGCCGCCATCGAGAATGATCAGGGTGTCGTCATCGGTGCGCACCTCAATGCAGGTGGTGTTGCCGCCATAGCGTGCAGTGCGCGGGCCTGGCGAGGGAATGGAACCACGCACTCCCCAAAATGTGAATTTCATGTCTATCCCTGGCAAATACTATTTTTGGGGCGATGATAGCTTTTTTTCTCTGACGACAGGGAAAATGCTGCTGGCATTGTGGTCATTTTGCGCGGCATAGTATTTCAACATGTACATGGGCTTGCACTACGGCTACACTTTAGCCACCATGGCTGACCTGAATCCCACGCAAATTGCCCTGCGCCTCGATCAGTTGACCGAACTGAGCGTGGAACTGGGCAGCACGCACCAGACCGATGCGCTGCTTGAGCGCATCCTGCTGGTTGCCAAGCGCATGACCCAGGCCGATGGCGGCACGCTGTACCGGCCCAGCGAGGACCGCCAGGCGCTGCAATTCCATATCCTCATCAACGATACGCTGGCCATCCACCAGGGCGGCGCTGCCGGTGCGCCGATCACGGCGCCGCCAATAGCCCTGTATGACAGCGCCGGTGGCAAGAACCTGGGCGCCGTGGCTGCTTACGCCGCCCATTCCGGCGTGTCGGTGAACATCGAAGATGTGTACCAGGCGGCCGGCTTCAATTTTTCCGGCATGGTCAGCTTCGACCAGCAGCACAATTATCGTTCGCAATCGTTCCTCACGGTGCCGATGCGCGACCACGAGGGCGAGCTGGTCGGCGTGCTGCAACTGGTCAATGCCCACCACGGCGAGCACGGCGCGGTGGGCGTGTTCAGTCCCACCGACCAGCGCTTCATCGAGGCGCTGGCGGCGCAGGCTGCTGCCGCGCTGACCCACCAGCGCCTGATCAATCAGCTGGAAGAACTGCTGGAAGCGCTGGTCAACCTGATCAATATCGGCATCGATGAAAAGTCGCCCTATACGGGCCGCCATTGCCAGTTCGTGCCCGAGCTGACCATGATGCTGGCCGAGGCCGTGCACCGTACAGAGAGCGGACCGCTGGCAGAGTTTCGCATGAGCGACGCCGACCGCAAGGAACTGCGGCTGGCCGGCCTGCTGCACGATTGCGGCAAGATCACCACGCCCGTGCACGTGGTGGACAAGGCTACCAAGCTGGAAACCATTTTTGACCGCATCGCACTGCTCGATACCCGCTTCGAAGTGCTTCAGCGCGACGCCACGATCGCCGCGCTGGAGCAAAAGCTGGCGCTGGCCGGGCAAGCGCCGGGACAGGGGAGCGCCACAGCGTTGGCCGCCATCGACGCCGCTCTGGCCGAAACGCAGCAGGCATTGCGCCAGGATCAGGCATTTTTGCAGACCGTCAATGTCGGCGGCGAGGGCATGAGCGAGGCCGACCAGCAGCGCGTGCACACGATCGCCCGGCGGCGCTGGCGCGGCAGCGACGGTGTCGAGCGTGCCTTCCTCAGCGACGACGAAGTGCTGAACCTGACCATCCGCTACGGCACGCTGACCGATGCCGAACGCAAGATCATCAACAACCACATTGCCGTGACCGTGCGGATGCTGGAAGCCTTGCCCTGGCCTAAGCACCTGCGCAACGTGCCCGAGTACGCGGGCGGCCACCACGAGCGCATGGATGGCAAGGGCTACCCGCGTGGCCTGACCGGCGACCAGATGTCGGTACCGGCGCGGCTGATGGCGATTGCCGATATTTTCGAGGCGCTGACCGCGCGCGACCGTCCCTACAAAAAAGGCAAGATGCTGTCCGAGTCCTTGCATATCCTGGGCAAGTTTTCGCTCAACGGCCACATCGATCCCGACCTGTTCGATATTTTCATCCGCAGCAAAATCTACCTCGAATTCGCCCACCAGCACATGGATGCACGCCAGATCGACGCCATCGACGAGACCCTGATTCCCGGCTACACGCCCTGAGGCCGGCGCATGCGCAAGTTGCTTCGTTCATTGCTGAACTCATCGCTCCGATTCTTCCCGCGTGTTGCGCTGGGCTTGCTGATCACGCTGGCTGGCGCCGCCTGCGCGCTGGGGCTGCTGGGTAACGCCAGCAGCGAGCTGGTGGGGCGGCTTGACAGCATGGTGGCCGGCGAACGCATGAAGCTGGCCACGCCGGTGCCCGATCCGCGCATCGTCATCGTCGATATCGACAGCCGCGCGCTGACCGAAGTCGGGCGCTTTCCGTGGAGCCGCAACATCCAGGCGCAGCTGGTCACGCAGCTGACCCGCCATTACCAGGTGGGCGCGGTCGGCTTCGATATCTCGTTTCCCGAAGCGGACACCAGTTCCGGTTACGGCGTGCTCGAGCACCTTGCGGAGGGGGCGCTGGCCGATGTGCCGGCACTGCGCACGCGCCTGCACACCCTGCGCGCCGAGCTCGATTACGACGGCCTGTTTGCCGCCGCCCTGCAAGGCCAGCCGGTCATTCTCGGTTTCAACCTGTCGCCGGACCAGCGCAAAGGGGCGTTGCCGCCGCCGCTGTTCACCGAGCAAGACCTGAACGGGCGCGAACTGCTGGCCTGGTCGGCCGATGGCTACGAAGCCAATCTGCCGCAGCTGCAACGCGCCGCCGCTGGCGCCGGCAGCTTTTCGGTGGTGACCGACGCCGACGGCATCGTCCGCACGGCCGGCCTGGTGCAGCAGGTGGGCGAGGCCTATTATCCATCGCTGTCGCTGGCCACCGCAGCGCTGTATCTGAAAGCGCGCGCCATCACGCCGTATTTCGACCGCCGCGCCGAGCAGCTGTCGCAAAGCCAGCTCGATGCCGGCGGCGTCGATTACCTGTCGCTGTTTTTGCCGTCCGGCCAGCGCCTGATCCCGGTCGGCGAGGCCTTGACCACCACCGTGGAATTTCGCGGCACCGGCGGCCCCAGGGGCGGCGCGTTCCGCTACGTGTCGGCGGCCGATGTGCTGAGCGGACGGGCGCCGCAAGCGCTGCTCAAGGACAAGCTGGTACTGATCGGCACCACCGCACCGGGGCTGGTCGATTTGCGCGCGACCCCGGTCAGCCCCGAGTTTCCCGGCGTGGAAATTCACGCCAACATCATCAAGTCGATCTTCGACGGCCATTTCAAGGTGCGTCCGCACTGGGCCGACGTGGCGGAAGCCGCAGCGATTGTGTTGCTGGGGCTGGCGCTGACGGTGGCGCTGGCGTTGCTGGCGGCGCGTCCCTTTGCGGCCACGGTGCTGACGGCGCTGGTGCTGGCAGCCTGCATCGGCGTCAATCTCTACCTGTACCGCGCCCATGATCTGCTGTTCAACCTGGCGCTGCCGCTGCTGGTTGCCGCCAGCGTGTTCGTGGTCAACGTGGTGTGGGGTTATTTTTTCGAGGTGCGCAAGGGCAGGGCGCTGGTGTTGCGCTTTGGCGAATACGTGGCGCCGGAACTGGTGGCCGAAATGGCGGCCAATCCGGCGCAATACCATATGGATGGCGAAAGCCGCGAACTGAGCGTGATGTTTGTCGATGTGCGCGGCTTTACCACGATTTCCGAAGGACTCACACCGAAGGCGCTGCGCGAATACATCAACCTGTACCTGACGGCGATGTCAGCGGATATCCGCGACAGCCATTGCGGCACGCTCGATAAATACATTGGCGACGCCGTCATGGCGTTCTGGGGCGCACCGGTGGCGTTTGCCGACCATGCGCGACGCGCAGTAGCCACGGCCTTGCTGATGCAGGCCAGCGCCCACCGCCTGAGCGATGACTTTGTCGCCCGCGGCTGGCCATCGCTACAGATCGGTATCGGCATCAATACCGGCATGATGCACGTTGGCGACATGGGCTCGGCTATCCGGCGCGCTTATACGGTGATGGGCGACGCCGTCAACCTGGCTTCGCGGCTGGAAGGGATTACCAAGATTTATGGCGTGGGCATCGTCGTGGGCGCCGCCACCCGGGCAGCGGCGCCGGAGTTTGCCTGGCGCGAGCTGGACCTGGTACGCGTCAAGGGCAAGCAGGAACCGGTGGCGATTTTCGAGCCGCTGGGTTTGGCGCAAGACCTCGATTCTGGCGCTGCCCAGGCGCTGCAGCAATGGCAGGCGGCGCTGGTCGCCGTGCGCAGCCAGCAATGGGATGCGGCCGATAGCTTGCTGGCGGCACTGCGCGCAGCCGACCCCGGCAGCACGCTGTACGCGCTGTATGCCGAGCGCGTGGCGCACTACCGCGCGCAGTCCCCCGGCGCCGGCTGGGATGGCGTGACCAACTTCGATACCAAGTAGCCGATAACAAGTCACGGGGCCCGCCAGAAATATTGTTGTTTCCAGCAATGCAGCGGCCTGGATGCGGCTTTTTTATGTCCGAAAGTGTCGCTTCCGGCGACGTGAGCGGATTTAGGTTTAGGTGAATAGTTTCCATAGAGATATAATTCTCTAGCCCATCCATTTCCCTTGATAAATAAAAGTTAAGCTTGTTGTGCGCAGCATGTTTGCGCACCGGCTACTGACGCCCAGCCCCGATAGAGGATTTCTGCATGAACGCCGACCGCCATAGCCTCCATTTCGCCAAGGCGCCGCTACGTCGCAAGCTGCTCGCTGCCCTGGTGGCGGCCTGCTATGGCGTTGGCCATGGGGCGGCGCAGGCCGGGCCGGTCAATCCGACGGTGGTGGCTGGCCAGGCCAGCATCACCCAGCAGGGCAAGACCTACACGATCGCCAATACGCCCAACACCGTCATCAACTGGCAGGGCTTTTCGCTGGGCGCCGATGAAGTCGCCCGCTTTGTCCAGCAGAGCGCCGACAGCAAGGTGCTCAACCGCATTACCGGGCAAGACCCCAGCGTAATTCTCGGTTCCCTGCAGTCGAATGGCAAGGTATTCCTGATCAACCCCAACGGCGTACTGTTCGGCGCCGGCTCGCGGGTGGACGTGCAGGGCCTGGTGGCGTCCAGCCTGGCGCTGTCGAACGCCGACTTCCTGGCCGGGCAAAACAAATTTACCGATGGCGCCGGCGCCGGCAAGGTCGAGAACCAGGGCCGGATCGCCACGCCGTCCGGCGGCCAGATCTTCCTGGTGGCGCCGAACGTCGAAAACAGCGGCGTCATTTCAGCGCCGAACGGCCAGGTGGTGCTGGCCGCCGGCCATAGCGTGCAACTGTTCGACGCGCGCGACCCGAATGTGCAGGTGGTGGTGTCGGCGCCGGCCGACCAGGCGCTCAACCTGGGCAGCATCGTCGCCGAGGGCGGGCGCATCGGCGTGTACGGCGCGCTGGTCAGCCAGCGCGGCGCGATCAATGCCGACAGCGCGGTACGTGGCGCCAATGGCCAGATCGTGCTGAAAGCCAGTCGCAGCACCGCGCTGGACGCCAGCAGCAGCACCAGTGCGCGCGGCCTGGATGCAGCGCAGGGTGGCGAGATTCAATTGCTGGGCCAGCAGGTGGCGCTGAGCGGCAACGCCGTGGTAGACGCCAGCGGCGCGGCCGGCGGCGGCGTTGTGCTGGTGGGCGGCGACTACCAGGGCAAGAATGCTGCCGTGCTTAACGCCCAGCAAACCTATGTGGGCCAGGACAGCGTGATCCGTGCCGACGCCACCGCCAGCGGCGACGGCGGCAAGGTGATTGTCTGGGGCGACCGCAGCAGCCAGGTCTACGGCGCCATCTCGGCGCGCGGCGGTGTGGCGGGCGGCAACGGCGGCCTGGTCGAAACCTCGGGCCATTACCTCGACATGCAGGGCACGGTCGATACGCGCGCGCGCAGCGCCGGCGGCAAAACCGGCACACTGCTGCTCGACCCGAGCGATATCTACCTGGCCGCCAACACCAGCATTGCCACGGCAGCGGGCATGCTGGGCGCCAACACGCTGATCAACGGTGGCGGCCTGTTCATCGATACCCAGCATATCGTCGATTCGCTGCTGCTGACCAGCGTGCTGCAAAATGCCCTCAACAACACCGACGTCACGGTCAGCACCGCCAATAGCAGCGGTAATGGCGCCGGCAACATCCATGTGCTCAGCCCGCTGCAATGGACCGGCGCAAGCACGCTGACGCTGCGCGCCGACCATGACATCCTGCTCAAGTCCGCTGTCACCGGCGTCAACGGTGCGCTCAACCTGAACGCCGGCGGCGCCATCGTGCAGACCACCAGCCCGATCAACGCGCTGGCGCTGGGCAGCCTGAGCGCCATGGCAGCGGGCGACATCACGCTCAATAACAGCGCCAACGCCATCAGCGGCCAGGTCAGCCTGAACTCCATCGGCGGCAATGCCGCCCTGACGGCGGCCAATATCCGCCTGGGCAGCAGCAATGTCAGCAGTCTGGCGCTGACTGCCAGCGACGGCAATATCGCGCTCGAACAGCCGCTGACGATCAGCCAGGACCTGACGCTGTCGGCCACCGGCAACGTGAGCGCGCAGGCGCTGACCGTTGGCGGCGTGTTCCGCCTGAACAGCGGCAACTGGCGTCAGGAAGGTACATTGCCATCGTTTTACGCGCGCGATTTCCGCCTCAACGGCGGCAGTTTCGTGCGCGCACTGAGCGGTGACGGCAGCGCCAGCTTGCCCTATGTGCTGGCCGATGTGTATGGCTTGCAGGGCGTGGACACGCTGGCGGTGGGCACCAGCTTCAATCTCGGCAACGATATCGACGCCAGCGGCAGCGCCCGCTGGAACAGCGCTCTCGGTTTCAAGCCGCTGGGCAGTACGGGCGGTGGCTTTGGCGGCGTCTTCGATGGCGGTAATCACCTGGTCAGCGGCCTGGCCATCAATCGCCCTGGCGAGACCGGCGTCGGCCTGTTTGCCGCGCTGGGCAATGGCAGCATCCGCAACCTGAGCGTGAGCGGCACCGTGCGCGGCGCCGTCAACGTGGGCGGCGTGGTGGGAACGGCCAGCATCGGCACCGTGATCGACAATGTGCGCAGCGCGGTCGATGTCAGCGGCGTGACCAAGGTCGGCGGCCTGGTGGGCGAGAATGGCGCCGCCATTACCGGCAGTGGCGCCAGCGGCGCGGTCAATGCCAGCGGCGCCATCGCCGGTGGCCTGGTGGGCGATAACGCTGGCGGCGCCATCAGCGTGTCGTATGCCGGCGGCAATGTGCGCGGTGGCGCCAGCGTCGGCGGCCTGGCCGGGCGTAACCGCGACACCGGCAGCATCGCTGGCACGATCAGCAACGCTTATGCCAGCGGCAACGTCAGCGCCAACCTGGCTGACAATACTGTAACGCATTCCGACATGGGCGGCCTGATCGGCGAGTTGCAGGGCGGCAGCGTCAGCAATGTGTACAGCAGCGGCCAGGTCGATCAGACCGGCTTTACCGCCGCCTACGGCATGGTGGGTGCATACACGGGTGGCAGCCTGCTCAACGGCTACTTCAACGCCGACAGCGCCGGCACGTCCATCGACACCGTTGGCACGGCGCTGAGCGGCGCGCAGACCATGCAGCAATCGAGCTTTGGCGGCTTCAGTTTTGCAGGCAGCCCTGTTTGGCGCATCTACGAGGGTCATACCGCGCCCATGCTCAAGGCTTTCCTGACGCCGTACACGGTCAGCCTGAGCGGCGGTCTTGATGTGACCAAGACCTACGACGGCGCCTCGGTCGCCTACACCGGCCACAGCGCAGCACTGCCGTCGGGCATCAACGGCACGCTCGGGTTCGATGGCGCCGTCAACGCCGGTACTTACCAGGTTGGCGGCCTGTATTCCACCCAATACGATATCCATTACACCGGCGCTGTTGCTGCGCTGACCATCCTGCCGCGCGTGGTGAGCGCGACCGTCAGCGCCAACAAGGTCTACGATGGCGCCGATTACCTGGAGGCTGGCGTCAACTTCAGCTTTGCCAACCTGGTGGGGAGCGACACCCTCGGCATTCGCGGCACGGTGCGTTTTGCCGACAAGAACGTCGGCAATGGCAAGGTGCTCAGCGTGGCCGACCCCAGCCTGACCGGCAATGATTTCGGCAACTATGTGCTGAGCGGCGCCGTGACCGGCAGCGGCAACATCACCCCGGCCACGCTGTGGCTGGACGGCTTGAGCATCAACAACCGCAGCTACAATGGCACGGCGGTAGCCACCTTCAGCGGTACAGCCGCAGTGCAGGGCATATCGGGCGACGACGTGGCGCTGGGCAGTCTCGGCAGCGATGCACTGAGCTTTGCCGACAAAAACGTCGGCAATGGCAAGCTGGTGACGCTGAACCAGGCGGCGGTGCACCTGAGCGGCGCCGATGCCGGCAATTACGTAGTGGCGGCGCCGGCAGACCTGTCGGCCAACATCACGCCAGCGCTGTTGAGCGTGACGGGCCTGGGCGCCGCCAGCCGCGTGTACAACCTTGATGCCGACGCCGTCTCTGCTACCCACGGCCGGCTGGCCAGCGTGGGCGGTGGCGTTTTGCAAGGCGTGATCGGCAGCGAGCAGGTAAACATTGCTGGCGCCCATGCGCTGTTTGCCGACAAGAATATCGGTACGGGCAAGCCTGTCACGGTCGATAGCATCACACTGGGCGGGCTGGACGCCGCCAACTATGCGCTGGCGTCCTTGCCGTCCGGGCTGACGGCCAATATCACGCCGGTCACGCTGAACGTCTCGCTGCCCACGCGTGAATACAATAACAGCGCCCAGGTCAACCTGGCGGCGGCCACGCTGAGCGGCGTGCTGGCGCTGCCCGGCGGCGCTGCCGATAACGTGGCGCTGGCAACCACCGGGCTGAGCGCTGCGTATGCCGACAAGAACGTCGGTATTGGCAAGCTGGTCAGCATCACCGGCGGCACGCTCGGCCTGTCCGGCAGCGATGCCGGCAACTACGTGCTGGCGCCTCAGCCTTTGAGCGGGACCCTCAGTGGGACCATTACGCAGCGCGCGCTGTCCACCTGGGTGGGCACGGGCAGTGGCGTGTGGAGCGACGCCGCCAACTGGCAGGATGGCGTGGCGCCGAGCGGCGCCAATGTGCTGGCGGCCAATCTTGGCAATGGCAGCGGGGTGGTGACTTACGACAGCGCCGCCGGCGCCACCACGCTGGCCACGCTGAACGCCAGCGGCCGGGGATTGACCCTGAGCGGCGGCAGCCTGACCCTCAATGGTGGCGCCAACGTTTCCAGCGTCGGCGCTTTGATCCTTGATGGCGGCGCGCTGACCTTCCACGACAGGTTCAATGCTTCCAGCCTGGTGCTGGGCAGCGGCACGCTGGCAGGACGCGGCGCCGCCACACGCCTGAACCTCGGCAGCCTGCAGCAGAATGGCGGCGTGATCGATCTCGATGGTGCGCTCAGCGTCGACAGCACCGGTGATATTGTGCTGGGTAATGTGCGCGCGGCGAACGGCGTTACGCTGACGACGCTGCAGGGCGCCGTCAGCCAGAACGGTTCGCTGGTGACCGATCAATTGCAGGTCCAGGCAAGCAACGGCATTACGCTGACCAACGCCAGCAATCATGTGCAAGCCTTCACCGCCGCCAATACCGGCAGCGGCAATATCGTGCTGCATAACGATGCCGGTAGCGGCGAGCTGGCGCTCGGTGTATTGAACGGCAACGGCAACATCGTCATCGATAACATCGGCGGCGTCCATACCACGGGCGCGATCAGCGGCGCCAACCTGGTGTCGCTGACCGCGCATAGCCCGATCACCGTCAACCACGCGATCAGCGGCGACGACATCGTGCTTGACGCCAGTACCGGCATCACGCTGGGCAGCGGCGCTTCGCTGAATGCCAGGCATGCGATCGACCTCACGGCCGGCAGCGGTATTGCCTTGGGGGGCGTGCTGAGCGTGCCTTCCAGCGGCGCCATTAGTGCCCTGGCGCGCACCGGTAATATTACCGCTGCCAGCGGCACGCAGATCAACGCCGGCGGTGCACCGGTGACGCTGACTACGCTGGTCGGCTCTGTTACCGTGCCTGCCGGGGTGTTCAACGGTGTGGGCTCTGCCACCATCCAGGACGGCGCTGCCGCTGCGGCGGCGGCCGCGCAAGCTGCGGCAGAAGCCGCCGCTGCCCAAGCCGCCGCTGAAGCCGCTGCCAAGGCTGCTGCCGAAGCCGCCGCCAAAGCTGCCGCTGAAGCCGCTGCCAAGGCTGCTGCCGAAGCTGCCGCCAAGGCTGCTGCCGAGGCCACCGCCAAAGCTGCCGCTGAAGCC
>JBEVNE010000335.1:0-6342 GCA_040508275.1 Duganella sp.
TCCCAGCGACATGGCGGTGGCCATGCGTGCGCTCGACGCCACTGTCGCCACCATCCGTGCCGACGGCACCGGGCGGCAGATACCCATCGCCGATTTTTACCGCCTGCCCGGCAGCACGCCACATCTGGAAACCGTACTCGAAGCCGGCGAATTCATTACCGGCGTATCGCTGCCGCCACCGGTTGGCGGCGTGCAGGTGTATGAAAAAGTACGCGACCGCGCGTCGTATGCGTTTGCCCTGGTCTCGGTGGCCGCCATCGTCCAGCCCGATGGCAGCGGCCGTATCGCGCTGGGCGGCGTTGCGCCGAAGCCGTGGCGCGTGGAAGCGGCAGAAGCCGCCATGCCGGCCGGCGCCAGGGCTGTAGCGGCGCAACTGCTGGCCGGCGCCCGTACGACGGAAGAAAACGCCTTCAAGCTGACGCTGGTCGAGCGCACTATCGGCGCGGTACTGCAGCAGGCGAAGAACACGGCAAACAGGGAGCCAGCATGAAATTCGACCAAGCCGCAAAACAAAACCCGATCGACCAGCTGAAGGTGGTTGGCAAGCCGATCGACCGTATCGACGGCCCGCTCAAGGTGACGGGGCGCGCCACCTATGCCTATGAGCAGCACGCTGCCGCGCCCAACGCCGCCTATGGCTACGTGGTCGGCGCCGCCATAGCCAAAGGCCGGATTGCGTCGATGGCGCTGGAAGCGGCGCGCCAGGCGCCGGGCGTGCTGGCGATTATCACTGCGGACAATGCCGGACCGCTGGACAAGGGCGCGTTTTATACGGCGCGTGCGCTGGCCGGGCCCGAGGTCGATCACTACCACCAGGCGGTGGCGGTAGTGGTAGCGCAAACGTTTGAACAGGCACGCGCCGCCGCGCAACTGGTGCGCGTGCGCTATGTGCGGGAAAAAGGCGCGTTCGACCTGGCCGCCGCCCGCGCGCAGGCGCCGGTGGCCAAACCGGCCGCTTTTGGTCCGCCGCCGGAAACTGCGCTGGGCAACTTCATTGGCGCCTTTGCCGCCGCGCCGGTGCGGTTTGACGCCGACTACGCCACGCCCGACCAATCGCACGCGATGATGGAGCCGCACGCCACCATCGCCAGCTGGCGCGACGGCCGCCTGACCCTATGGACGGCGATCCAGCAGATTAACTGGGGCGTGCGCGATATCGCCAAAACCCTCGGCATACCGAAGGAAAACGTCCGCATCGTCTCGCCCTACATCGGCGGCGGCTTCGGCGGCAAGGGCACCATCCTGTGCGATGCGGTGCTCGCTGCGCTGGCGGCACGTGTGGTCGGACGTCCGGTCAAGGTGGCGCTGGCACGCCCGCTGATGTTCAACAACGTCACGCACCGGCCGGCCACGCTGCAGCGCCTGCGCATCGGCGCCGGCCGCGATGGCAAGATCACCGCCATCGGCCACGAAAGCTGGTCCGGCAACCTGCGCGGTGGCAGGCCGGAAGCGGCCACCATACAGACCGGCGTGCTGTACGCCGGCGCCAACCGCATGACGCGGCTGCGGCTGGCGCAGCTCGATCTGCCGGAGGGCAGCGCCATGCGCGCACCGGGCGAAGCGCCCGGCATGATGGCGCTGGAAATCGCGATGGACGAAATGGCGGAAAAGCTCGGCCTCGACCCGGTTGCCTTCCGTGTGCTCAACGATACGCAAGTCGATCCCTTCAAGCCGCAGCGGCCGTTCTCGCGGCGCCAGCTGGTGCAGTGCCTGGAAACCGGTGCCGAAAAATTCGGCTGGGGCCGGCGCCACGCCAGGCCAGCCAGCCAGCGGGAAGGGCGCTGGCTGATCGGCATGGGCGTGGCGGCCGCCATCCGTGGTGCGCCGATCAGCAAGTCGGCCGCCAGGGTCCGGCTGGATGCTGCAGGCATGATTACGGTGGAAACCGATATGACCGACATCGGCACCGGCAGCTACAGCATCATCGCCCAGACAGCCGCCGAAATGATGGGGGTAGGGGTGGCGCGCGTGGTCGTCAAGCTCGGCGACTCGCAGTTTCCCGAGTCCGCCGGTTCGGGCGGGCAGTGGGGCGCCGCGTCGGCGACTGCCGGCGTGTATGCGGCCTGCGTCAAGTTGCGCCAGGCGGTGGTGAACAAGCTCGGACTGGCGCCGTCCGATGCGCTGGAGGTGGCATTTGCCGATGGCATGGTGCGCCACGGGCAGCGGGCGTTCTCCCTGGCGCAGGCAGCCAGCGATGGTGAACTGGTGGGCGAGGACGCCATGGAGTACGGCGAGCTGTCCAAAAATTATGTGCATCAAACCTTTGGCGCCCATTTTGTCGAAGTGGCCGTGGACAGCGTGACCGGCGAAATCCGTTTGCGGCGCATGCTGGCCGTGTGTGCGGCAGGGCGCATCCTTAATCCCAAGATGGCGCGCAGCCAGATCATCGGCGGCATGACCATGGGCGCCGGTGCGGCGCTGATGGAGGAGCTGGTAGTCGATAAACGGTTTGGCTTGTTCGTCAACCATGACCTGGCCGGCTACGAGGTGCCCGTGCATGCCGATATTCCGCACCAGCAGGTGATTTTTCTCGATGAAGTCGATGAAACCATGTCGCCTTTGAAGGCCAAGGGCGTGGGCGAACTCGGTATCAGCGGCGTGGCGGCGGCCATCGCCAACGCCGTGTATAACGCCACCGGCGTGCGCGTGCGCAGCTATCCGGTCACGCTCGACAAGCTGCTCGATCACTTGCCGTCGTAGTCAGCACAATGGTGACATAAATTGTCACCATGGCCCGGTACAGTGGGGTTTTACCAGAACAGAGAAGGCAGGGACTTTCATGCAACGGATTCAATACCATCAATACGGCGGCCCCGAGGTCATGCGCCTCGAGCACTTTGAACTGGAGGCGCCGGGCAAGGGCGAGGTGGCGCTGCGTGTGCGCTACGCCGCGATCAACCCTATCGACTGGAAGCTGCGCCAGGGCGAGATGAAAATCGTCACCGGCAAGCGCTTTCCGCGTGCCATGGGCATGGATTTGTCGGGCACCGTGACGGCGGTGGGCCCCGGCGTGACGCGCTTCAAGGTCGGCGACGCGGTATTTGGCCAGGCGCGCTTCAAACAATGCGGCGCACTGGGAGAAGCGGCAATTGCCAGCGAAAACGCGCTGGCCCACAAGCCTGCCAGTCTCAGTTTTGAGCAGGCGGCCTGCCTTGGTTCGCCCGGCGTAACGGCCTGGAACGCCCTGTTCGACAAGGGGCGCCTGGTGGCCGGCCAGCACATCCTGATCAACGGCTGCATGGGCGCCGTGGGTGAAGCCGCCGTGCAACTCGCCCGCAAGCATGGTATCCGCGTGTCCGGCACCTGTGGCGCCGCCGACATGGATCGGGCCCGTTCGCTGGGCGTGGAGACTGTGTTTGACTATCGTTTGGTCAATCTGGCGCACACGACCCAGCGCTACGACGCCGTGCTCGATACCTCGGCCACTCTACCTGGCGACACCGGACTGGCTTTGCTGAAGGACGATGGCGTGTTGCTCGACCTGCATCCAACGCCGGGAAAATTTATCAAGGCGCTGTTCAGCCGCCGGCTCAAGATGGTGGTGTGTACACCGACGGCGGAAATCCTCGAACAGCTCGGCCATGCCGCCGGTATGGGGGCGCTACGCCTGCCCATCGCGAAAGAGGTTGCGCTGGACGAGGCGATTGCGCTGTTGACCGCCATCGAAGGCGGCCAGCGCCTGCGCGGTAAAGCCGTGGTGCGGATGGGCTGACCATGACGCGCAGCCACCGCCTGTTCGACCTGATGCAATCGCTGCGTCGCCATCGCGGCATCGTTGCCGGCGCCGTGCTGGCGCGTGAAACCGGCGTCTCCCTGCGCACCCTGCGGCGCGACATCTCGACCTTGCAGGGCATGGGGGCCGATATTACCGGCGAGGCCGGCGTCGGTTACCTGCTCAAGCCTGGCTTCACGCTGCCGCCGCTATCGTTTACCGAGGAAGAAATTCATGCGCTGGTGGCCGGCGCCCAGTGGGTCAGCCGCCACACCGACGCTGCCATGTCGCGCGCCGTGCAGGATGCGCTGGCCAAGATCGATGCGGTGCTGGCGCCCGAGATGCGCCGCAAGTTGGACGATAACGGTCTGTTCATCAGCCGCGAGCAGGCGCCAAAGCAGCAGCTTGGGGCCGACCTGGGCCGGCTGCGGCTGGCGGTGCGGGAACAGCGCAAGGTGCGTATCGGCTATCAGGAAGAAGTGGAGCAGGGCGCCCTGGACACCATGGCCGACTACACGATCTGGCCGGTGATGCTGGGCTTTGTGGCATCGCGCTGGTCAGTGGCGGCGTGGTGCGAGTTGCGCGGTGGGTTTCGCATTTTTCACCTGGAGCGCATCGCCAGCCTCGATTTTCTCGACCAGCGCTATCCCGGCCACCGGCGCCACCTGGTCAAGCAGTGGCGCGAACAGCCGGACCATCCGTGCCGGCTGCGCGATTGCGGTTGATGTGCCGTAACGGGGCACGTCTGTTTTTGTTAACTTTGAAAGATGACCGATATGAACCTGACTTCCAACACCATCCTGATCACCGGCGGCGGCGCCGGCATAGGCCTTGAGCTGGCGGGCCAGCTGATTGAGCGCGGCAATCGCGTGATCGCCTGCGGTCGCAGCGAAGCGGCGCTGCAACAGGCGCAGGCGCAGTTGCCCGACTTGCTCACCCGCGTGTGCGACATCACCGACCAGGCCAGCCGCGATGCGCTGGTCAGCTGGTTGACCCGCGAGCATCCCGGCCTGAATATGCTGATCAATAACGCCGGGGTGCAATACCGTCGCCTGTTCAGCGAGGCCGATGCGCTGAGGAACCTGGACCTGGAAATGGCCACCAACTTCAACGCCCCGGTGCAGTTGATTGGCGCGCTGCTGCCCTTGCTCAGGCAACAGCCGGCGTCCGCCATCGTCAACGTCACGTCGGCGCTGGCATTCGCCCCTATCGCCGATTTGCCAGTCTACTGCGCCAGCAAGGCGGCCATGCATTCGTTCACGCTGACCTTGCGCCATCAACTGAAGGATACGGCTGTGCGCGTGGTCGAAATGGCGCCGCCCATCGTCGATACGGGCCTGGGCGGTGGTGACCGCAGCGGCGGCACCAAGGGACAGCAGATGATGTCGCCCCAGGCATTCGCCACCGAAGCGCTGGCGCAGCTGGAGACCGGCCAGGATGAAGTACTGGTAGGGTTGTCGGCCGGTGCACGCAAGATGGGTGAAGCCCTGTTCGAGCGGATGAACGGACCGCGCTGAATTAGAGCCTTTTCACCAAGCGCTACATACCGGTAGCCGTTACAATTGATAGATCATCATCATACAGAGGTCGCCGGTGAGTAAGCCCAAGCTGCATTTTGCCCATGCCAACAGTTATCCGGCGGGCGTCTATCGCCAGATGTTCGAGCGCCTGAGCGAACAGTTCGAGGTCGGCGCGCTGGCCATGCACGCCCACAATCCGCATTATCCGGTCAGCGACGGCTGGCCGCACCTGGTCGATGAATATATCGCCGAGCTGGTGGCGCGCTATACCGAACCGGTGATCCTGGTCGGGCACTCGCTCGGTGGAATGCTGAGCTTGCTCGTGGCGCGGGCGCGGCCCGATCTGGTGCGCTGCGTGGTCATGCTCGATGCGCCGGTGGTGGCCGGCTGGCGCGCCATGGCCTGGCGCCTGATCAAGCTGGCCGGCAAGGCCTACGATATGCCGCCGGCCAAGTTCTCGAAGCGCCGGCGCGCAGTCTGGCCCGATGCGCAGGCGGCCCATCAGCACTTTGCCTCGAAGGATATCTTTGCCGCCTGGGCGCCCGGCGTGCTGGCCGACTATATCGATTGCGGTCTGACACCGCACGAAGACGGCGTGCAACTGCGCTTTACGCGCGAGACCGAAACGGCGGTGTATGCCACGCTGCCGCACCACCTGGGGCGCTTGCTGCGCCGGCCTTACCCGGTGCCGATCGGCTTTATCGGCGGCGCCGACTCGTGGGAAACCAGCCAGTCCGGCCATGGTCACACCAGGGCGCTGGTGGGGCGGCATTTCCGCATCCTCGCTGGCGGCCACCTGTTTCCGATGGAGCACCCGCTGGCGGCGGCCGATGCCGTCATTGAGATGGTCGCAGCTTTGCTGGGCGGTCAGCCTAAAAAAGTTTTGAAAGACGGGGCTTTCGCGTAAAATCTCGTCCATCCGGCGCGCCGCGCCCACCCAGCACGATTAGGACTACCCAGCGATGACGATTAAAAGCGATAAATGGATACGCCGCATGGCGGAGCAGCATGGCATGATTGAGCCGTTTTTCCCCGACCAGGTACGCCAGGAAGATGGCCGCAAGGTGATCTCCTACGGTACCTCGTCGTACGGCTACGACATTCGCTGCG
>JBEVNE010000363.1:0-23063 GCA_040508275.1 Duganella sp.
CATACTGGCTGAGATAAGCAGGCGACGCAACCAGCACGTAGGGAACGGCGAACAGGATTCTGGCGGCAGTTTCCTCCGGCGGCACCGTGCATATGCGTAGCGCGACATCGATCTGTGCCTCGGCCAGGTCCACCGCCACATCGCTGAGCGTAATGCTCAGATCGACGTCGGGATAACGCTCAGTAAAGCCGGCGACCAGGGGCGCGAGCCAGATTTGCCCCAGCGTTACCGGTGCCGAGACGCGCAGCATGCCTGCGGCAGAAGTGCTGTGGCGTTCGGCGAGCCCACGCACCTCCCTGGCGGCGCCGACGATATGCGAACATTCGACATAGATCTTCGCACCGATTTCGGTCAGCGTGATGGCCTTGCTGCTACGCGCCAGCAAACGCGCGCCCAGCGCCCGCTCCAGACGCATCACACTGCGGCTGATTGACGAAGGCTCCACGCCCAGCGCTCTGGCGGCCGGGGTAAATCCAGCGCAATCGACCACGTAGGCGAAAGCCACCATTTCCTTGAGCAAGTCCATACGACTCCAAGAGCGTTCAGCGCCTAAAAAAAAACCGTCTCCGCAGAGACGGTTGTTGTGTGCCGGGGCAGGCGCTTACGACTTGCCAGCCACCGCATCAACCACGCACAGCGCGGTCATGTTGACGATGCGGCGCACGGTGGCCGATGGCGTCAGGATGTGCACGGCCTGCGAGCAGCCCAGCAGGATCGGACCGACCGCGATGCCGTTGCCGGCTGCCGTTTTCACCAGGTTGTAGGCGATGTTGGCGGCGTCGATGTTCGGCGCCACCAGCAGATTGGCGTCACCGGTCAGGGTCGAGTCAGGCATGATGGCGTGGCGCAGCTTGGAATCGAGCGCCGTATCACCGTGCATTTCACCGTCGATTTCCAGCGTTGGGTCGAGTTCCTTGACCAGCGCCAGCGCAGCGCGCATCTTCTGTGCCGATTCGCTGTTGGACGAACCGAAGTTGGAGTGCGACAGCAGTGCAGCGCGCGGCGACAGGCCGAAACGACGCATTTCTTCAGCCGCCATCACGGTGATCGCCGCCAGTTCCTTGGCGTTCGGGTTTTCATTGACGTGGGTATCGACCATGACCAGCTGGCGCTCGGGCATGATCAGCACGTTCATGCCGGCATACACGCAGGCGCCTTCGCGCTTGCCCAGCACCTGGTCGATGTATTTCAGGTGCAGCTCGGTGGTGCCGAAGGTACCGCAGATCATGCCGTCGGCGTCGCCCTTCTTGATCATCATGGCGCCGATCAGCGTGTGGCGGCGGCGCATTTCGAGCTTGGCGTATTCCTGCGTCACGCCGGCGCGCGAGGTCAGCGCATAGTAGGACTGCCAGTAATCGCGGTAGCGGTCGTCGTGGTCGGGGTTGATGGCGTCAAAGTCGACGCCGTGTTTCAGGCGCAGGCCGAACTTGGCGATACGCGCTTCCAGCACGGCCGGACGGCCGACCAGAATCGGACGCGCCAGTTTTTCATCGACGATCACCTGTACTGCGCGCAGCACGCGTTCTTCTTCGCCTTCGGCATAGACGATGCGCTTGAGTTCTGCCGGGGTTTTCTTGGCAGTGGCGAACAGCGGCTTCATGAAGGTGCCGCTGCGGTAGACGAATTGCTGCAGGCTGTCGGCATACGCTTGCAGGTCGGTGATCGGCCGCGTGGCCACGCCCGAATCTTCGGCCGCCTTGGCCACGGCCGGGGCGATCTTGATCAGCAGGCGCGGGTCGAATGGCATCGGAATCAGGTATTCCGGGCCAAACGACAGGTTGGTGAAACCGTAGGTGGTGGCGACGATGTCGGACTGCTCGGCGTGCGCCAGTTCGGCAATCGCGTGAACCACGGCGATTTCCATTTCCCGCGTGATGGTGGTGGCGCCGCAATCGAGGGCGCCACGGAAAATGTACGGGAAGCACAGCACATTGTTGACCTGGTTCGGGTAGTCCGAACGGCCGGTGCAGATGATGGCGTCGTCGCGTACGGCCTTGACGTCGTCGGGCAGGATTTCAGGATTCGGATTGGCCAGCGCCAGGATCAGCGGATAGTCGGCCATCGACTTGACCATGTCCTGCTTGAGCACACCGCCGGCCGACAGACCGAGGAAAATGTCGGCGCCGGGAATGACTTCGGCCAGCGTACGGGCGCTGGTATCGCGGGCAAAGCGTTCTTTGTCCGGGTCCATCAGCTCGGTGCGGCCTTTGTAGACCACGCCGGCCAGGTCGGTCACGTAGATATTTTCCAGCGGGAAGCCGAGGTCAACGATCAGATCGAGGCAGGCCAGCGCCGCAGCACCGGCGCCCGACACCACCAGTTTGCAATTTTTGATGTCCTTGCCAACCAGCTGGATGCCGTTGAGGATGGCGGCGCCGACGATAATCGCGGTGCCGTGCTGGTCGTCGTGGAAGACCGGGATTTTCATCCGCTCGCGCAGCTTGCGCTCGATGTAGAAGCACTCGGGCGCCTTGATGTCTTCCAGGTTGACGCCGCCGAAGGTCGGTTCCAGCGCAGCGATCACATCGACCAGCTTGTCAGGGTCCAGCTCGTTGATTTCGATGTCGAAGACATCGATGCCGGCGAATTTCTTGAACAGTACGCCCTTGCCTTCCATGACAGGCTTGGCGGCCAGCGGGCCGATGTTGCCGAGGCCCAGCACGGCGGTACCGTTGGTGATCACCGCCACCAGGTTGCCGCGCGCCGTGTATTTATGGGCGTTGGCAGGATCGACGACAATCTCTTCGCACGGTGCTGCCACACCCGGCGAGTAGGCCAGCGCCAGGTCGCGCTGGTTGGTCAGTTGCTTGGTCGGCGTAACGCTGATTTTGCCAGGCGTTGGGAACTCGTGGTATTCCAGTGCCGCGAGGCGGAGTTGTTGACGAATTTCTTCTTTCTTCTCTGCTGACGAATCCATGCTTTACTGCCCTTCCTGTTTGTCCGGTCGGAAAGCTTCCGATTTTATCAGACCACATCTTGCGCAGAAGTAGGTATTTTCACGCAAAGTGATAATGGTTATCAGCATTTCTTATGATGATTTTGATCAAATGTCCGAATTTTTGCCGCTTTTAGACACTTTAGGCGCGCAGATGCATCAACATAATCCATTTTTGGCAATCATCGACTTTTCCTATTTTAATGTCGCATCTGATTGAAAATAGCAATCGAATGCTCGAAAATGCACACCAGCCATGGGTACAATAGCGGATGCTCTCCGAATTCGACCTCATCAAGGAATATTTCCAGCGCCCACAGCGCGCCAATCGCGCCACGCTGGGCATTGGCGACGATTGCGCGCTGCTCACACCCACGCCCGGCCTGCAAACGGCGATTTCATCGGACATGCTGGTGGAAGGCCGGCATTTCTTTGCCGGCGAAGATCCGCTGCGGCTCGGCCACAAAAGCCTGGCCGTCAACCTGTCCGACCTGGCGGCGATGGGCGCGCGTCCGGTCGGCTTTACGCTGGCGCTGGCCTTGCCGCAGGCCGAGCGCCACTGGCTGGCCGGTTTTTCGCAAGGCTTGTTCGCGCTGGCCGACCAGTTCAATATTGAACTGATCGGCGGCGATACCACCAAGGGGCCGCTGACCATTTGCATTACCGTGTTTGGCGAATTACGGCCAGGCCAGGCGCTGCGCCGCAGCGCCGCCGTGGCGGACGACGATATCTGGATTTCGGGCACGCTCGGTGACGCCCGCCTGGCGCTGGCGGCCTACCGCAACGAATTGCAACTGGACCAGGCAGCGCACCAGCAGGCGGCGCAGCGCATGCATTTGCCGACGCCGCGCGTGGCGCTGGGCGCGCTGCTGGCCGAACAGGGTCTGGCCCACGCGGCGGTCGATATTTCCGATGGCCTGATCGGCGATCTCGGCCATATTCTCGGCTTGTCGGGCGTGGGCGCCACGCTCGATGTCGATGCCTTGCCGCCCGGCGCGGTATTGGCCACCCAGCCGGCTGCCTTGCGCCGCGCATTTACCGCCGCCGGCGGCGACGATTATGAACTGTGCTTCACCGCGCCAGCAGCGGCGCGCGCGGCCATCGTCGCCGCGGCGGCCAGCGTGGCCACGCCGGTCACACGGGTGGGCCGCATCACGCTGGAGCCGGGCCTGCGGCTGGTCGATGCGCAAGGCCAGTTGCTCGACCTGAAGCTGGCCAGCTTCGATCACTTTACTTCCTGAGCCAGGGCGCTGCCCGCGCCTGCCGGCAAGGCCGGTTCGCGCGTGCTGCCCTGCAGCAGCCAGTAATGGTGGAAGGCCAGCCGTATATTGTCGCGCAACTGGGTATCGTCCCAAGGCTTGGTGTAAAACCGGTAAATAGCGCCACGATTGATCGATTCGAGCACCGCATCCACGCCAAGATAGCCGGACAGGATGATGCGTATGGTCTGCGGATACAGACCCTTGACCTGGCTGAGGAAGTCGGTGCCGCTCATGCCGGGCAGGCGCTGATCGCACAGGATGACCTGGACATCGTGCAGCGCCAGCAGCTCGAACGCTTCATCGGCCGATCCGGCCTTGAGCACCTGGTAGCCGTCCGGCTCGAACAACTGGCTCAGCGCCCACAGCACGTCGGCGTTGTCGTCGACGATCAGCAGGGTCTGCGCGGGCTGCACCGGCATATCGGGATCGACGGGCAGACAGCGCCCTGATTCGACCAGCACGGCCATGTCGCGCGGCGCCACCGGGCGGCTGAAGAAATAACCCTGGATTTCATCGCAGCGGCTGCGCCGCAGGTATTCGAGCTGGGCGCGGGTTTCCACGCCCTCGGCGATCACCTGCAGCTTGAGGCTGTGCGCCATGCTGATGATGGCCATGGCGATGGCGGCGTCGTTGGGATTGGTGGTGATGTCGCGGACAAAGGCGATATCGATCTTCAGCTTGTCGATCGGGAAGCGCTGCAGATACGCGAGCGACGAATAGCCGGTGCCGAAATCGTCAATGGCCACCTTGATGCCGAGCGCTTTCAGCTTGTTCAATACCTCGATGGTGCGCTCGGTGCTGGACATCAGCGCGGTTTCGGTCAGTTCCAGTTCGAGCAGCTCGGGCGGCACGTTGTGGCGCGCCAGCGCGCCGCGCACCATCTGCTCCAGGTCTCCTTCGGAAAACTGGCGGCTGGCGACATTCACAGCCACCCGCACCGGGCCCACCGAACCGCGCAGCCAGGCGCCGATCTGCTGGCAGGCGGCGTCGATGATCCAGTTGCCGACCTGGACGATCAAGCCGGTATCTTCCATCACCGCGACAAAATCGGCCGGATGCACGAGGCCAAAGCCCGGGCGCTGCCAGCGCAGCAGCGCTTCGGCGCCGGTAATCGCGCCCGTGCGCAGATTGACCTTGGGCTGGTAGTACAGCAGCAGCTCATCGTTTTCGATGGCGCGCCGCAACGCCAACTCCAGATCGAGCCGCGCCAGCACCTGCACATTCATGCCGGGCGTGAAAAAACGGTAGCCATCGCGGCCGGCCTGCTTGGCGCGGTCCATCGCAGTATCCGCATACTGGATCAGGGTTTCGGGATCGCTGGCGTCGTCCGGATACATGGCGATGCCGATGCTGGCGCTGAGCACGGCCTGGTGGCCTTGCAGATCGAAAGGCTGGCGCAGCGTGTCGCGCACCTCGTTGGCCATGTGCACGGCTTCCTGCTGGTCGCGCGGCATGGTCATGATCAGCGCAAATTCGTCGCCGCCGATGCGCCCGACGGTATCGCGCAGGCGCGCGGTCTGCATCAGGCGGTTGCTGAACTGGCGCAGCAATTCGTCGCCGAGCGCGGCGCCGAGCGTATCGTTGATATGTTTAAAGCGGTCGAGCGCGATCAGCAGCACCACCACGCGGCAGCCTTTTTCTTCCGCCACGGCCAGCGCATCACCCAGCGTCTGGAAGAACAGGGTGCGGTTGGGCAGGCCGGTCAGGCTGTCGTAGTGCGCCATGTGCTGCAGCATTTCCTCGGCGTGACGGCGCTCGCTGATGTCGCGCGCCACGCCCAGCAACACCGAAGCCTGGCCAGTGCGGCGCAGCAGTTGCCAGTAAATTTCGACCGGCACCGAGATCAGATCGCGCCGCATCAATTCGCCCTCGATCAGTTCGGGCGCGCGCGGCTGGCCAATGGCGGCGGCATAATCGTCGAGCCGCAACGCTTGCGCGCGCAGCGCCGCCTGGGTGCCAAGGCCCAGCCGGCTGGCGGTCTGGCCCAGGATTTCATCGCGCGGATAGGCCAGCATGCGGCAGGCGCCGTCATTGACGTCGAGCAGTTCGGCAGTGCTGGCATCGAGCAGGAAGATGGCGTCGGCGGTGGCGTCCATGGCGCTGCGAAAGCGCTGCAGCTCACCGGTGCGCTCGCGCACCGTGCGTTCGAGCCGCGCATTGTAGTGGCGCGCCTCGCGGTGCAGCAGCCGCACTTCGAGCATGTTGCGGATACGCGTGAGCACTTCGACCGGGTCGATCGGCTTGCTGAGAAAATCGCGCGCGCCCGCTTCCAGTGCACGCACCTTGTGGTCGGGCTGGGCCGTGACGACCAGCACCGGCAGCCACGAATCGGCCTCCAGCGGACGCAGCGCGTCCATCACCTGGAAGCCGTTCATGCCCGGCATTTGCAGGTCAAGAATGATCAGGTCATAGCGGTGTTCGGCATGCCATGCCGCGACCACGTGCGGATCGGTGGTGGAACTGACTGCCCGGTAACCGGTGGAGCGCAGCAGGTACTCCAACAGTTCGACGTTGACGCTCTGGTCGTCAACAATCAGTATGCGGGCATGAAAAATATCTGTCTCGCTGATCATCAGGGTATGCCTCCTGGTGGGCCTTCATTCCAGCATCGCTGGCTGGCACGGTCAATTGAGTGTACGCAAGTTCAACTGAGTGGTCTAATGAATTCAGATAATATTAGGAGCCTTACAAAAACATCGTGCGGCGTTCGCAACGATAGCGAACTGCATGGTACAGTGACAGTGCCACCTGGGGCCGACGTGAAAACCGTAGCGAGCGGCCCGTGATATGGTCTTGAGTAAAAAGGAGAGTTCCATGACTACTGACACCATCCTCGCCCTCGCCGCGCAAGTCGGCAAAGCCTTGCAGGAAAAAGGACTGATACTGGTGACCGCCGAATCGTGCACCGGTGGCGGCGTGGCCCAGGCGATTACCGAAATCGCCGGCTCCACCGCCTGGTTCGACTGCGGTTTCATCGCCTATTCCAACGCCTCCAAAACCGAGATGCTCGATGTGTCGGCGGCGCTGATCGCGCAGTTGGGCAGCGTATCCGAAGAAGTGGCGGCCGCCATGGCCAGCGGCGCGCTGGGCGCCAGCAACGCCCACATTGCGCTGTCCACCACCGGCATCGCCGGCCCCACGGGCGCCGTGCCGGGCAAGCCGGTGGGCACTGTCTGCTTCGGCTGGGCCAGCAATGATACCGTGCATACCGAGCGCCTGGTATTTGCCGGCGACCGCAAGGCTGTGCGCGAACAGACCGTGATCCATGCCTTGCAGGGGCTGCTGCGTTTTATTAACTAGGAACCAGGCGCAGCCTCAAAACAGCCGGCGAGGGAAAAAGTTGCCTTGCGTCCATAAAACAATTACTCTCTTCGGCTGCGGCTTTCCGAACGATTCAGGAGTGATTCACGATGCAAAACACGGTACATTTTATTCTCCAGGGCAAAGGTGGCATCGGCAAGACGCTGGTGTCCACCATACTTGCGCAGTGGATCGCCAGCAAGGATGTCGCCGAGGACGCACAGCCGCTGCGCTGCTATGACACCGACCAGGAGAATGCCACCTTCACCCGCTACAAGGCGATGCAGGTCAAACATGTGCCGGTGATGACCGACAGCCGCAATATCGACCCCAAGCGTTTCGACGCGCTGATGATCGACATCCTCGAACAGGATGGCAACTGCGTGATCGACAACGGCGCCAATACCTTTTCACCGCTGATGGGCTACCTGCTCGAGAACGACTGCTTCGCGCTGCTTGAGGAATCGGGGCGCAAGGTATACATCCACACCATCGTCGGCGGCGGCGACACGCTGCACGATACCGCCATGGGTTTTGTCTCGACCGCCAAAGCCACCACGGCGCCGCTGGTGTTGTGGGAAAACGAGCACTTCGGCCTGCTGCAATCGGCGGCCGGCAAGCAATTTACCGAATCGCAAACCTATGCCGACAACGCCGCGCGCGTGCGCGGCCGCGTGGTGCTGACAGCACGCAATGCCGACACCTTTGGCGCCGACCTCAAGAAAATGAACACGGCGCGCCTGACCGCCGCCGAAGTGCGCGAGAGCGACAAGTTCAACGTCATGGAAAAGCAGCGTATCAAGGTGGTCTTCCGCGACCTGTTCGAGCAGCTCGACAAAGTGAACTGGTAAGCGGCCATGGATCAGCAAAAGCTGCGCACCCTGGTGTTTGAAAAAACCGGTGTCAAAATCGATGTGGACGACCCCGTGTTTGCGCTGGTGGCCTTGAACGAGGCGGTGCTGGAAGAAGCGGTGGAGCGCCATATCGCCGCCATGGACGCCGCTTCCGCCGAGCTGGTGCAAAGCGCGCGCGCCGCCGCCGGCCTGCCGCCGCCACAACCTGCCGCCGCACCGGCAGGTCTTACCGCCACAACTGCCCCATCTGCATTCGGCATCGCTCCCCGCGAATGGCGGCTGCTGGCCGCCGCTGCCGCCATCTCGCTGTTGACAGCGCTGCTGGTGCTGGCCGGCCAGGCCGCGTTCCGTCCGGCAGGCTTGAGCGCGGCGCAAACACAGTCCCTGCACGAAGCGGAAAAGCTCAAGCAAGCGATCGGCAAGCTCGAACCCCGGCTGCGCGCCGAGGTAGAGGCGCAGCTGCAAAAATAGCGCCTGAGCCTGGCAGTACTCTGCGCTTTGTTTGCGCTACCGCAAGCTGGCGCAACATGAAGGCGCCGGCTGCGAACTTACCTCGACAATACCTCCTCCAACCACATACGGGCCTCGACAGCCTTGCGTGCGTTTCTGTTCGCCACGACGACCGAAGCACCGCCATGCTGCGGCACGAGATTGTTGTTTGTGCTGTTTTATTTCAATTTGTCAGTTGACAACCTAAAAATTTATCTTTACTCTGGGAGTTACCATGGCGCGTCGAAGCCACCCCAAGAAAGAAGTTGAACAAGCCATTGCCTATGCTGAACAACACGGCTGGCGGGTTGAAACAGGTGGGAGCCATGCATGGGGCAAGCTGTATTGCCCCTACAACGACGCAGACTGTCGTTGCGGTACTTTTTGCATTACCTGCATCTGGAGCACGCCGAAAAACGCCACCAACCACGCGCGCGATCTGCGGCGGGTGGTCGATCATTGCAGCATTGCGCGGCAAATCCTCGCCGAGCAGGCGCTGCTGGCTCAAGGAGAAAAAAATGACCTATGAATTCACTCTCAAGTACCAGCTTGACGACCGCGACGGCCATGCCGACGAACTGGTAGAGCAACTGGGCGCTGGCGGCTGCAACGATGCCCTGATCGGCATGGGACAAGCCCAGCAGCTCGGCTTCAAATTCACGCGTGAGGCCGCATCCGCCCTCGATGCACTCAAAAGCGCGCTCGAAGATATTCGCCGCGTCATGCCAGGCGCCAGGCTGATCGAAGCCGGCCCCGATTTCGTCGGGCTCACGGACGTTGCCGACATGGTGGGCATGAGCCGGCAAAATCTTCGCAAGCTCATGCTTTCCCATCCATCGTCGTTCCCGCTGCCGGTACACGGGGGCAGCGCAGGCGTGTGGCACCTGGCCGACCTGCTGACCTGGCTACAGAAAAAAGAGTATCCGGTCGATCACCGCGTGGTGGAAGTATCGCAAACGGCGCGCCACATCAATGTGATCCGCGAGCTGCAGTCGCTGCCCAGCGGACTGCAAGACGATATGCGTGCGCTGGTCGCATAAGGGCGCCTCGGAAAACCGTCGTGAGCAGCCCGTTTGCTACGGTTTTCGAGACTACCATCATCTCCACACCTGCCTCACCTGCGGCGCCAAATGCCTGACGTGCTGAGGCACATAAAAACGAAGCACACCAGCGGCACTAGTCGTGCTAACATATGAACACCTATTCATATGATTAATCATGAGCTGCCAACACGACTATACCGGCTGCGATCCCGCGATTGCTGAACTCGCCGACCTTTTCCATCTGCTGGGCGACCCGACCCGCTTGCGCATCGTGCTAGCCTGTGTGGCGGCGCCGATTGCCGTCAGTGATATCGCCACTTCGCTCGAGCTCAGCAGTTCATTGGTGAGCCACCATTTGCGCCTGCTGCGCGCCGCGCGCATTGTCAAGGCCGAGCGCCAGGGCAAGCAAGTGTTTTATTCTGCCGCCGACGCCCACATCAGCGGCGTGCTGAACGATATGCTCGAGCATATTGCCGAACCTTCCAACGGGAACGAAGCATGAGCAAGCACCACGACCACCAGCATCCTCATCACGGCCATGATCACGCAAAAGCGCATGGCCATTCGCATGACCAGCATCACGATCATGGACATGAGCACGGACACGGGCACGGCCATCACCACCACGGCGATCCCAATACCATGGGGCGCGCGTTTGCCATCGCCATCGTGCTCAACCTGGGTTTTGTGGGCGTGGAGTTTTTCTATGGCTACCTGGCCAATTCGACCGCCCTGATGGCCGATGCTGGCCACAATCTGTCCGACGTGATGGGATTGATGCTGGCCTGGGGTGCGGTGTTGCTGGCCAAACGCCAGCCCAACGCGCGCTACACTTACGGTTTGCGCGGCAGCTCGATGCTGGCGGCGCTGTTCAACGGCATGCTGTTAATGGCGGCCTGCGGCGTGATTGCCTATGAAGCCGTGCAAAAGCTGGTCACGCCCGATCCGGTGGCTGGACTGACGGTATCGATCGTGGCCGGCATCGGCATCCTGATCAATGGTTTCTCGGCCTGGTTGTTCATGTCCGGCAGCAAGGATGACATCAATATCCGTGGCGCCTACCTGCACCTGGCGGCCGATGCCGCCATCTCGCTGGGCGTGCTGCTCGGCGGCCTGGCCGTGCGCTTCAGCGGCTGGAACTGGATCGACCCGCTGATCAGCATGGTGATTGTGGGGATTATCGTGTGGAGTACCTGGTCGCTGCTGACGCAGTCGCTGCGCATGGTGCTGGCCGCCGTGCCGGACCACCTGGACCATGGCGCAGTTGAGCATTACCTGCGCAGCCAGCCGGGCGTGACGGCGGTGCACGACCTGCACATCTGGGCCATGAGCACCACGGAAACCGCGCTCACGGCGCAACTGGTCACACCCGACGGCTATCCGGGCGACATGGCGGTGGACGCGATCAGCGCCGGGCTGCGTGAAAAATTTTCGATTCATCACAGCACGCTGCAGTTACGGCTGGGCGCCGAACCACACGCATGCTGCCTGCAACACAGCCATTAAAGGCGATTACTTCACTTCCATCAGTTCGACGTCGAAGATCAGCGCCGAATTCGGTGGAATGCCGCTGCCGGGGGTGGCGCGCGAGCCGTAAGCCAGTTCGGCAGGGATGATCAGGGTGCGCTTGCCGCCCACTTTCATGCCCTGGATGCCCTGGTCCCAGCCCTTGATCACGCGGCCGGCGCCGAGCACGAAATCGAGCGGCTCGCCGCGCGGAATCGACGAATCGAACTGCTTGCCGCGCATGTTTTTTGCCAGCGGACGATACAGCCAGCCGGTGTAGTGCATGTAGACGGTGGCGCCGCTGGTGGCTTCGCGGCCGGTGCCGACCTTGGTGTCGGTGACGATCAGTTGTTCGGCGGCCGGGCCGGGCGTGGCAGAACCGACCACCAGCGGCGGCGGTGGCGGCGCTTCGGCAGGTACTGCCGGGGTAGCAGGAGGAGTCTGCGCCTGGGCCTGGGCCGTGAAGGCCGCCAGCGCCAGCAGCGTTGCTGCAAAAACGGAACTACGCGTCATGGTCATTCTTTCTCTCATATTTCGGTGGCGATAATCGTCGGCACCCCAGGTGCCAGCGCGCACCATGATAACAAACCTGCCCTGCACCAGGCTTAAATCGGCGTGCAAGCCTCTGCTGCCGGCGCCACTGGCACCGATGCCGCCAGTTGCCGCAATACGTGACCAGCCGCCACCATGCCAAACGTGGCGGTCACCACCATCGCCGAACCGAAACCAGCGCAGTTCAGCCCGGTAATGCCGCCGGCATCGACGGCGCAGGCATCGTCCTCCGCTTCGGGATACTTGAGCGGTTCCATGGAAAACACGGCATCGACATGGAACTTGGTTTTTTCACCGCGCGGGAAACCATATTGGCTGCGCAGCAGGCGACGCACCTTCTTGAGCAGCGGTTCCTGTTCGGTACGCGCCAGGTCGCGCACGGCAATCTGCGTAGGGTCGGTCTGGCCACCGGCGCTGCCGATGATCACCAGCGGGATGGCGTGCTGCCGGCAATGGGCAATCATGGCGGCCTTGGCCTTGACGCTGTCGATGGCGTCGATCACGTAATCGAATTTGCCGGCACCGAGCATGGCGTCAAGATTGTCGGGCGTGACAAAATCTTCGATCTGCTCGACCACGCAATGCGGGTTGATCTGGCCGATGCGCTCGGCCAGCGCGGTGATCTTGGCCTGGCCCACGGTGCTGCTGAGCGCCTGGATCTGGCGGTTGATATTCGATTCGGCCACGTTGTCGAGATCGATCAGGGTCAGGTGGCCGATGGCGCTGCGCGCCAGCGCTTCGACGATCCACGAACCGACGCCGCCCACGCCGACCACGCATACACGGGCGCTGCGAAAACGTTCGAGTGCAGGCGCGCCATACAGGCGCGCAATACCGCCGAATCTTCGCTCGAAATCGACATCGTCGAGATTAAAGGTTGAATTGGTGTTCATCCCGCCATTTTAGCGGACACCGCAGGAAAAATTATTCTAGAATGTTTTTCTGATCAAGCCAGCAACCTGACGGCACCGCGCCAACAAGCCATCCCATGAGTACATCCCTGTTCGATACCGCCCCCGATTTCAACCAGCCGATCGCCGTGTTGAAGCATTGCCACGATCGCATCCGCAAGCAGTTGCAGACCCTGCACAAGCTGCTGGACCACCTGCCCGTGCACGGCGCCGACGCCGATGCGCAAAAAGCGGCGCAGGCGGTGCTCAAATATTTCAATCACGCCGCCCACCTCCATCACGACGATGAAGAGCAAAACCTGATGCCCATGCTGGAGGCCACCGCGCGCGACGCCGACGCCGCCCTGCTGGCGCAGCTGGTGCCCGGCATCCTGGCCGACCATTCGGCCATGGACCAGGACTGGGCGCAACTGCAACCGCAACTCGAGCAGATCGCCAGCGGCGCCAGCGCGGCGCTGGCGGCAAGCGATGTGCAGCGCTTTGTCGATGCCTACACCGCCCACATGGCCAAGGAGGAAAGCCATATCGCCCCCATGGCCAAGCGCCTGTTCAGCCCCGAACAAATGGCGCAACTGGGCAGCGCCATGCAGGTGCGGCGCGGCATTGCGCCAGCGCTGCCCGGCAGCCAGGTACCGGAACAGCAGCAAGTTGCGGTGAACAACACCGTGGCCGATGGCGTGGTGCTGGCCGACCTGCGCCTTGACTACGGCCGCGCCAGCCTGACGGAACACGATGTCCACGATGACCCCATCGCCCAGTTCGGCAAGTGGTTCGACGAAGCCATGCATGCCAAGGTCAACGAACCCAATGCCATGAGCGTGGCGACCGTCGATGCACAAGGCCGGCCCAGCTCGCGCATCGTGCTGATCAAGCAATTCGATGCACGCGGCTTTACCTGGTATACCAACTACGACAGCCAGAAAGGCCAGCAGTTGGGCGCCAATCCGCATGCCGCGCTGCTGTTTTTCTGGAGCGAACTCGAGCGCCAGGTGCGTATCGAGGGCACGGTGGTCAAAACCTCGGTGGAGGAAAGCGACAAGTATTTTTACAGCCGCCCGCTGAAAAGCCAGATCGGCGCCATCGCCTCGCAACAAAGCGCGACCATCGCCAGCCGCGAACAGATGGAAGCCAACTACGACGCCGTGGCGGCAGCCAGCGGCGAACACCCGGTACGCCCTGAGCACTGGGGCGGCTACCGGCTTGATCCGCAGCGTATCGAATTCTGGCAAGGCCGGCGCTCGCGCTTCCATGACCGCATCGTGTACGTGAAGCAGCTTGACGGCAGTTGGCTGAAGGAGCGTCTGCAGCCCTGAATCGGCGGGCAACAATGCCGCACCGCCGTGGCAAGCACCCGGACCGCCATCGTGGCGCCGGGGGCTTTCTGCAATCACAGCGCAATCTTTGGCATAATGGCTAAAAGACTCAGGCTGACCATGCATACCATTTCCCCCCGCGCCGCTGAACGGCCTTTCGATACCGCCCACTTTCGCCAGGCCCTGGGCCAGTTTGCCACCGGCGTGACCGTGATTACCACCCGCCTGGCGGACGGCACTTTCCGTGGTCTGACGGCCAGTTCCTTCAATTCGGTCTCGCTCGATCCGCCGCTGGTGCTGTGGAGCCTGGCCAATGGCGCCACCAGCATGCCGATTTTTACCGGCAATTCGCACTACGTGATCAATGTGCTCAGCGCCAGCCAGGCCCACCTGGCCAAGCTGTTCGCCACGCGCGGCAGCAATCCGTGGGATAGCGCCGAGTACGAACTGTCGCGCACCGGCCACCCGATTTTAAAAGGCGCTTCGGCCTGGTTTGAATGCCATAACCGCAGTCGTTATCCCGAAGGCGACCACGTGATTTTTGTCGGCGAAGTGGAGTTGTGCGAGTTTTCGCCGAGTCCACCGTTGATTTATCACGGTGGGCAGTTTGGCAGTTTCGGTATTGGGTGATGCGGAACAAGCGTCAGTCACTTAAGGGGACTGACGCTTGGTGGTGCGGCTTAAGTTTAGAAGCCGATACCCTTGAAGTTATAACCGACGCTCACGCTGACCGCCACCGGATCGAGCTTGACTTCCTGCGTCTGGCCGGTCGAGAAATGCACCTTGGTTTTCAGCTTGGTCTTGATGACGGTCGCATCGAGGAACCAGTTGTCGTCGATGCGCCAGGTAGCGCCGATCTGGGCGCTGGCGCCCAGTTTGTCGTCGAGCTTGTAGGTAGCGCCGGGGCCGCCCGTGTTCAGAATCGCGGTCAGCTGGCCCGAACCGCGTTCTTTCACGAACATGGCGTAGGTCGGGCCCACGCCCACGTAGGGACGGAAGGTGGCGTTGGCAGGGAAGAAGCGGTACTGGATAAATGCCGTTGGCGGCAGCACCATGGCGTCGCCCAGCTTGCCGGTACCGGCGATCGAACCGGCGCCGATCAGGTCATGCTTGTACGGCACGCCCAGGTCCAGCTCGGCCGACCAGTTGTCGGTAATCATGTAGGCAATTGCAAAGCGCGGCTTGGTGTCCGATTTGACGTCCGCCTTGGTGCCCGGCAGTGCCGGCGCCGAGACGTCGCCCGACTCGACTTTGGGGGTGATCTTGTTCAGGCCCAGGGTGCCGAGCCAGGTGCCGGCCGACTGTTGCGCCGACGCAGCCGTAGCCACCGACATGGCCGCCGCCAGCACCAGCAGTTTGAGCGAAGTTTTCTTCATATTGTCTCCAGAATTTAATAGTGCCTGACGGGCGCCCCATTCCGCTACGCAGCGGAGGCAAGGCGCCCTGTTCCCTGTTGATTACAGCCAGCCCTTGGTCACCAGGCTGCGCGACACGAAGCGCGCCAGCAGCAGGTTGTTGAATGGCGTCGGGTGGACATCGTCAGCATACGAGTAATGGCTGACGTCGCCGGCTTTCAGGTTGCTGCCGTTGCAGGCGAGCGAGGTGCCGAGCGGATTCCTGGCAGGGCTCAGGTCGCAGGCAGGTTCCGTCACATTGGTCAGGCCGTAAGGACCGGGATTGGTGGCCTGGTCATGGCTCACACCAAACACATCGACGATCACCACTTTCGATTCGCTGGCCAGGCCGTTGGTCAGTGCCGTATTAAAGGCGTTGACCATGGCGTTGATCAGGGTTTTGATGTCGGCGGTGCGGGCCAGGCCGGCAGGCGTGTTGGCGATGTCCGGCAGGTTGTTGACGGTGACATAGTTGGCGCCATTGGCAATGATCTGGTTTTTTACCAGGTTGGACAGCTCGGTGCCGGCCTTGCTCAATTCAGCGACCAGAGCCGGACCGTTGGCGGCGGCAAAGTCGGTGCCTGCCTTGTTGCCGGCAGCGGTGGCGTCGGCAGTGGCTTTGGCGATGATCGCGGCCGAGTTGGCCACTACGGCGCTATTGCCTGGCTGGGCAGCGGCGGTTCCCACGGCCACGCGGGTAATGCTGGCCTGGTCGCTGCCGGGACGCGCAGCCTCGGTACGGGCAGCCGTCGTGATGGCCACAGCGGCGGTTTGCGGGTTGGTGGCGCCGGCCGCCAGTTGCGGGATCAGGCTGGGCAGGTAGGCTGCAGCGCCGGCGGCAGTGCCGGCAGCGGTGGCGTCGGCGCTGAGCTTGGTCAGCAGGAACAGTACATCGTTGCCGCCAGCCATGACAAAGACGATTTCATCGCCCTTGAACTTGCCGCCCACGGCAGCCAGGTGGTTGGCCACTTGCGTGACAACCGGAATGGTCAGCGCGCCCAGTGGGCTACCGGTAGCCTTGTTGCCAGGGCCGACAGGGTTGGTCACACGCGAGCCGCCCTGCGCATAGCCGTAGCAGCCGGGGTGTTTGGCTTGCGGCACCGAGAAACCGCGGGTGGCGTCGCCATCGAGGCCGGTCACGGCCGCGCATGGTGCTGGCAGGCTCAGTTGAGCGGCCACCAGTTCGGTCCAGTTACGGCCGGTCAATGCGGCGTTGACGGCGGTGTTGTCGCCATTGATCGTGAATTTACCGCCGCGGAGCGCAGCGACAGTACCGACATTGTAGGAACCGACGTCGGACAGGCTGTCGCCAAACGACACCTGGGCGCTGAATTTGGTACGGATGCTTTGATTGCCCGGTTCCGGGCTGGTGCCACCGCAACCGGCGAGAACGGTCATGGCCATTGCAGCGATGGCGAGTGTGGTGTGACGCATATTGTCTCCTGAGGTTATTCTTTTACTCTTAGATGCGAACGAACGTGCTATTCGTGCTCATCAAGTCTGACAGCCTTGCCAGCGAATGTATAGCTGCGCACGATCAAATTCCGAGCACCTGTGTTCAAAAAAGAACAGTTGCTCGGGAACTTGAGGCGATGCTTATTTTTTATCAAAAAGCCAGTGGCGAAGAACTGGCAAAATGGGAAGGGACTTACTTTTTCAACAATTCGTCCAGTACGCCACTGGAACCGAATACCGCGCGCCGCAGGCGATCATTCACACCCAGCCACGCCGCATCCTGCGGTGGCGTTTCCACCAGAATCAGGTCCGCTCCGGTGTCGTCCATATCGCGCAGCGCTGCATACACGCCATAGGCATAGCCGACCGGATCAGCGGGCAAACGCCGCTGGTGAATACTGCCACCCAAGTCTGTCACCTCTGTCAACGCATGGCAGATCAGCGCCACCGTCACGCCGCGCGCCTGGAGATGCGCCAGCGTGGCGGCAAGCGCAGCGTGTTCGACCATGGTGACCGGCGTGCGCGGCGCATAATGCGATTCCAGCGTGCCGGAGGCGCGTGGCGCCGCCTGATCGGGCGCTGCTGGCAACAGGCCAATCACGTCGGCAATCTGCTGCGCGCTGATGTGGCCGGGGCGCAGCAGCACCGGGCCGTGGGTGTCCAGGCGCGACAGATCGATGATCGTCGATTCGATGCCCACCTGGCTGGCGCCGCCCTCGAGCACAATGCTCAGCAGGTCGGCCGAACAGGCCGCCTCGCCGGTCATCGCGGCCTCGTCGGGATCGCCGATATGGAATTCATCACGCACATGCTGGGCCGTGGTCGGGCTGACGTTGCCGAACTTGTTGGCCGACGGCGCCGCCACCCCGCCCTTGCCGCCCTTGAACGCGCTGAGCAAGGCAATCGCCACCGGGTGCGATGGGCAACGGATGCCCACCGTATCCTGGCCACCGGAGACGGCATCGGGAATATGCGCAGCGCGGTGCAGTATCAGTGTGAGCGGGCCCGGCCAGAAAGCCTCGACCAGCTGGCGCGCCGCCGGCGGCACTTCGCGCACCCAGTAGTCGAGCGGGGCGCCTGGCGCCACGTGCACAATCACCGGGTGGTCGTTGGGCCGCCCCTTGGCCTGGTAGATGCGCGCCACCGCTGCCGGGTTTTCGGCATCGGCGCCCAGGCCGTAAACGGTTTCGGTAGGGAACGCTACCAGCCCGCCCGCCTCCAGCACGGCAGCGGCGACCTTGATGGCGGCGGCGTCAACCACGCTCTGCTCCCCAGTGGTCACGGTGCAATACCCAGGATGGCGCAGGCAGCGTTGAGATTACGCTGTGCCTCTGCCAGCGTTGCCGCGACAAAGGTCAGGTGGCCCATCTTGCGTGCGCGGCGCGGATCGTCCTTGCCGTACAAGTGCAGGCAGGCGCCGGGCAGCGCCAGCACCTGGTCCCAGGCCGGTTCGCGCGCCGTGTCCGAGTCACCCTCGAACCACACATCGCCAAGAATATTAAGCATGACGGCCGGCGAATGCTGGCGCACATCGCCCAGCGGCAGACGCGCCATGGCGCGCACCTGCTGGGCAAACTGGCTGGTCACGCAGGCATCCATCGTGTAATGGCCGCTGTTGTGCGGACGCGGCGCCATTTCGTTGACCAC
The DNA here is from genome assembly GCA_040508275.1 of Duganella sp. Lineage (GTDB taxonomy): Bacteria > Pseudomonadota > Gammaproteobacteria > Burkholderiales > Burkholderiaceae_D > Rugamonas. Next base: position 18,662 of record JBEVNE010000363.1, read on the forward strand.
CAGCGAACCATCGGTCAGCACGAAAAATTCGATGCACAGCACGCCCACGTAGCCCAGCTCGGCCACAATCGCCTGCGCTGCCTGCTGCGCCCGGGCGGCGCTCTCGGCCGAGACATTCGGGCCGGGCACGGTGGTGGTAAACAAGATGCCGTCGCGGTGGACGTTTTCGGCAATCGGATAGACCACCGAAGCGCCGTCATGGCCGCGCGCGGTCAGTACCGACACTTCATAGGCCAGAGGCAGCATTTTCTCCAGCAGGCAAGTCACCTCGTCCATCGCCGCAAACGCAGCATGGACGTCGGCGCGCGTGTGCACGCGCACCTGGCCTTTGCCGTCGTAGCCCATGCGCACGGTTTTCAAAATGCCGGGCAACAACGCGTCGTCGATGGCGTCGATGTCGGCAGCCGAGGCAATCACCTTGTGCGGCGCCGGCTGCACGCCCGATTTGGGCGCGCAATCGACAAAGAAACGCTTTTCGGCAATGCGGTCCTGCGCCACCGATACGCCCTGGGCGTTGGGCGCCACAAACACGCTGTGCGCCAGGCGCGACAGGCTGTCTGCCGGGACGTTTTCGAATTCGGTGGTGACGGCCAGGCATTGCGCCGCCAGCGCATCGAGACCGGCGGCATCGCTGTAGCCGGCGTTGATCAGGCGCTGCGCCACCTGCCCTGCCGGACAGGCATCAGATGGTTCCAGCACGGCGACCTGGTAGCCCATGCTCTGGGCGGCGTGGGCAAACATGCGGCCAAGCTGGCCGCCGCCCATCACGCCGAGCCAGGCGGCTGGCTGGGCGGCGGGCAGGATGGCCGGCGGGGAAGACTTGGAATTGCTCATGGTATCTTTACAGCGGCAGGGTCATGGCCTTGGCGGCATCGGTTTGCGCAGCACGGAATGCTTCAAGCTGCTCGGCCAGTGCGTTGTCGGTGGCGGCGATCATGGCCACCGCCGTCAGCGCTGCATTGGCAGCGCCTGCTTCGCCGATGGCGAAGGTCGATACCGGCACGCCTTTCGGCATTTGCACGATGGACAGAAGCGAATCTTCGCCGCGCAGGTATTTCGACGGTACCGGTACGCCGAGCACCGGCACGATGGTCATGGCGGCGACCATGCCCGGCAGGTGGGCGGCGCCGCCGGCGCCGGCGATAATCGCGCGCAGGCCGCGCGCACGCGCGCTCTTGGCGTACGCATACATTTCGTCAGGCATGCGGTGGGCGGAAATGACTTGCGCCTCGAACGGCACGCCAAACTGCTTGAGGATGGCGACCGCGTTCTGCATCACGTCCCAGTCCGAGGACGAACCCATGATCACGCCAACCAGCGGTGGTGTCTGTGCAGTCATCTCAGGCTTTCAGCTTGTCGCCGGTCAGGCGCTCGATGGCTTCGAAATACTTGGCCTGGGTTTTGTCGATGACGTCGGCTGGCAGCGCCGGCGCCGGTGCGGTCTTGCCCCAGTCGGTCAGGGTTTCCAGGTAGTCGCGCACAAACTGCTTGTCGAAGGACGGCGGCGAAATGCCGGTCGCGTACGAATCGGCAGGCCAGAAGCGCGAGCTGTCGGCGGTCAATACTTCATCCATCAGGTGCATCACGCCATTGTCGTCGAGGCCGAATTCAAACTTGGTATCGGCAATGATGATGCCGCGCGTGGCGGCGTATTCGGCCGCTGCCGTGTACAGCTGGATGCTGACGTCGCGCATCTTGGAGGCCAGTTCGGCGCCGATGCGGTTTTCCATGTCGGCAAAGCTGATGTTTTCGTCATGCTCGCCGAGGTCGGCCTTGGCGGCGGGGGTGAACAGCGGCTGCGGCAGTTTTTCCGCCTGTTGCAGGCCGGCCGGCAGCGTGATGCCGCAGATCGCACCCGTTGCCTGATAATCCTTCCAGCCCGAACCGATGATGTAACCGCGCACCACCGCCTCGACCATGATCGGCTTCAGGCGCTTGGCCACTACCGCGCGGCCCTTGACCTGCAGCACTTCGTCGGCAGCCACCACGGATTCCGGCGCTACGCCGGTCAGGTGGTTGGGGACGATATGGCCCAGCTTCTCGAACCAGAAATCGCTCATCTGGTTCAGTACCATGCCCTTGCCGGGAATCGGTTCATTCATGACAACGTCGAAGGCCGACAGGCGGTCGGTGGTGACGATCAGAATCTTGTCGTCGCCGACGGCGTAGTTGTCGCGGACTTTGCCGTGACCGAGCAGTGGCAGGGAGGTAATGGAAGACTGGTAGAGGCTGTTCATAGCTTGGAGTATGTTATTAAAAGCGAAACCGGCGGAAAGCAACGCTCTCCGCCGGTCGAGAACTCACGGGTTCAGTGGGCCCGTTGCAGACAGGATTTTACTTCACAATTTGCGACAGCTCGCCGGCCTTGTAACGCTCGGCCATTTTTTCCAGCGAAACTTGTTTGATTTTCGACGCCTGGCCTTCGCAGCCGAAAGCCTGGAAACGTGCGCGCACAACCTGCTCGGCAGCCAGGCGGGCTGGCTTGAGGTAGTCGCGCGGGTCGAATTTCGATGGGTTCTGGAACATGAATTGACGGATCGCTGCCGTCATGGCCAGGCGGATATCGGTGTCGATGTTGATTTTGCGAACGCCGTGACGGATGCCTTCCTGGATTTCTTCGACCGGCACGCCATAGGTTTCTTTCATGTCGCCGCCGAATTCGCGGATCACGGCCAGCAGCTCTTGCGGCACCGACGACGAACCGTGCATCACCAGGTGGGTGTTCGGAATACGTGCGTGGATTTCCTTGATGCGGTCGATCGCCAGGATGTCGCCGGTCGGCTTGCGGGTGAACTTGTAGGCGCCGTGCGAGGTGCCGATGGCGATTGCCAGCGCGTCGCACTGGGTTTGCTTGACGAAGTCGGCAGCCTGGTCTACGTCGGTCAGCAGCTGTTCGCGGGTCATGGTGCCGTCGGCGCCGTGGCCGTCTTCCTTGTCGCCCTTCATGGTTGCCAGCGAACCGAGCACGCCCAGTTCGGCTTCCACGGTCACGCCGATGGCGTGCGAGAACTTGACCACTTCGCGCGACACTTCAACGTTGTACTCGTACGAAGCGACCGACTTGCCGTCCGCTTCCAGCGAACCGTCCATCATCACCGACGAGAAGCCCGAGCGGATTGCCGCCATGCAGATCGCCGGCGACTGGCCGTGATCCTGGTGCATCACGACCGGAATGTGCGGATAGGCTTCGATGGCGGCGTCGATCAGGTGACGCAGGAACGCTTCGCCAGCATATTTGCGGGCGCCAGCGGACGCTTGCATGATCACCGGGCTGTTGAGCGCATCGGCAGCAGCCATGATGGCTTGCACCTGCTCGAGGTTGTTGACGTTGAAGGCAGGAATGCCGTAACCATTTTCAGCAGCATGGTCCAGCAGTTGACGCATCGATACGAGGGACATGGTATGTACTCCAAACAATTAAAAAAAAATCCTGTTGCCGGAGCCCGCAGCGATGCGCTGCAATGTGCCATTCCGCTTTTGGCGGAATGGCGCCCCGGGCTTACTTGACTAACTGGCCAACCTTGACGATCCGCAGCGCATTGGTGCCGCCTGCGTATCCCATGCGCGAGCCCCAGGTGACCACGATGATGTCATCTTTCTTGACGATGCCGCGCGCCACCAGCAACTCTTCCGCCTGTTTCATGACAGTGGCGCTGTCGCCTGCCTGCGCCAGGTTAAAGGCTTTGACATTGCGATACAGCGCCGCTTTGCGCTCGGTCACGGTGCTCGGCGTGAGCGCATAGATCGGCGTACTGATGTTATGACGGCTCATCCACAGCGCCGTCGAGCCCGATTCGGTCAGCGCGACAATCGCCTTGACTGCCAGGTGGTGCGCGGTAAACAGCGCCGCATAGGCAATCGACTGGTCGATGCGGGTAAAGGTGGCGTTGAGGAAGTCGGCGTCGAGCTTGTTGTACTCGGACTGCTCGGCTTCCACGCAAATGGCCGCCATCATTTCCACGGTTTCAATCGGATAGCGGCCGGAAGCCGTTTCTGCCGAAGTCATCACCGCATCGGTGCCGTCCAACACCGCGTTGGCCACGTCCGATACTTCGGCGCGCGTAGGCACGGCGTTGAAAATCATCGATTCCATCATCTGCGTGGCGGTAATGGCCAGCTTGTTCGACTCACGCGCCATGCGGATCATGCGTTTTTGCAGCGCCGGCACGGCAGCATTGCCCACTTCCACCGCCAGGTCGCCACGCGCCACCATGATGCCATCAGAGGCGTCGAGGATTTCCTGCAGCACCGGAATCGCTTCGGCGCGCTCGATCTTGGCGATCATCATCGGCTTGTGGCCATACGGCTCGCCGGCGATATTGGCCAGCTGGCGCGCCATTTCCATGTCGGTGGCGCTTTTCGGGAACGAGATGGCCAGGTAGTCGCACTGGAAGCTCATCGC